>CAVHFE010000046.1:0-15245 GCA_963635145.1 Oscillospiraceae bacterium
GGCAACACCGCCGCGGCCTCTTCCAAGGGTGAGGTTTCCGTTCAGAAGCAGATAGCCAAGTCGGGCGTTCTCTCCGACAAGAAGGCGGCGAACGGCAACCCGATCATCAACTGGACGTTCGATGTGTACCTGGAAAGCTCCTTCACGGCCGATGAGCTTGCCAAGCTTCAAAGCGTGGCCGTGCGCGACCAGCTGAACATCGCTCTTAAGGCCGACACGGCATCGGTGAAGGTCTACGAACTGAAGCTGGCCGATGGCAAAATCGCGCAAGGCGATGAGCTCCCCACCAGCGAATACGAGGTGGCCGTCGATGAATCCAACCTGCTTACCGTTACTCTTAAGAACCCGCAGGCCCACCATAACGTGCGCATCGTTGCGCCCACCGAGCTTGCCGTGTCGCTCGACTCCATTAACAACACAGCCGAGCTTGTTGTGGATGGCAAGACCATTAACAAGGACGAAGTGAAGCAGCCCGGCGCCGATGCTATAACCCAGTGGGGCAGCATCGTTTCCGCCGACACGCCCACCTTCACGCCGTATGCGGTGAAGTACGTCGACGGTACCCAGGCCGGCGCTGAGTACAAGGGCGCCTTCAGCTTCACGTGCGTCCAGATCGACGAGAACGGCAACGAGGTTCAGGGAGGCTATTCTTCCCAGGCAAGCAATGACAAAGAGGGCGTGGCTACCTTCAGCAAAATCGCCTACAAGTCCAAGCCGCGCGAGGGCACCTACTATTACCGCATCGTCGAGGTGGCCGGCGAGGGCAGCTACGCCTATGACTCCACTGAATACGTGGTTAAGGTAACGGTCGCTAAAAACCAGGAAGACGGCAAGTACCTGGTCTCCAGCCTCGTCGCTGCTCCCGAAAATGTCACGTCCGTGCGCTTCGACAACTCCACCAAGCGCAGCCTTTCCGTTGCCAAGCAATGGGACGATGATGACAACGCCGCCGGCAAGCGCCCGGCTAGTGTGACCGTGCATCTGTGCCAGGATGGCAAGAAGCTCACGAGCGAAGACGCAACCGCTGTCCTGAGCGCCGACAATGATTGGTCCTACACCTGGAAAGACCTGTCTATCGCGGGCGGCACGTATTCCGTGGTCGAGGATAGCGTGGCTGGATATACGGCAAGCGTCGGCGATGTTCAGCTCGGTGAAGATGGCGTGTGGCGCATTGCCGTGACCAACAAGATCTCCGACGGTGGCCATGGCGACGAGGGGGATACTCCCGACGCCCTCGATTCGTCTGGCGAGCAGATTGAAAGCTCGAGCGCTAGCGCCTCCGAGTCCGCCAAGACCGGTGACGCCACGAACTCGGCTGTCCTCGTCGTCGTCGCGGGCGCGACGCTCGTCGTTGCGGGCTTCGCGCATGCCTGTTCGCGCCGCCGTAGCGAGGGTTGCTAGGCGGATTTCGAGCGCCTGTGTGAGATTGCTGCCGGGCGCTCGATGCCATTTAATCGGTGCCGCGTGGAAGGCCGGCTTCGTTAAGGGTCGTGCTGGCGCCGCAGCACAGAAGGCTGGCGTCGCTGGACAGCCGCACACGTTCGCCCTTCGTGGCTGGGTGATTTTGGTTTTCCTATAGAGGCGCGAATCTGTGAATTTGCGGTTGGTTTTATGGCAAAATAAAGGGTACGAAAAAACGAGTTTGACGAACTTGTGCGGCGCTCGGCCGCTCGAAGGATTGAGGATTAATGTCTCAGACGGAAATCACCCATAAGCTGCCCTTACACAAGCAAATCATGGCTGCTGCCTTGTCTGCGGTTCTGGCTATCAGCCTGTGCCCTATCACCGAGGCTTTGGCCGACACCGGCTCCAAGGCTTCCGATGATGCAACCCAAGCTGCAGCTCAGGGCGCCCAGAGCGCCACGTCTTCGGCCTCCGATGCCGTCGCTCAGTCTGAAAGCGCCGATGGCAAGAGCATCGACACCAAGAACACCTGGAACGAGGACGGCACCGCTGGTACCTTGGGCGATGGCAGCCTTGAGTTCGTGCTTAAGGTCAACGGCTCGCTGAAGAACGGTCTCTGGGCAAGCGGCAGCTTCGGCGATGTCGATTACGACGAAGCTCAAAAGGGCCTCAACCTTGCGATTTACCAGGGCGGCGATCGCAAAACCGACATAAGCAAGGATTTTACGGTCACCTTCTCCGGCAAGACCGTTGGTGAGCATTACGCAACGGTTGAGTGCAATTCCGGCGCCTATACAGGCTCGCTCAAGCTCAGCTACAAAATCAACAGCAAGTCCATTGCTAGCTGCAGCGTTTCCAGTGATTTCATCAATGGCGGTTACTACGCCTACACCGGCGGCGCCGTTAAGGCGAAGCTCAAGATCTACGATGGTTCCAAGAAGCTCACCGAAGGCACCGATTACGACCTGGTTTACAGCAATAATGTTTCCGGTCAAAACGCAACGGTCTACGCAAAGGGCAAAGGTTCGTACGACGGAACCTCTAAGTCGTTCACGTTCCACATCGTTGGTCTGACCTACAACTCTTACGGCCAGGGCAAGTGGAAGGGCTGGACCAACCAGGGCGGCACTTCCGGTAAGGGCTCCGGCACCAAGAAGGTTGGCCGTATGCAGGTCGATCGCATGAACAACGCTCTTTCCGGCACCGTTTCCTACTCCATGTTCAATGATAAAAAGGCCACCAAGGGCAGCAACACCAAGAAGGGTAAGTCTACTGCTGCCGGCATCGGCGGTCAGGCTGCGCAGTATATGACCGTGAGCCTTTCCGGCGACCTGGCAAAGCACTTCGACGTTTACTACCGCACCTACATTTCCGGTGCTGGCTGGATGGCTTGGGCCAAGAATGGTGCCAAGGCAGGCGTTAAGAACTTCAACTCCCGCATGAAGACGTGCGGTTACCAGATCAAGCTCGTCGAGAAGAGCGGCGGCACCAAGCCCGCCAACGGCGACCTCTACACGTCCTTCGAGTCCAACTGGGACTCCTTCGCCAAGGACATCCTCTACTCGCGCATCAAGAACATGTCCAGCACCACTTCCTACGTGATCACCGTTGATACTACCTTCAACCGCGTGGCTATTTACAAGGGTTCCAAGGGCAATTGGAAGCTCGAGAAGTACTGGAAGTGCGGCACCGGCATTAAGTCCCGTCCCACCACCAAGGGCGACTTCAAGCTGAAGAGCTACAAGCGCGCTCGTATCGACTCCGGCAAGATTTCCTACTGGAACTTCCACGGTTACGGCGGATCTTTGGGCTTCCACAGCGCGCTTACCAAGCGCGGCAACCGCTCCAAGTACAGCAAGCCTTTGAGTCAGCAGCTGGGCAACAACATTTCCCATGGTTGCGTGCGTTTGCATCCCAACAACGCCAAGTACGTCTACAACATGCCCAACGGTACGGCAATTCGCATCAAGGGTCTGGTCTAGGGCAACGCAGCAGGCTCACGAAAGCGAACAACGAGTCTAGGCGAATCATCAAAGGGCAGAAGGCAAGTCTTTCTGCCCTTTTCCATTGCAAGCGGAAGAGGCAGTATGCCGGGCGCAGGTTGGCTAAGGCAAACCGAAGCTAGCTTGAGCAAGGCAAGGCAAAGGAAGAGGCGAATCTCATGAAGGTCACTATCGTTGGCGGAGGGCATATCGGTACGGCGCTCTGCTGCTATATCAAGCATACGCACCCCGAGTACGAGGTCCGCATGTTCACGCGCCGCCCCGAGCGCTTCGCCGATGTCCTCACCTGCAACGATTGGGAGGGCGAGCTTTCCTACCAGGTGAAGCTCGATTGCGTTTCCAACGATGCGTCCTTGGCGGCAAAAGATGCCGACATCGTCTTCATCGCCTTGCCACACTTCGCCGTGGAAAAGGCCTTTGCCGATATTGCGCCGTACGTGGCGGAGGGCTCCTTCGTGGGCGTTCTGCCGGGCAGCGGTGGCTTCGAGTTCTTCTTCGACAGGTACTTCAAAGGAAAGGCTAAGCTGTTCGGCTTCCAGCGCGTGCCCTTTACCGCCAAGCTCGCCGAGTATGGCAAAGTGGCCAACCTCAAAAGTTGGAAGCCCTGCAGCGTGGTCGGCACCCTGCGTGCGGCCGACCTGGACGAGGCTTGTGCCCGCATCGAGGCCTGCGGCCTGAAGACGAAGCGCGCCGACAACTTCCTGGCGGTGTCGCTTACGCCGAGCAACCCCGTTCTGCACACCTCGCGCACCTACGAGATTTTCGGCGATAAGCCCCGCGATTACGAATTCAACGAGCACTTGCATTTTTACGTTGGCTGGGGTGCCAAGGCCTCCGAGACGCTCTTCGCCGTCGATGGCGAACTTCATGCGCTTTTCGATGCCATCCCTGAGCTGGACATGAGCTCCGTCAAGCCTCTGAGCGAACACTACGAGTCGCCCACCGTCGAGGCCATGACTGCCAAGATCAATTCAATCCAGACCTTCCAAACCGTGATGGCTCCGATGAAGCCCGCGCCTGATGCGGAGGGTAAGTTCGTGGCCGACACGAGCTCCCGCCTGTTCACCGAGGATTTCCCTTGGGGCTTGGCTATCATTCGCGCGTATTGCGAGATTTTCGGCACGCCAGCGCCTACCATCGACAAGGTGCTCGGTTGGTATGCCGACTACATGGGCCTGGAGTATTACGTTGATGGCAAGTTCTGCGGTAAGGACCTGGCGAAAACAGGCATCCCTCAAAACTCTGGCATCTCCACCCGCGAGCAGGTGATCGAGCTCTTCTCCAAGTAGCCTGCCTTTTTGCTGGTTCCGCACGCGCCAGCACCACGCCGCGCCGCGCCAAGCAGTGCTGGCGTCGCACCGTGCCGCACCGCAAACGGCGCGGCCCCGTAAGCGCAAACGTAACCGCAGCCGTAACGTCGCCCCGCAAACACAAACGTGCCCCTGGCTTCTTGAATAGCCAGGGGCACGTTCTTTTCATTTAACCTTTCGGCCATGTGCGCCAGCCGCGCCGCTCAAACGGGGTAGCTCAAGCAATGCCGCTCAAGCAGCGCGGCACAACTGCCACCACCGAAAGCTCCTACACCTCAGGGTGCTCGTCGACGTCGGGGTGGACGTTGGCCTGACGCTCGGCCATGAGCTCGTTCCACATGGGGCGCAGGCCCTCGCCGAAGTAGCACTGCACCAAGCGCGGGTGCCAGCCGTCGTTGCCCTCGATGATCACGGGGCCATCAGGGCCGATGGCAACGTCCCAACCGATGGTGAACAGCTCGGGGATGGCCTTGTGCAGGCGAACGCACAAATCCAGCGCTTCCTGGAAGTAGGGAATCTCGTAGCCGCCCAGGCCGGTTTCGATGCGCTCCATTGGGTTGATGGAATAGGCGATATCGCTGATCTTGCCATCCTTGTCGATGAGGATGGGGATGGCGCCCTCGGGCATGTCGTTGGTGCGCATGCCGGGGCGGCCGATGCGCAGGATGCTATGGTCGGCATCGATGACCACGCGACTGCCCGTGCTGTAGGTGATCATGCGGATGCAGTTGATGGACGAGGCGTTGAGCTTGTCGAGCGCCGGGTGCTGCTTCATGAACTCCTGGACAATCCAGCAAGTGCGCTCGCCGGAAAGATGCTCGGCGTACTCGGCAAAGCTATAGCTGGTGTCTTTATGCGTGACCTTGTCGTCCTCGATGTCGACGACCTCGACGGTGAAGCCGTGCGATCCGTAGGTCTGCTTGAACACCAGGCTCTGGCCAATCCAAGGCTTAAGGAACTCGCTTAGGCTCTGCACCTCGCCCAGCAGGCCGTCTGCTTTGCGCGGGCGCAGCTCGCCGTTGCGGATGACGCAGATGGAGGGCACGTATTCGCTCTTGCTCTGCGCGGTCTGCGAAATCCAGTTCTCGAACAGGAGCTTGTCGCGCATAACGAGCGTGTAGTCGAAGGGGAAGGCGTTGCCAGCGGGGTAGAAAGTGGAGTTGGCCTTCCAACGCTCGCGGCGAAGGTTGCCGTTGTCAAGGTAGTTGGCTTGATCGGGCGCGTCTGCACGGTCAAGGCCGTAGAGGTTGTACCAATGGTTTACCTCGTTGTTGGCTTCGTACCACTCGATCATGTCTTGCACGCGGCGCTCGCGCGGCTTGCGCTCGACTTCCGGGTACAGGGTGGGCGCATCAACTATCTCGTCGATTTTTGCAAGGATTTCCTGGTCCATGATGTTCCTATTCTTAAAAGAGCTCGGGCAAGTTTACTTGATTACGTAGGCGGGGTCGATTTCCTGCAGCTCGGCCAGCGAATCAATCTCGTCGATGTCGTCGAAGCTGCATTCGTGCACGCGCACCTGGTAGTTCTCGCGTTTCACCACGCAGGGCACGTCGTCCCAGAAACGCTGCTTGTTTTCCTCGCAGACAAAGGCTGCGGGCAGATCTTCGCGCAGCTTGGCACCATCTTCCGCGGTCCAGTACGAGATGCCATACATGTGATGGCAATTTTCGCCACCCTTATGAAGGTCGCAGATCACGCCTTCCTCGTCGGTGTCGAAGCACCAGTCGGGCGTGCTTTTAACCGGCACTCCCAGGTAAAACGACTCATCCGAGTACTTTTTCAGCAGCGCAGGATTCTTAAGGAACAAATCGCTTTCGAACACGTAGGCGTTTTCGAAATGCTCACGCGCGCATACCGCCGACGAGATGTTGTTGGTGTTGGCGTATTGCTCGTTGTAGATGAGCGTAATGCTGGGGTAGTCCTTTTTCAGCAGCTCGAACTCGTCGGCCAGGTAGCCTACCACGATGTAGATCTCGGTCACGTCGATGGCCAAAAGCGCGTCAAGGATGGTCTCGATGATGCGGCGGCCCTTAACGCGGATAAGGGGCTTGGGGCTGTTGATGGTGAGCGGCAACATGCGGCTGCCGAAGCCCGATGCCACCAGCACGGCGCGTTTGGCGCGGTAGGGCTCAAGCGCTTCCAGCTCGGTCGGCGTTGCGGTGCCCGCCTGGTAGCGCGCTTCGAGTTCAAGGAACTCATCATGCGACAAACTGGACATGGCTTCCTTTCCTGAAGGGTGCGGTTTGCAAACAAAAGCATCCCCCAACGATTGCTTGGGGGATGCGAAATCGTTTGCGTTGATTTTAGCGCAGCTCGCTTTCCGCCTGGTTCAGCTTGGCGAACTCTTCTTCAGGCGCGTTGCTTACCAGATGCTTCTTCGAATAGAAGCTGAAATACGCCATGCCGAAGATGTAGATGATGAGCACGCAGCTGGCGGCCACCACGTCCACGAAGAAGGTGGATACGATAGCGATGCACGAAAGCACGAAGCCGATAAGCGTGGTCACGGTGCCGCCGGGCGTGCGGTAGCCGCGATGCATGCCGGGGTTGCGCAGGCGCAGGATGATGTGTGAAAGGTTCATGAGCGCGTACGAAACGCAGGCGCCGAACACCGCGATGTTGAGGATCAAGCTGCCGTCGCGCATCACAACGACGAGGATGAAGCCCACAACGCCCGAAGCGATAAGCGCGACGTAAGGGGTCTTGCGCTTGCCGGTAAGGGCAAGGAAGTTGGGCAGGTAGCCCGCGCGGGAAAGCGCAAACACCTGACGCGAACCCGCGTACATCAAGCTGAAGAAGCTGGCAATCAGGCCGGCTAAGCCCGCCCAGTTAACGAAGACCGCCAGGTCGCTTTGTCCAACGGCGTTCAGCGCGTCAACCAAGGGCGCATCGCTGGGCGCGATGAGCGCCGCGCCCGCGCCGCCCGCGGCAAGCAGCAGGGAAAGGAAGCCGGTCAGGCCAAGGATCACGAGCGCCCCGATAAGCCCGCGCGGCATGTCGCGCTTGGGGTTGGCGGCTTCCTCGGCTGCCAGGGGCACGCCTTCAACGCCCAGGAAGAACCAGATGCCGTAGGGAAGCGCGCCGAGCACGCCCAAAAGGCCGAAGGGCAAAAGATCGCTTGAACCCGCGGAATCGACGGCGGGCATGTTGAACAAGTTGGCTGCATCGAAGCTGGGAACCATGCCTGCGGCAAAGGCCACCAGCGCGACGATGGCGATGGCGCTCACCACCAGCATGAGCTTCAAGGCCTCGCCCACGCCGAAGATGTGGATGCCGATGAATATCACGTAGGCGACAGCGACGATGACGAGCACGTCCACGTCCACGATCCCCAGCGCAATCACGTAGTTCGCGATGAAGGTGGCGATGGCCGCCGGCGCGCAAACGTACTCGATGATAAGCGCCAATCCGGTGGCAAAGCCGCCGGTGCGTCCCATGGCGCTTCGGGCGAAGGCGTAGCCGGCGCCCGCGGTTGGGATGGCGCTGGAAAGCTCGGCCAGGCCGAACACGGTGCAGGCGTACATCAGGCCCATGATGGCCCAGGCGATGGCAAGGCCCAGCCAACCGCCTTGCTCCATGCCGTAGTTCCAACCGCTGAAGTCGCCCGAGATGGTGTAGGAAACGCCCAGGCTGATTAGCAGCACCCAGCCAACCGCGCCGCCCTTAAGCGAGCGCTTGGCGAAGTACTCGTTGCTTCCCTGATCGGTGGTTTGAGGTTTCTTTGCGCTCATCAGTACAGCTCCTTTGCAGCGGCAATGAACGATTTTGCGGCTTTGTACCAGGTATAGAGCCACTCGCCAACGGGGTTGCCCATCGCTTCCTTGTACATTGCCCATACGTACCAGTAAAAGCCGACGATGCCGACAGCGGCCACACAATGGCGCACCTCGGTCTCGCTTGGCTTGCGGTCGAAGTAAAGGTCGAGCATGGCAATGGCCTCCTCAACCGAGTAGCCCGAGCCCTGTGCCACGAAATTGCCCAGGTCGCAGGCCCAGTCGCCCATGGCGGCGTACTCCCAGTCGATAACCCACATCTCGTCGCCATGAACCAGCAGGTTGGGGCCGTAGAAGTCGTTGTGGCACAGACACGGCTGTCCCTGGTCCTGCTTCATGGCCTCGGCAATCGCGCCCGCGTCGGCCTTGAGCTCGGCGAAGTCGCGCGGCAGGGGGTACGAAATTTCTGCCAGCAAGCGGAGGATGTCGAGCGTCGCTTCGTAGAAATCGAAGGACCAAGGCGATACCTCATCGCAGCTGTGCAGGCGCTTGATCAGCTGCAACGCTTGCTTCACCTGCTTGGTGTTGCGGTAGTCGAAGTCGGTGCAGCCTTCGATGAAGTGGGAAATCTTCCAGCCTTCCTCGGCGTTTTCGTACAGGAAGGTTTCGTCCAGCCCCAGACGCTTGGCGGCGTTCAGCGCGAAGGTCTCGGCTTGGCGGTTGACGATCTCGTCGGTGCCGGCACCGGGGTGGCGGTACACATAGCGCTCGCCCTTGCAGCTGAAAAGCACCGACAGGTTGGTAAGCCCCGCCTTCAGGGGCACAACCTGGGTGATGTCGGCGCGCTTGCAATCGAGCGTCTTGCAGATGTTGTCCAGAATGGCCGAGTCGACGTTGATAAGGAAGTCGCGGTCAAAGGCCAGCAGGTCCTGCAGCTGGTCGAACTCGTAAATCTCGCCCGGCTGGTATTTCTTCGCGCGCACGCTGAACTCGCCCGCGTGCTCAAGGAAGATGGTGTCCCAAAGCTTGCGCTTGGTCTCGTGGTAGTCGTATTCCTCCTCGATGATGCTCATGAGCTTGTGCGAGCTGGCGGCGTCCAGGTATACCGGGCCGCGCGGGTACCAGCCGGCGCGACGCTCCATCCCCGTGATAATGTTCTTCTTGTCCCAGGTGATGGCGCGGACGCGCGATTCGGGCTTGCTCTTGAACATGGGCATGTAGGCCTCGAAGACGTAGGGCCTGAAGGGGTTTTCGACGATGTACTGGTCGGACGCGCAGATGTAGCTGTTGTTCAGGCGCTCGCGTGCCAAGAAGAGCGAGGAGTGGTTGTTGCGGTTGGCGTAATCGCGGCTCGAGATGATGTTCACGTCGAACTTGTCGCCCAAGTAGAAGAAGCTTTCCTTCATGTGGCCCACCACAACGGATATGTCTTCGATTCCCGCAGCTTTGATCTGGCCAATCAGGCGCTCGATAAGGATCTCGCCCTGCACTTCGAAGAGCGCTTTGGGCTTCTCGAAGGAAAGGGGCGCCATGCGCGATGCCGCGCCAGCCGCCAGGATCACCGCGCTGTCAACTTTGTAGGGCGCAAGTGCCGCGCGGCCGGCCCCGGTAAGTGCGCCGTCGCCCGTAAGCAGACCGGCTTCCTTGCAGGCCTTGCTCGCCTTGTTCACCGATCCGAGCGAAATGCCGGCGTTGTCCGCGATGTCGCGCTGGGTCGGCGCTTCGTCGGCAAGGTGAGCCAGAAGCACTTCGAATTGATAGCGATCGAGTTCCACAGGGCTCCTTTCCTACTGCGATTCCGGAATTGCTCCGCGGGTTTTGTCCCTCACGTGCGTCCGGCGCCTTATGCGTTCACGATTCATGCCATTCGTAATGTTCACGAACAGTTTAACAACTAGAAATTGTGAACACAAGGAAAAACATCAAAGCAATCGGCCACTTTCGGGCGTGTAAGGGCAAAGGCCCGAAGATGGTAGAATTGACCCGGCAAAATACCGCCGTGCAACACGGGCGGTAGTAGAAGGGGATTCAATGAACAAACAGCAGGCCTATCTTTTGAGCTTGGGCGCCGAGATCCACGACATCTGCATGAAGCACGGCATCCGGTATTTCCTTGGATGCGGCACGCTCATCGGCGCTGTTCGCCATGGCGGGATCATCCCCTGGGACGACGATTTCGACATCCTGATGCCCTACGAGGATTGGCTCAAGTTCAAAGAGGTCTGCCAAGACCCTGCCAACTTGCCGCCCGAGCGCATGCTGTGCGCCCCCGATGTGCAGGAAGCCTATTTCCACGTGATGCCGCGCTACATCGCGCTCGACACCACTTGCATCCACAAGCAGCAGTCCCTGCACGACGATTACGCGGGCTACGTCATCGACATCTTCGTCCTCGATCCCGTGAAAAACGACCCCGAGGAAATCGCCCGCTACCACAAGGATCTGCTCCTTTACTACGACATGATCTCCTACTCCACCACGTCGAGCGTGCGTGCGGCGGCGACGCCCGAAGAGTACGAGCAGGTGATGGCTCTTAAAGAAAAGCTCGGCAAGATTGAGGCCTCTAAAGAATTCGAGCGAAGGCTTGCCTCGCATTTCGATCCGGACGGCGAGCTTTACATCCATCGCTGGCAGGGGAGCGGCACGCAGTATCGCCGCTCTGATTTCGATGGATCCCTTCTTACCAAGGTTGGGCCCTATGAGTTCATGATTCCGCGCGGCTTCAATGGCGTGTTGCGCGCGTCCTTCAACGACGAATGGCCTGAGATGCCCCGCAACGCCAACGCGGCCAAACATTCCGCGCCGGAGTCCCACGAGTTCTCCTATCGCGACGCGCTTACCTATTACCGCCCTACTCACGACCGCGACGAGCTTCGCCGCAAGATGATTGCCCGTCGCCCCGCCGTCCTTAAGGCCGGCTTCGAGGGCCGTTACTTGGAGGATTCGCGCGTCAAGGCTAAGGCACATTTCGCCAAGCTAGAGGTGGAACAGCGCATTGCCCGGCATCGGCAGGAGTTCGAGCAGGCCCTGGCCGCTCGCGATGGCAAAACGCTCGACCGCATCATGGGCCGCTTCGTCGGTTGGCAAATCGGCGGCCCCGTGGTCGGTCGTAGAACCACGAAGTTGTTCTGGCGCACGCATCATCCGGTGCTCGCCGATGTTTCCGATGAGATTTACGACGCGCTTCTTATCGCGCTCATCTGCACCGAGCGCATCGGCCGCGCGCATCAGATATTGCGCGTGAGCAAGCAGCTCGGCCGCCCGCTCACCCCCTTTGCGACGCAGGCTTTTGAAGACCTGGAGCTTTTCCGCTCCGCAACCGACGACGTTTGCTTCGGTCGCGTGGCCGACGCTCTGGAAAAGGCGCGCAGTCTTAAGGCTTCGTATGCGAACGCTGTGACTTTCTACTATCTTGAGGTTGAGTGTCTGTGGCGCCTTCATCGCGCAGGCGAGCTTTCCCTTGAGGAAGTCGAGTACGCCATCGAGGACTCGCTTGAGCGCTTCGCGGGCAACGGCTTCTTCCTCAAATATCAGGCAGATTGCAAGTCCGAGCGCGGAATCGATGTGGGCGATGCCTATTTGCTTGCCGCCGAAAGCACTATGAACGGCCTGATCCTGACCGACATTCAGCAGCGTTTCGGCTACGCTCCCTCGTGGCTGCGCAGGAAGCCTTGGGCGGCCGCCAACGGGGTTCCTCAGTGGGAGGGCGAGTGGCCGCGCGTCAAAAAGCCCGCCAAAAAGCTCGATACCCCCGAGGACGTGCTGAACGAAAACCAGCGCTGCCTCCTGCTTCTTATGGGCGAGGTCACCGAGCTTTGCCGCAAAAACGGCCTGCGCTGTATCTGTTCACCTGCCGTGGCAAAGGGTCTCTTCGTCAAGAAACTCTTCCCCGAGCGCCTGGACGATCATTGCCTGCTTATGCCCGCCGCCGACCTGCGAAAACTCATCGACGTTTTGCCTGGCAGTTACCAGAATCGTCGCGTTTCCTATATGGGCAACGATCCTTCTTGCACTGGCTTGTTCGTAAGGTATTCCAGCACCAAAAGCTGCGTTTTGAAGCTCAACGAAAATCCCGCCGAACAGGACAAAGAGCTGGGCATCAGAATCTTCGCCCTTGCAAACGCCCAGGTGCCCGCGCCCGCCAGCGCTTATTTGCGCGCATGGAAGGCCGGCGCTTCGGAAGGCGCCTTCGCCCCGAATGGCCTTGGTCTGAAGACAAGGGCCTTCCTTCAGGGCTTGCATGGTCGTACGGCCAAGACGGGCGAGAAGATCTTTAACATGATCGCCGCTCTGCTCGAGCCAACCGATACCTACGCGACCGAGCTTGGCGGAGTCAACCACAGAATTGCTACAAGCTACGTGAGCGAATGCGAGTTCAAAAGCTTTGCCGGCGTTGAGCTTTCGGTGCCTATAGATTTGAAGGCCTATACCGAAAATTGTGATGCTCGCTTCACCAGGTATTTGCTCAACGAGGGCAAAAAGCTGTTGACGCCTTATCTTTCCTACGAGGAGGTCATCGCCTCGGGCGCACTCGATGCCGATTGGTACGAACATCGCCTCCGTTATGAGCAGATTCGCGCCGAGGTCGAAGAGGACCCCATCGAGTTCCGCGAAAACTACGCTCAGTTGCGCCTGGCGGTCGATCTGAAGACGATCAGCCTGAAGCTTCTTCCCCAACGGGACAAAATCGCCGAGCTTCATGCGAAAAGGGATGTCGATGCCCTTAAGAAGATTCTGAAACCCTACATTGATTGTTGGGATAAGTACCGCGAAATCGGCCAGGTGTTCCTGGATATCGAAATCGATGCCGCGTTGCAGTTCGTGCTCGACCAGCGCAAAGCCGACTAGTAGGCTCCTTTGCCAAGAGCCTCTTCGGGGCTTTCTTGGATATTTGTCGTAATATGTTCTGAAACCGTTGAAAGGGAGAACGATGGCTCAGCAGGGCAGCACATATGACAAACATGCCAGTGGCACGCCGCGTCATGGCCGCCATGCTTCCAGCGCTCCCGAGCCCCGCGAAGCAAACAATCCCGTTTTCAACACGCAGGACATCGCGGTGCGCTCCCGCCATGCGGCTCCCGTTCAGTCCGAGCAGGCCAGCGCGCCTTCGAATCTCGACTTCGGCGGCCTTGACGAATATGCCTACGGCGCTCCCGTCGAGGACGCGGCCGGCTCGTATTCCTACGGCGTGAGCGACGCTTCCTACGAAGGGGAGGAGTCCATTCTTCCTGACGACCTGCGCAGTAAAAGCAAGGTTCCGCAAACAGTTGCCCGCGGCGTTTTGCGCGTGATCGGCATCATCTTGCTGTTCTGCGTTGTTATAGCCCTCGGCTGCTGCATCGGCCTGGTGTACCTGATGGACGTCAACCCGCTCGTCCTCTTCGCCCTTAAATAAAGAATTAAAGCATTTGGCAGCAGTAGCTTTCTTATGCTTGGGCGCCTCTTTGGATTGGTGGCCGCCTCGTGTGGTTCGCAAATCTCCAGAGCCTGCTGCAAACTCATGGGCTGTTCATGTATTTAGCCTTGCCAGCTCAGACTTCCGTTTTCCCGCACAGTAAAATCGTTTAGAAACGAAACTATATTGAGGGGAAACGATGAGCGACCAGAGCACTCGAAATCAAAATTCTTCCAATACGCCTTCCAGCGCCAAATACGGGGCCGACTGGGTTCCTTCCCCCGACGATCCCAACTACGAAGCCTATTTGAAGTACCAGCAGAATCTCGATGCGGCGACCCAGGGCCATCCGGTCACGGCGCATGGAAATGTGCCCAACGAGTCTGCTGCAGCGGATGCGGCTCAAGGCAACGTTGCAGGCTCCGGCTCCGCAACGGGCGTGGGCGCTGGCGGCAATGGCGCCGCTAGCTCGCAGGCGCCCGGCTCTTCCCAGCAAACTCCAGGTGCTTCCAGCGGCACCGAATGGCAGCGTCCCAAGCAGGAAAACCCCGATGCCCAGGCGTCCGATCACATCGGTCCTTTTTACAAGCCTTCGCATTGGTCCGACAAGCCCAATCCCGATGCACCTTGGTGGGCCAATCCCTATACCTATGTAGATAAAGGAAAATGGCGCGAGCCTAATTGGGGCGACGGCGTCTCAAGCCAGAATGCGGGCCAGAGCGCTTCCGCGCAAGATGGCCAGGGGGCTCCGGGGCAGGGTCAAGCTCAGCAGGGAGCGCGAGCGGGCGTTTCGGCGGGCGCTCAGCAAGACGCGGCCGCTAATCCGATTGCGCAAGCTGGGCCAAATGCTGGCGATTCTGCAGGCAATGGCACCTCCAGCGCCGAAAGCCGCGCTGCCGACCGCTTTGCTGCATCGCAAAGCGCGGCTACGGCGCAAAGTGGCCAGCCCTCGGCCAACGCGCAAGCCCCTAATCCCTTCCCGGGGCAAGTGGGAGCTTGGATTCCTACGGGCGATCTTTCCAATCCCTGGAATTGGGACGCCCAGGCAATCCCCAATCAGGCAATCGATGGCAAGCCCTGCAAGGTTCCCGCCGGCGCGTGGGTTCCTTCGGGCAACCCCGCAAACCCTTGGGCCTGGAATGCCGAAATTCTTCCCAATGCCTATCAGGAAGGCAAGCCGGTTTTCATTCCTGCACAGTCTGGGGTGCCCCAAGCGGGCCAAGCCCAAAACGGCGCAGGCACAAACCCTCTACCTTTCGGCGGCATGCGCGACTTAAGCAAGGAAAGCGGCGAGGGCCGTCCCGACGTCCCCATGGGAACGCGCGTCGGCTGGTTCTTCATTGGATTGATCGGTGGCTTCATCGGCCTGCTGTTCGCCTGGATGGTCGCGAGCCGCTACCCGCAGAAGCAGCGCAAG
>CAVHFE010000047.1:0-15184 GCA_963635145.1 Oscillospiraceae bacterium
GGGGGTCGCAGCGAAACGGCCCAAGCGACTGTTTACCAAAAACACAGGACTCTGCAAAGCCGCAAGGCGACGTATAGGGTCTGACGCCTGCCCGGTGCTGGAAGGTTACGCGGATGCGTTAGCGCAAGCGAGGCGCTGAAGCCAAGCCCCAGTAAACGGCGGCCGTAACTATAACGGTCCTAAGGTAGCGAAATTCCTTGTCGGGTAAGTTCCGACCTGCACGAATGGCGTAACGACTTGGGCGCTGTCTCGACCATGGACCCGGTGAAATTGTACTATTCGTGAAGATGCGAATTACCCGCGGAAGGACGGAAAGACCCCGTGAACCTTCACTACAGCTTGGCATTGCTCGTTGGCATGGTGCGTAGAGGATAGGTGGGAGGCTTTGAAACCCGGGCGCCAGCCCGGGCGGAGCCGCCCTTGGAATACCACCCTCACCATGCCGGCGACCTAACCCGAGGCCGTCATCCGGCTCGGGGACCGTGCCAGGCGGGTAGTTTGACTGGGGCGGTCGCCTCCTAAAGTGTAACGGAGGCGCGCGTAAGGTCCGCTCAGGACGGTCGGCAACCGTCCCGAGAGCGCAAGAGTGCAAGCGGGCTTGACTGCGAGACCCACAAGTCGAGCAGGTGCGAAAGCAGGTTCTAGTGATCCGGCGGCCCAGCGTGGAATGGCCGTCGCTCAACGGATAAAAGGTACTCCGGGGATAACAGGCTGATCTTGCCCAAGAGTCCACATCGACGGCAAGGTTTGGCACCTCGATGTCGGCTCATCGCATCCTGGGGCTGGAGTTGGTCCCAAGGGTATGGCTGTTCGCCATTTAAAGCGGTACGCGAGCTGGGTTCAGAACGTCGTGAGACAGTTCGGTCCCTATCCTCCGCGGGCGTAAGAGAATTGAGAAGGGCTGCCCCTAGTACGAGAGGACCGGGGTGGACGCACCTCTGGTGTCCCAGTTGTCGACCAACGGCATGGCTGGTTAGCTACGTGCGGAGCGGATAACCGCTGAAGGCATCTAAGCGGGAAGCCGTCTTCGAGATGAGTTCTCTTTTCGGTAAGGCCTCTTATAGACTATGAGTTGGATAGGCCGCAGCTGCAAGGCGTGCGAGCGCCTCAGGCGAGCGGTACTAATCGGCCGAGCTCTTCATAGAGCCTCTTATCGGTATCTTAGGAAGTCGCGATCGGATCGCGGTGGTTACGCCATGCGGCCTTCAGGGCGCATGCGCGCCTGACAAGCGAACGAAAGCTTTGCCCGCGGGGCTCGAGAAGAGCGCCCTGCATGGGCGGGACCATGGAGGAGGGGATCACCCGATCCCATTCCGAACTCGGCAGTTAAGCCCTCCATCGCCGAAAGTACTGCGGTGCAGTCCGTGGGAGGATAGGTCGTCCCGCCCATGCAGGGCGCTTTCGCGTCCCAACGCGGCGAGCGTTCGCTCTCGAGCTTCAAGCGCCCTACGGGGCGCTTTTCTTTTGCAGTTTAGACTTTCTGAAATTCATGCACTTCAATTTTGCTCTTCTTGGTAAAGTGAGTGGAAATAGTTATCACTTACTAAGGATGAATCATGGATTCTAAGAAGCTTCGCTTGCTCATGACAGCCGTTAAAGAGGGTAGTTTGCGTAAGGCTGCCAAGGAGTGCGGTTGCACCCAATCGGCCGTTACGCAGGCTATGGATGCCCTAGAGTCCGAGCTTGGATTCAAAGTGATTACCCGGTCGCATCGAGGTGTCCAGCTTACGCGAGCAGGGGAGCTTCTTTACCCTTTGCTAGTTCGAGCAGACGAGAATTTTACGCAGCTGTTCTTGCTGGCTTCCGACATTGCCACCGATGTGAATTCCCCGGTTCGCGTTGGTGTGTTAGGAAGCGTCTCCAGAACATGGCTTGTACCTGCTTTTGAGGCTTACCGGAAAATCAATCCAGACGTTTCCTTTGACTTATTGGTTGGCGGTGATTCCTTGTCCACCTGGCTTAGAGATGGGCAAATCGATGTGGCCATTGGAATGAAGGAGCAATGCGGTCAAGTTATTTGGCGCCCCGTAATGGACGAGCCTTGCAAGCTTGTTCTTCCGCATTCGTTTAGGTCGTATAAAAAGGCTCTTAATGCTGATGAGTTGAAAGAGGTGCCTTTGATGATGGCGCCTAGGGGGGTGATAGCGTCCGAGGATGCTTCTAAGTTGCACTTGCTTTGCTGCGACGACGATTCAACGCTTCTGTCTTTGGTTTCACAAGACCAAGGCGTTGCCATTGTACCGGCATCTGCATTAAAGGATGCTCCGTCTGATATCCAAGTGCTGGAACTCGATCCGCCGGCAACTCGTACTATCGGCATCGCCTTGCCAAATTCGCCACGTCCTGAAGCAAAGCAATTTGCGGATTATCTCTGCGAAAATATGCCCTACACGCTTCCAAAGGACGAAACACCTGAGGAAAAAGCCATGCGCTCGTCTATCAGGAAAGCTCTAGGTGGTAGGAGTGATCGCGAATGGCAGAGCTCTATATTTCGATAGTTTCCAGCTATAGCGAGCAAGCTAGAGCCTGTTGAGCCAATTAAGCTTGCTGAGGTTAATTAAATTTTCCGTCGAAAGAGATTTAAAGCACCAATTCGAACATATTAGCGCGGCGCATACGCGGGTCGGCATGCGCCAAATCGCCAATGCCCTGGCTTTCAAAACCGCAACTAAGATAGAGGGCTTGGGCATGGACCAGGCTTGGCATTGCGTCAAGACGTAAAGCTTTGTAACCTTCTTTACGGGCGAAGTCTATACAGTAATTCATGAAACGTTTGCCGATTTTGCGCCCACGAAGATTTGGGTCGATGGCGAAAAGGTGAAGCACCGCTGAATCTTTAAGGGAGATTTTCGACTTCCAAGGGAAGGTCTCGTATCCTCTAACGAAATTTTGCTCAATCAGCGTTGCGGCAACAACTTGTCCATAATAGAAACCGCAATGAAGTAGCCCGTCCTCTATTTCATAGGTAAGCTCTTCACGGGAGGGATGCTTCCCAAGTACCCAAAGGGGATCCTCCGGCGTGTTGGAAGAAGCCATGATGGCGGCTGAGTATAAATCCCAAATTTCATCTAGATCATCGAGCTCTGCGCGTCGAAATTCCAAATCTATTTCCTCGGATCCCAGGGTGTCAGCCACGAAATCCCTCCTTCCATAGGTTCATTAGAATATCAGCCACGAAAACCTGGCGCAATTCTTATTAAGTGCAATTACTTGAGTTTCATAGGGCACACCATGGCTATAATTGGTTTTTGGAAATGCTTAGCATTTAGCCTATATGGACTTAAAGAGCCCTCAGGGGCTTTCTTATTTTACGGTTATCCGGCTTTAATGGAGGGGTTTTAGCATGGAGATCACAGAATCTGGCTTTATCTATCCAGATTGCTCTTACGAGGAACTGACGCTGCTTGAAGAGGTGCGTCCCAATATCTACCATAGTTCGTATGACATCCAGGGTTTTCCGTTCGCAGCGAGGCTTGAGCAATATTGCATTGTTGAACCAGGAAAGCGTGCTCTGCTCATTGATACTGGATGGTTCGAGATAACGGGCACCGCTTTTATCGATCAAATAGTTGATCGATGGGATGTGCCCTGGGAGCATATCGAGATTTTCATTACGCATTTCCATATCGATCACGAGGGCAACCTTGCTTATTGCTTAAGTAAAGGCGCTCGAGTTGTGTATCATGGCCCCCATATGCCGGTGACTCCTCAACGCGTTGAAGAGTTCTGTGTTTTGAGTGGGACGCGAAGGGCAAAGGATTTTGGCATCCGCATGAACGTCAAATCGGTTGGCGGCCGACTTGAGGAGAGTCTCTACTATCCTCGGCATGAGATTGAAGTTCAAGAGTGGGACCGTATTAAGATTGCCGGGTACGAGTTCATGCCTGTGTTTAGCCCGGGTCACGCTTGCGACCATGTGTGCCTGTACGAAGTGAATGAAAGATTCATGTTCACAGGTGATCATATTACCCATGGTGCGCCAGGCTTGTATCAGCTTCGAAATAACGAACATTGCATACTTAGCTATCTGCATAGCTTTGATGTGATTAAATCTTTGCGACCTACTGGTTTTTACATGGCGCATCATCCTGCGGTCACCGCCGAGGAGGGGATAGCCTTCATTGATAAAAGCATAGCCTCTTACGATAAGCCTTTGAGCAAATGTTTAAAACAGCTTGAGGAGGCTTCTCGCCCTGTTACCGCTTATGAGATAACTCAGATTAACAATGCTCACCGCGAAAAGGGTATCTTCCATTTCGACAACGACATACGAACGCGTAAGGTTCTAAATCAGTTTGCCTATCTTGAGTACTTGCACGACACCTTTAAGGTGCATCGTCGTAAAGCAGACGATGGGGCTATGGAGTACTTTGTCTAAGCAGATC
This sequence comes from Oscillospiraceae bacterium, assembly GCA_963635145.1. Taxonomy (GTDB): domain Bacteria; phylum Actinomycetota; class Coriobacteriia; order Coriobacteriales; family Eggerthellaceae; genus Anaerotardibacter. The sequence goes on from CAVHFE010000047.1 coordinate 4,386, forward strand.
TTTATCTCGATTAGGCAATAGATTTAGCTTCAATCTATTATCGCCTTGCGCTTCAAACTTTAAGCGCAAGGCGATTTTTGCGTTTGGGGTATGGCTGATGCTCCAAACGAGTTGAACAAAGTTTTAAAACGTTCGTCTTTTTTTGGCTAAATCGCCTGTTTAAGATTGATAAATAAGTTGAATGGTCTGACTAAGAAATAATTCTTATAGTACTGATTTGCGGCTGATAGAAAGCAGTACTTGTTTCAGTTGGGGCAGAGCTCGTAGAACGTGTGCGAGATTTACCGGTAATACCCTTACTGAACTTGTTTACTGTGGCTTGAGTATCTGCCTGCGAATTCCTACGAGGAATACAGCAAGGGCTGGGAACTTACGTTCCCAGCCCTCCGGAATCTGACCAAATTTCTTTGGATTTATAAGCCTAAATTCAGACTTATGCCAGGTCGGTACCAGCAATCCAGGTCTGGTACTCAACACGGCCGTTGTGCTTCTCAACGCCACGAGCGATGGTGATGCGCTGGACGGTGGGTGCACCCTCCTCGAGCCACATAGCGCGGCAGTCACGATAGAGGAGCTCGGTGGGGCCGTAAGGAGAATCCTCGAAGTAGCCGTCGCCACCGAAGATCTCGAGCATCTCGTCGGAGACGAGGCGAGAGGTGTCGATGGAGAACAGCTTGCAGATTGCAGCCTTCTCGTCGATGTACTCGCCCTGCTCGTCGATCTCGTAGTCATCGCAGAAGTCGATGATCATGCAGCGGAGAGCGTGCAGCATCATAGCCATGTTAGCCAGCTTAACGCGGATAGCCTGGCGCTTGATGATGGGCTTACCGAAGGTCACGCGATCATGAGCGCGAGCGATGGACATCTCGAGCATCTTCTGGGAAATGCCGAGGTTGGAGGTAGCGATGTGAACACGGGAGACAGCGAGGGAGTGCATAGCAACCTTCATGCCCTGGCCGCGCTCAGCAAGCAGGTACTTAGGATCGAGAACAACGTCCTTGAATGCGAGGCCGGTGTGACCGGAGCCACGGCAGCCCATCATGTGAGGCATAGGAACGATCTCGAAGCCGGGGAGATCCATGGGGACGAAGAATGCGGAAAGACGCTCGTCGCCGGTCTTCTCGGGGTCGGTCACAGCAATGACGTAGGAGAACTGGGAGCAGTCAGTGTGAGAAATGAGCCACTTCTCACCGTTCAGCAGGTAAGTGCCGTCAGCCTGCTCGACAGCGGTGGTGTGAAGGTCAGCACCGGTACCGCCGGTCTTCTCGGTCAGAGCGAAGTTGGTGAAGATGGTCTTATCCTGGAACTTGGGCATGTACTCAGCCTTCAGCTCCTCGGAACCGAAGTCGTTGAGGATGCGCCAGTTCAGGTCGGAAGCGTAGTGCATGTGCATACGCATGCCCGAAGGACCACGGGAGAACTCTTCCTGGACCTGCAGGATTTCCTTCTCGGAGAGGCCCCATCCGCCGTACTCGACGGGGAGGGAGTAACGATAAATGTCGTTATCAATGTTGGACTGGTAGAACTTCTCGGGGAAAGTGTTAGTAACCTCGATCTCCTTCTGCCACTCAGTGTAAGGGCCCTCGACCATGTCGCGGACCTTCTTCAGATAAGCCTTAAACTGCTCATCAGTGATAGTTGCATTGGGATTCATAAACCCTCCTAATGATTTGTGATTGTGCCCAGTTTTTGGGCAACGACCCTATGCGGCAGATTCCGGATTTCCGCTAGGCAAATTTTAGCATTGGACTTAGTGAAGCAGTCCAATAGGAGATTTATTGCAGATAAATATCCATTCATAGGCGAGACCTATTAATACTTCCTAGTTCATGTAGGGGGAAACCGATGAATTGGAAAAATGTTTCTAATGTTTGTCAAGCCCCAATTTCGGGTTTAAGCAAAAATTTTTTTGAAGCTTGTTTCGGCATGTTTCATGTTCATATCAAGAAATTCTATTTATTAATTAGTTAGGAAATAGGAGATGTATAGGTTACGTCTATAGGAAGAACTTTGATTAAAAGGTTCAAGCCTATTGGACAAAGTTTTAAATGAACTTCAAACTTGACGGTGCAGAAAGTCCAGATTCTGGTGGATTGTGCTGCCAGACGATTCCGTTCCTGTTGCCTGGGGGCGGAGGAGAAGGAGAAGAATATGGCAATCGATTTTAGTCTCACCGACGAGCAGGAGCTCTTGGTCGACTCCCTCAAGGAGTACGCTGAGCGCTACTTCGGCGACGAGCAGGCTGTCAATGACATGTACGCCGCTCATCAGGTTCCCGCTGAGGCACAGGATGCATACCGCGACGCTGGTTTCGCATTCATGGGTCTTCCCGAGGAAGTTGGCGGCATTCCTACCGATCATGTGACCTTGGGCCTCATGACTGAGAAGCTCTATGAATTCACCGGTTGCATGACTCCCTTCATGACCGGCATGCTTGGCTCCGCCGACCTTGCCGAGTTCGGCACTCCCGAGCAGGCTGCTGTCATCGTCGAAGAGTATGAGAAGTCCGGCCAGGCTGTTTGCGCTCTGTGCCTTTCCGAGCCCGGTGCTGGTTCCGACAACCAGGGCATGGCCATGACTTCCACCAAGCAGGCCGACGGCACTTTCGTCCTCAACGGTCAGAAGACCTGGGTCACCAACGGCGCCGACGTTCCTTACCTGCTCGTCATCTGCAAGGATGAGTCTCCCGCTCGCGAGAACAACAAGATGAGCCTTTGGCTTGTCCGTCGCGACGCTCCCGGCGTTTCCACCGCTCACCTCTCCAAGCTCGGTCAGCACACCGTTCCCTTCGTCGACGTCTTCTTTGACAACGTGAAGGTTACCGAGGCTGATCGCGTCGGCGGCGAGGGCAACGGCTGGATGCTCCTCATGAAGAACTTCGAGTTCGAGCGCTGCCTCGTTGTTGCTCAGGGTCTTGGTCTTGCTCAGGCTGCTCAGAACGATGCCATCGCTTATGCCAAGGAGCGCATCGCCTTCAACAAGCCCATCATCACCAACCCCCGCGTTCAGGCTCTCATCGAGGAGAACGAGATGATCCTGCAGCAGTCCCGTCATTGGCTGTACTACTGCCTCTGGAAGCTTGATCAGGGCGAGTCCATCAACGCTGACATCGCTATGCTCAAGTCCTGGGGCACCCGTGCTCACCTCCAGGTCGCCGATAACGCGATCGAGGTTTACGGCGGCCTTGGCTACACCGACGAAGTTCGTGTTGGCCGCATTTGGCGTGACCTCCGCGGCAACATGCTCGCCGGCGGTACTTGCGAGGTTATGGACTACATCGCAGGTCGTGCTATCCCCAAGTGGCACAAGTACAAGTAAGTTTCGCTTACTAATCTTATTTTGCGTGATCCGCTGTCCGTCGCAGCAGGCTGTGTGGCGGGCAGCGTGATTCAAACCGGTCGGGTCGGTTCTTCACACAATGGGATTTCCGAGCCGACATAAACAAGAAGGAGCATTCAAACATGAAGATTGCTGTCGCTGTCAAGGTGGTCGCAGACGACCAGGACATCACTGTCGCTGGTGACCGTACTCTCGACTACTCCAAGGCCAAGCCCGTTATCTCCACTTACGACAAGAACGCCATCGAGGCTGCTGCTCAGCTGGCTTCTTCCACCGGTGGCGAGGCTGACGTCATTTCCGCAGCTTCCGCTGACTACGACGCCAAGACTAAGAAGGACATCCTGTCCCGTGGCGTCAACGAGCTCAAGGTTGCTACCGGCGTTGCCGACACCGCTGACTCTTACGCTACCGCTCAGGCTCTCAAGGACCTCTGCGCTGGCTACGATCTGATCATCACCGGCGAGGGTTCCGCGGACTTCTACGCTGGCCAGGTCAACGTTCAGCTCGCTGCTGCTCTGGGTTACCCCGTTGTCAACGAGGTTACCTCCATCGAGGCTGCTGACGGCAAGGTTATCGTCAAGCGCACCCTCGACACCGAGGTTCAGACCGTCGAGGTTCCTCTGCCTGCTGTCGTTTCCGTTTCTCCTGCAATCTGCGAGGCTCGCATCCCCGGCATGCGCGACATCCTTCAGGCTGGCAAGAAGCCCTCTTCTGCCGCTGACGTGGCTGTTGAGACCAAGGTCTCCTATGACGAGATCCTTGCTCCCGTTCCTGCAGATCGTAAGAACCAGATCTTCGACGACGTCAACGCTTTCGCTGCTGCTGTCGCTGAAGCACTTAAGTAAAGAGAAGGCGGTATTTGAACTATGACTAAGGCACTCGTTATTGCTGCATCCGAGGATGCTCAGAAGTCCATCTGCGCTGGCGCTCGCACCATCGCTGACGCTGTCGAGCTGGCTGTTGTCGGCACCCCTCTGACCGGCGTTGCCGACAAGGCTTACGCTATCGAGTTCGAGGGTCTGCCCGAGAACGCTACCGCTGGCGTTAAGGCTGCTTTCGACGCTTCCGGCGCTGACATCGTTCTGGTTGAGCCCACCCCCACCAACAAGATTCTTGCTGGTACCCTGGCTGCTCAGCTCGGCACCGCGGTCATCTCCGACGTTGCTGCCATCGAGGGCGACGCTGCTGTTAACTCTTACTTCGGCGGTATCGCTAACGCTAAGCAGACCGTTTCCGGCACCAAGATCTACACTGTTGCCGCTACCCTTTTCGAGGCTGCTGAGCCCACCGGCACCGATGCAGTCGAGACCATCGCCTACACTGCTCCCGCAGCTCCTCTGACCATCACTGGTACCGAGCCCCTGCCTGCAGGTGGTGCTGACCTCACCAAGTACGACGTTGTCGTTGGTGCTGGCCGTGGCTTCCAGGCCGAGGAAGACCTCCAGATGGCTCGCGACCTTGCTGCTAAGGTTGGCGGCGAGCTCGGTTGCTCTCGTCCTCTCGCTGAGAACGTTGACTGGATGGCTCGCAACCTCTACATCGGCGTTTCCGGCCAGGTTCTTGCTCCTAAGGCATACATCGCTCTGGGCATTTCCGGCCAGCAGCAGCACATGGTTGGCGTTACTGGCGCTGAGACCATCATCGCTGTCAACAAGGACGCAAACGCACCTGTCTTCAAGCAGTGCGACCTTGGCTTCGTTGGCGACATCTACGAAGTCGTTCCCCAGCTTGTTGCTGCTCTGTAAATCGAGCGCTCAATACTGGCTTTTGGAAGGAGACCTTCGGGTCTCCTTCTTTTATGCCGATATAGCTTGTTGCCGGTTATGGCGATTTCGGTTTCCTAAGTTAAGGCGAGAAGACTCCTCGCTTAGCGCAAAAAATAACGAGGACCCTGAAGGTTCATTCAAGGTCCTCGTGCTGCTTCGTTGGCGCTTGTAGTGATACGCCGAAAGAGATTAAGGCGTTAGTCCCATACTTCTTCAGCGATTTCCTTAACCAAAGCGATCTTTGCCCATTGCTCATCTTCGCTGAGTTTGTTGCCAATCTCGCAGCTTGCAAAACCGCATTGTGGTGAAAGGTGCAGGTTCTCCAAGGGAACATATTTTGTCGCCTCATTGATGCGTGCAATAACGGCTTCTTTGTCTTCAAGCTTCGGGTTTTTGGTGGTTACCAGGCCAAGAACGACTTTTTTGCCGGGTGCTACCTTGGAGAGGGGCTCGAAACCACCTGAGCGCTCGTCGTCGTATTCGAGATAGAAAGCATCTACATTTTCAGAGGTGAAAAGGGGTTCTGCAACTGCATCGTAGGCTCCGCTTGAGAAATAGGTGGAGTGGTAGTTGCCTCGACAAACGTGCGTGCTGATGACGATGTCGTTGCCAGGTTTCGAGGCGATGACCCTATTGTTGACGGAAACGAGCAGCTCCATGTAGTTTTTAAGCTCATCGAGCGTATTCAAGCCTGTTAGCTGAAGTGCAACCTCGGTGTTTACGAAGCCGCCCCAGGTGCAATCGTCAAATTGAAGATTTCGACCGCCAGCTTCGTAGAAATCAGCGATGAATTCAGAATAGGCTTTTACGACGTCATCTGCAAAAGCCTGTGTGCTTTCGTAATGCTTAAGAGTGTTTTCAAGCTGATCCGCTCCGGTGAATTGCGCATAGAACTGGCCGGGAGCTGGGATAGTTAGCTTAGCAACGGTGTTCTCGTCTTCTTGAGCCTTAACGAAGCGGAAGTGCTCGATGAAGGGATGATTACGGGCAGAGAGCTTGCCTTCAATTGTTACGTCGTCGATTGCCGCAGCTTCACCTTCGAAAGTGGTGTTTCCTGTTTCGGATTTTACGCGAGCGACGCCATTGATATTCCACATGAAGTCAAGATGCCAGGTCAACCTTCGGAATTCACCATCAGTGATGATATGTAGTCCGGCCTTTTTCTCTTTTTCGATCAGGTCGAGGATAGCCTTGTATTCGGTGGCCTTCAGCTCTTCGCTGGTAAGCTCGCCTCGCTCGAACTTGGCTCGAGCGCTCCTAAGATAATCGGGGCGCAAAAAGCTTCCCACGACGTCGTAGCGATAGGGAGCATGGATATCGCTCATAAAAACTCCTTTGCATGAAAACTGTAATGGCATAAATCCTATTTGAGCTTTCAGGCAATGTGAAATACGAAGAACTTAGAGCCTGATATAGCTGAGAACTATAGTGGGGTATGGCCCTTGTTCTTGGTGACAGCGAAGAAGGCGAATTGTGCTCAGCTTTCCGTCGGGGCACCCCTCCGAAGCGATGTGCTTTAAGCTTGGAACGTCGCTAAGCGAGGCAGGTTGGGACGTTCCGTTGTGGACTTCAATCAGTCTGTGGTTTGGGACGAGGGGACGGTCGGGGAGAGCTTAGGCTGCCGAAGAAATAATTGGTTCATTTGACGGGATAAAATCAGTCATTTTCTTCACAAAGGACACTAAATCAGATATATTTCTACTTCGTGTGGATACCCCTTTAGTTGGGTGTGCCACGCATTGGTTCACACCCAGGAAGGAGAAACATGGCTGACGAAGTAACCGAGCCTGATTTCGACGTAATTATTGTTGGCGCTGGTTGCGCTGGCTGCGTCGCAGCATATCAGCTCGCATCCGCTGGCAAGACTGTCCTGGTTCTGGAGCGCGGCAACTATGCTGGCGCTAAGAACATGACTGGCGGTCGCATTTACACCCACTCTTTGAAGAAGGTCTTCCCTAACTACGAAGAAGCTCCTCTTCAGCGTAAGGTGGCTCATGAGCGCATCTCTCTGATCGCTCCCGATTCCAATTTCACCATCGACTTCACCTCTGAGGACCTGAAGAAGGCTGGCCAGGAATCCTACACTGTTCTTCGTGCACCCTTCGATCAGTGGCTCGCTGAGCAGGCTGAGAACGCTGGTGCCGAGATCATTTACGACATGGCCGTTAACGACCTCATCATCAACAACGGCAAGGTTCAGGGCATCCTCGTCGGTACCGGTGAAGAGGCTGAGCCTATGACTGCTTCTTTGGTCATCCTGGCTGACGGCGTTAACTCGCTGCTCACCCACAAGGCTGGTCTTTCCAAGGCTGCTCCTGCAATCGATCAGGTTGCTGTTGGCGCCAAGGAAGTTTGGAAGCTCCCCGCTGAGACCATCGAGTCTCGCTTCCTGTGCAACCCCGGTGAAGGCGCTTCCTGGCTCTTCGCTGGCGATTGCTCCAACGGCGTTATCGGTGGCGTTTTCGTGTATGCCAACAAGGAGTCCATCTCCTTGGGTATCGTTGCCACCATGTCCGAGGTCTTGAAGCAGGAGAAGCCTGTTTACCAGATGCTCGAGGACTTCAAGAACAAGCCCGAGATCAAGCCCCTTATCGCGGGCGGCGAACTTGTTGAGTACTCCGGTCACGTTGTTCCCGAGGGTGGCATCAACATGATGCCCGAGATCGTTGGCGACGGCGTTATCGTTGCTGGCGACGCTGCAATGCTTTGCATGAACCTCGGCTACACCGTTCGTGGTATGGATCTTGCTGTTGCTTCCGGCGACATCGCTGGTCAGGCTGCCATTAAGGCTCTCGATGCAGGCGACACCTCCAAGGCTGGCCTGCAGTGCTACAAGCAGATGCTCGATTCTTCCTTCGTTATGCGCGATATGAAGATGTACGCTAAGGCTCCTCACTTCCTGGAATCCGCTCCTGGCATGTTCCGCGGTTATCCCGAGATGATCCGCGACATCATGAACCCCTTGTTCATCGTCGACGGCGAGCCTCGTAAGCATGTTATGGGCATTGCGATGCCCCCCGTTAAGAAGGCTGGCTTGTTCAAGCTCGCCGGTGTTGCCCTGAAGGGAGTGAAGGCACTGTGAGTAACCCTGTTATTACCGTTAACGTTGACGACAAGCTTGCAAAGAACAAGATGATCGTTGACGAGGAGAACGCACATATCGTCATCCGTGAGGGCGTTAAGGTCAGCGATCCCGAGTACATGAAGCTCGTTATGTGCTGCCCTGCTGCTCTTTACAAGATTCCCGCCGATGGTTCCGACGAGCCGATTTTCGACTACGCTGGCTGCCTTGAGTGCGGTACCTGCCGTATGATTTGCGGTAGCACCATTCTTGAGAAGTGGGAGTATCCTCAGTTCGGCTGCGGCGTTCAGTACCGCGAAGGTTAATTTCTTCAACCACCATAGCCTTACGCGAAAAAGGGATTCGCTTTTGCGAATCCCTTTTCCTATATATACTTGATAATCAATAGATTTGGCTTATACTAAGGCATGCTAAATTTGAGTCAAAGCTATAGGCCGATTAAGAACTATAAAGACTTTTGCCTGCTTCTGGGTGAAAAACCGGTTTTCAGTGATCGGATGCTCTGGTTTTACGGTAACAGCCGTGAACAAGGTTTGGCTCATTGGAATGTAACGATTGGCGGCCCTTATGAACTTATCCCAGCTCTATTACTTCCGCAAATTGGCGGATTTGCAGCACTATACTCGTGCGGCAAAAGAGCTTTTCATCACGCAGCCCACTCTTTCCGGGTCTATTTCTTCTTTGGAATCCGAGCTGGGCGTTTCCTTGTTTCAAAAGTCGGGTCGCAACGTTGAGTTGACCAAGTACGGGTCCGAATTCCTTACCTATGTGAATGCTTCGTTAGAGCAGCTGGATAAGGGTATTGCCATTATGAAGGGCTACTCGGGAGAGTCCGATGGTGGAACCATCGACATGGGGTCCATCATCACGCTGCAGACGGATTACGTGCCCAAGTTGTTGAAGGGTTATCGTCGTGAAAGTGACCACGACTACGATTTCAATTTAAGCCAAGCCCCTTCGCAAACCTTGCTTGAGGATTTGAGCAAAGGCAGCCATGACGTTGTGTTTTGTGCGAAAGACGATTCCATCAAGGATGTGGATTTCGTACCGGTAACCCTGCAGAAGCTGGTAATCGTCGTTAATCGAGAATCAGATTTGGCGCATAAGGAATTCATCGTTCCCGATGATCTTAAAGATGTTGATTTGATCAGCTATCGAGAAAGCTTGCCCGTTGGGAAATCCATCAAGGGCTTCATGGATGGACTTTCCTTGAAAGACGTTCACTACGCATACGATGATGAGTCCATTTTGGCGGGTATCGCGGCAAGCAGCGATAAGGTTGCGATTATGATGGATACCTTCTTCCTTAAGAACATCGAGGGTATTGTTGTGAAGCCTTTCTGTCTTGACGGGGAAGATCGCAAGCCCTTCTTCCATACGATTTACATGGCCTACAGCAACAAGAACTATCGTCCCTATTGCGTTGATCTGTTTATCGATTACGTAAAAGGCATGGCTCTTGAGCGAGATGAAGGCTGCTATTACCTGGACTAAGCCACTTCCGTTGCAAATACCCCTGAAGATTGAGCGTACCGTTTAGTGTTTTGCTCGAGGCGTAACAGGCTGAGCTTGCTGGCGTTTTGAGGGTGGTCCTTTATTAGCTGGGACGCTAAGCGTTTCCATCGTGGGACATCGCTTTGCTCGGAGTCGTTCGGGGCTGTATTTGCCTTTGCCGCTCCGTTAGAATGTTGCCTCATGATATTGCAATTGGAAAAACTAACTAAATCCTTCGGAGCTCGCACGCTTTTTGAGAATGTGTCTCTTCGTCTTGAGGAGCATGACCGAATTGCTCTTGTTGGGCCAAATGGGGCTGGTAAAACCACCATGCTCAACATCATTTCGGGCAAGGACTCGGCTGATTCCGGCCGTGTTCTTCTTGCGAAGGGTGCTCAGGTGGGCTATCTGGAGCAGGAAGCCATCGAGATGGGGGACAGGCCTATCTTCGATGAGGTGATGAGCGCTCAAAGCGAAGTCGTTGAGCAAGAGCGGCGCATGCTCGAGCTTGAGGAGCAGATTGCCAAAGACCCAGCCGACGAGAAGCTTCAGGCATATGGCAAGGCACGAGAGCTTTACGAGGCCATGGGCGGCTATTCGCTTCACGCACGCGTTAGGTCTGTCCTCTTCGGCTTGGGTTTCGGCGAAGAGGACATGCAGCGCTCCACTACGGAGTACTCCGGCGGCTGGCAGATGCGCATTGCCTTGGCAAAGCTTCTTGCGCGCAATCCCGAAGTGCTCTTGCTCGACGAGCCCACCAACCACCTTGACCTGGAGAGCGTGAAATGGCTCGAGGGTTTTCTTCGTTCGTATGAGGGAACGGTTCTTGTCGTTTCGCACGACCGTGAGTTTTTGGACAACATGGTTAGCCGCGTTGCCGAGATCGACCACGGCCAACTGCGAGCTTACAAGGGCAATTATTCCTCTTATCTGAAGCAACGCGCCGAGTGGCTTGAGAGGCTCAAAGAGCAGGCGGCGAAGCAAAAAGACGAAATTGAGAAGATGGAAGCCTTCATCGAGCGCTTCCGTTATAAGGCCACCAAGGCCAAGCAGGTTCAAGATCGCGTGAAGAAGCTCGAGAAAATGGAGATAATCCAGGTTCCCGAAGAACGTAAAAC
>CAVHFE010000048.1:0-14712 GCA_963635145.1 Oscillospiraceae bacterium
GCGACCAGCATTGCGAGCATGCCCTGGGCAAGTACGTGCTGGAGCAGAAGGACAAAGGGCGCGTTGGCCTTGTTGCCCGCGGCTGCGAATCACGCGCCATCAACCGCCTTATCGCCGATAGGCAGATCAAGCGCGAGGACGTGTACCTTATCGGCATCCCCTGCACCGGCTGCACCACGCGCGACGGTGTGGAACTGAAGCGCTGCCGCGAATGCCAGTTCCGCAACCCGATTATCTACGACGAGCTTCTGGGCGAGCCAGCGCCCGAGCCGAAGAACGACCGCTTTGCCGACGTGCGCAAGCTTGAGGCCATGAGCCGCGAGGAGCGCCGCGCCTTCTTCGATCTGATGTACGAGACCTGCATCCGCTGCCATGCCTGCCGGCAGGCCTGCCCGTGCTGCACCTGCAAGGTCTGCTTCGCCGAGCAGGAACGCGAAGGATGGCAGGGCAAACAGTTCGACGTTGAGCAGGCGCGCTACTACGGCGTGACCCGCTCCTTCCACGTGGCAGACCGCTGCATCGAGTGCGGCGAATGCGAGCGCGTGTGCCCCATGGGACTGCCTCTGATGACGCTGATGCACAAGCAAATCAAGGACATCGACGAGCTGTTCGGCCCCTACGAGGGCGGCGGCCTTACCGATGAAGGCCCCGATGCCCTGCGCACCTTCAAGACCGACGACGTCGAAGAGTTCATGTAGGGAGGCCCGGAAATGCTGTTCAAGAAAAGCCGTTTGGCCGAAGTGCTCGACGCAACCGCCCAAGCCATGGACGTCTACGTTCCCGCCATCGTGGAAGGAACCTCGTGCTTCGCACCTTATGGCGAAGCCTCCGGGATCACCGAGCCCAAGTTCGATTTGCAGAACACGAAGATCCCGCCGAAGGGGCTGCTATTCCCCTCCACCGAGAAGCTCTACACCTGGGGCAAAGGGCCGGAGGGCGCCTTCATCGAAAGCGCACTTGAGAAACCGGCGCCCTTCGTGGCCTTCGGCGTTCGCCCCTGCGATGTGGCCGCTATCGAGCGCATGGACCAGGTGTTCCTTACCAAGGGCTATGTAGATGAATTTTACCAGGCAAAACGCGAGGCCCTTACCTTGGTGGCGCTTGCCTGCAACCGCGCAAGCGATGCTTGCTTCTGCGATTCCATGGGCCAAAACCCCAACGAGGCGCCGGAAGCGGACCTGCTTCTGGTGGAGGGCGAGGATGCGTTTGAGGCCCGCCCCCAAACGGAGAAGGGCCAAGCCTTGCTGGACATATGGAAGCCCTTCCTTGAAGAAGGCGAGGTTAGCCACGAACCGGTGAAGTGCTCCACCCGGGTGAGCATGGAAGGCGTTGCCGAAAAGCTGCACAATTTGTTCGACAGCTCGCTGTGGGACGAGGTCTCCACCGCGTGCCTTACTTGCGGCAGCTGCACCTTCATCTGCCCCACCTGCCACTGCTTCGATTTAAGCCAAGCGCGCAAGAAGGAAGAAAACGCCCGTTTCCGCTGCTGGGACAGCTGCATGTTCAAGGATTACACGCTCATGGCGGGCAACCACAACCCACGCGAGCAAAAGCGCAACCGCGTGCGGCAACGCTTCATGCACAAGCTCTGCTTCTTCGAGGAACGCTATGGCGAACCGCTGTGCGTGGGCTGCGGGCGCTGCCTGGTGGACTGCCCGGCAACCATGGATATCACCGCCATCATCGACAAGGTGAACGCATGGGACGAAAAGGAGGCAAGCCATGTCTAAGATCGTCGTCGAACATGGGTGCGCCGGCATCTGCGAAGGATCATCGCTTGTTCCCAAAATCGTGCGCGTCACCGGCATCAAGGAGCTCACGCACGACGTGAAGCTCTTCACCTTCCAAACGCCCGAAGGCACGGCGCCCTTCGCAAGCAAGCCCGGGCAGCTGGGCATGTTCTCGGTACCGCCCTACGGCGAATGCATGTTCTGCATCACCTCGCGCGGCGAGGATTACGTGGAAATGGCTGTGAAGAAGGTGGGCCTGGTAACCGAGCAGATGCACAAACTGCGCGTGGGCGACTCCGTCGGTCTGCGCGGGCCCTATGGCAACAGCTTTCCCTACGAAAGCTGCAAGGGACGCAACATGCTCTTCATCGCGGGCGGCATCGGCATGGCCCCGGTGCGCGCCTTCCTGGAGTACTGCCTAACACACCGCGAGGATTACGGCCGCATAGACCTGGTCTACAGCGCTTCCACCTACGATGACCTGGTGTTCAAGGAGGAGTTGTTTGAGAAGTGGCCAAGCTGCCCCGACACGCACGTGCACGTAAGCCTGTACCACGGCAACGAAAGCTGGACGGGGCCCGTTTCCTACACCGCGCCCTACCTGGAGCAGGTGTTTGCCGAAGAAGGGCTTTCCACCGAGAACGCGGCCGTTACGCTGTGCGGCGGCCCCAGCCTGTTCCGCACCTGCCGCGAATCGCTAACCAAACTAGGATACAGCCCCGAAAACATCATCACCACGCTCGAGGCGCGTATGAAGTGCGGCGTGGGCAAATGCGGCCGCTGCAACATCGGCGGCAAGTACATCTGCCTGGACGGCCCGGTGTTCACCGAAGCCGAACTGGCCGATATCCCCCGCGATTTGTAGAGGCCCAGCCCCGAGCGGCAAAGCGTAAGCGGCCTGGCTGCAAAGCCGAAATCCGCAAACGGCAAGCACCCTGCCAACCGGCCCACACCGCCACCCCGCCCCAGGCGCCAAGCAACGCAGAGAGGCGACTCCGCTTGGAGCCGCCTCTCTTTTTGCGAAAACGAAGAAGGGAGCGCGCGGATCATCGCCGCGCGCTCCCTTCTTAAGCGTCTATTGAATTTGGCGCCGAGCTACAGGCCCAAAGCCTTCTTCAGGCTGGACACGCGGCGGCGCGAAACGGGGATCTTGTCCTCAACGCCGTCGAGGGTCAAAAGCAAGGTACCGCCCGACTGAGGCTCAACTTCCTTAACCAAAGAAAGGTTGACCAAGTAGCCACGATGGACACGGAAGAAACCATGGCCGTCGAGGGTCTTTTCAAGCTGAGCCAAGGAAACGGTACTGAAGAAGCGATCGTCGGCGGTCTGCAGGTAAGCGTAATCGTCGCGCGCCATGACGAAGCGGATGTCGTCGATGTTGATGAGGATCTTCTTGCCGCCCTTTTCAACAGGGATGCGCTCGGCCTTTTGAGCCTTGGCATGCAGCATGACGTGCTCGCGCACACGATGGATGGCCTGAGACAGGCGATCGGTCTCGACGGGCTTAACTAGGTAATCGACGGCCGCAACCTTGAAGGCGTCCAGCGCGAACTCGCTATAGGCGGTAACGAAGACCACCGCAGGGGGGAACTTCAGATGCTGCAGAGCATCGGCAAGCTGAAGGCCAGTTGCCTCGGGCATGTTGATGTCAAGGAACATCACGTCGCAGGGATATTCCTTGAGCTTCTCGATGGCCTCGCGGACGCTTGCGGCTTCCGCCACGACCTCGGTTTGATTGATTTCACTCAGAAGAAAGCGCAGTTCAGAGCGTGCTGGTGCCTCATCGTCAACGATAATCGCCTTTAGCAACTCGGGGCCTCCTTGATTTAGTTTGTAAAATGCAATTTTCGAGTATATCCTACCACGCTCAAAACGTGCATTTTAAATCTTCAAATCAGCCAAGTCGATGAAGTCCTCGCTCCCCTTGGAGCCCTCGATATCGGAGGTCGCAGCGCTTGCGGCAGCCTTACGCTTAAGCTGCTCGAACTCGTCGACGAGCTCGCCTTCGGCAGCGTGGTCCTCGTCCAATTCATGCGCGCGATCTTTAAGATACAGCGTAACGAAGGTACCCTTGCCAAGCTCGGAGTTGATGATCATCTTCGAGCCTTCGCCGAAGTAGCCACGCAGGCGGTCGTTCACGTTCTTCACGGCGATTCCCAAGCCTGTGTCGGACACGGGATGAAGAATGTTATCGAGCGCCTCCTGCGTCATGCCAACGCCATCGTCGGTGACGTAAATGTAGATGTCGTCGCCCTTGCGCTCGCCATGAATGCCGATGGTCAACTTGCCCTCGGCGGGGAAGGCGTGCTTGATCGAGTTCTCAACCAGGGGCTGGATCATGAACGAAGGAACCTCGAGCTCGCGAATCTCGTCGGGGATCGATGAATCGATGGCCAGGCGATCCTCGCCGAAGCGGCACTGCTCCAAGGTGAGGTAGCGCACCGTTTGCTCGACCTCGCGCTCAAGGCTGATAAGGTCCGAGGAGTTTTCCAAGGTTGCGCGGTAGAAGGTTGCGAACTCGCGCAGCATAACGCGTGCCTTATCAGGGTCGATGCGGCAATAGGAAGCCATCGTGTTGATGGTGTTGAAAAGGAAATGCGGGTTAATCTGGCTCTGCAGGGCCTTAAGTTCCATGCTCGTGGCGAGCTTCTTCTGATCCTCCAAGCGCAGCGCCGAGATCTGCGTGCTCAACAGCTGCCCGAAGCCCTCGGCGATGGACACCTGGCTCTCGGTGATGCGGGAAGGGTCGGAGTAGTAGAACTTCAAGGTGCCCAGCGTGTCCTTGCCTTCGTTCAAAGGAACGATGATCGCCGCCTTGATGCCCTTTACCGGCGTGGGCAGGCCCACCTCCTGCTGCGAGCGCAGCACGCGCGTTTTGCCGTCCTTCACCGTATCGGCTGTGGCGGCGGTGCGGATGCGCCCACCAAGATGGCCGAGCTCCGAGCGGCCAATGCCGCAATAGCCAAGAACTACCTTGTCATCGGTCATGGCAACAGCGCAGGCCGCAACGTTGGGGAGCAAAAGCTCGCAAACGTGTTGAGCGCTCGTGGTGTCGTAACCATCGCGCATGGCTTCAAGCGTCTGGCTTGCCAGGTTCAAAACCTCAAGCGACTGCTTGGCCTTCAAATGATCGGGATCGAACATGAAAGCTAAGGTCAAAAGCAGGAAAAGCGTGAACAGCAAGCCCGAAACGAACATCACCATGAAATTATGCTCGGGGCCGAACATCGCCCAACCGAGCACGCAGCCGCTGATGAGCGCCAGGCACAAAAAGCTCGCCTCGGCGATAAGCTGCAGATTGTTATGGGAGATAACGCCTCCGAAACGCTTGTCCTCGTCGCCCACGACGCATCCTTTCCTAGCTTTGGGCTGCGCGCCTATGCCAAGGCTGGCAGCGGCGCGCAGACGCACGCCCTAGCAAAGGATACCGAAGCTCCTTAACTACAGAACGCCAAACTCGTTAGCGGCAAGAAGGATAGCGCCCAGAACCAGGAAACCGCCGAATACGAAACGCAAACGGCGCTCGGGGATATAGTTGACCAATGTGGCGCCCAAAAAGGCACCGGGGATGGAACCGCAGGCCATGGCCAAGCCAATAAGGAAATCGATGTTGCCCAGCATCCCCTGGGTGATGGTTCCCGGAATGGCCAGAATCAAAATCGCGATGAGCGAGGTGCCCGAGGCCTGCTTCATTGAAATGCCCAAGAACGAAATGAACAAGGGCACCATGATGAAGCCGCCGCCGACGCCGACGTAGCCCGAGGCCAGGCCAGCAATCAAGCCGAAAAGCGCGCCCTTCAGAAGATCTTTGCCCGAAAGCTGGGGCAAAAGCGCGTCCATCTCGGCGAGATGAGCAGCGCGGGCGGCCTTTTGCTCCTCGGGGCTCAAGCTGGCACGCTGCGAACGCTCGGCCAAGGCCTTCTTGATGTTGGCGACGGTTCCCACCCCGCGCGGAGCCGCAAATGCCTTGCGGAACATCTTCCACGCGCTGTAGCCCATGATCAGCGCCATAACCAGCATGACCAACCAAGACGGCGAAGCATTGGCCAAAAGCACGCCGACCGGGGAAACGAAGGCGCCGGCAATGCCCGCCACAACGCCGAGCTTGGGCACGCAGGTGCGATTGCGGATGTGCGTCACAAAACCGGTGATGGAGGTGGGGATGATGGTGAAGAGCGAGGTCGCCGTGGACACGATAGCGGGAAGCCCGAAGCCCAGGCGCAGCAAGGGCACCATCACGGTGCCGCCGCCGATTCCAAGCATGCCGGAAAAAATACCGATGACCAGGCCGCATGCGATAGCAGCCAAAAACATCTCGAGCATTTACTCGTCCTCGCCCAGGTTCAGGCGAATCTCACCCGTAAGGCCGGGATCGACGTTGATGTTGGGAATGTCCAGGCTGGCGATGCTCGGCACGTGGTAGCGCTTAGCCTCGGGCTCGGCCTCAGAGGCAGCAGACGAAGCTGCGGCATCGTAGGGCTCAACCGCGGCTTCCGCTACAGCGACGGTTTCAGCGGGCTGCTCGGGAATCTCGACCGGGGCAACAACCACGGTCTCGCCCGCCTGACGCGCGAAAGCCGCCTGGGCAAGAGCCTGCACCAGGGCATCGTCAGATTCCGTGGCGAGCATGATTTCGGGCCACACACGCTGGAAATCGAAATAGCGCGAGCAGTTCTGCTCGGCGTAAGCCTGGGCAAGCGTCGTCGCCTCGCGAGCAGCTCGGCGGTATTCCTTCTTGTCGGAGCGCACCAAAGAACGCAAAAGCGCGGTCCTCTTCACGCGCTTGGCAATACCCGGCTCCAGGAACGGCCCCGGATAAGGCTCAAGCGAAGAGGGCTTAATCTGCAAAAGGTCGATCTGCGAGCGGCTGAACTCTACCTTTGAGTACTCGTAGATCCAGCGGTAAATGTCCTTGCGGAAACGATGGCCCTCGTGGCGGTTCTTCGGGGGAAGATGGCGGCACACCCAACGGTTGTCGAACCAGACGTCCGAGCCGTACATGCGCAGGTTCAAAAGGTAATCCAGATCCTCGCCGCGATGAATCCACGCGTCAAAGCTCAGACGCTTGTACACCTCGCGATGAAGCGCGAGCATACCGCCGCAAACATGATTGGAGCGCGAAAGCCTGGGGCCAGTCATGGCGCGATCGATCCAATGATTGAAGGCGCGGCCCTGCTGCCAGAAGTAGTTGTACCAGCGGCTTTGGCTCTTCGAATGGTAGTTGCCCTCGTCGTTTAGGTAGTAACCGGTTTTGGCAAGGATGGGGATACCCTTCTTGGTGAGTTTGCCCAGGCCGTACATCGCGCGACGCAGGAACTCGGGATCCTCGATCACCTCATCGTCGTCCACAAAGACCACGGAATCGAAGCCGAAGGCGTTGGCCACCACCAGGCCAAGGTTGCGCACCGCACCGTAGCCAGTGAGACCGATTTCCTTGGAAACATCGCCGAAGCCATGCTGGGCCAGGCGCTGCTGGATAATCTGGCATTCCGCATCGCCGATAACCAGAATGTGCATCTGAGGGAACTCGTCGGCGATTTTCTGCACCTTGTTCGCAGCTTCCTCGGCCACCTCGGCGTCGGCGGCCACAAGCAAGATCACCTGCCCCAAGCCCTCGACCTTCTGCAGCGATGCCAGGCAGCGCTTCAACTCACCAGGCGCGTTGATGGGCGTGGCATGGTCGTAGATGTCGTGCGCGGCGCCTTTGGTCTCGCGCAACGTCGGGCAATGGTACGTCGGAATGATGATTGCAGGATTCATGGTGTTTGGTCATCCCTCTAGCTTGGAGTTCAATCTTACAAAGTGTACTCCATAGCCCAAGGTCGAACGGGGTGGGCCCCGCCCGCACACAAAGCAAGCACAGCCCGCACGGCCCCAACCAAACCGTGCACGGCCCCAACCAAAAGTTTTGACCGCCAACCAAAAGTTGGCGCATGTGAGCCAAAATCTATGGCAGAGCAAGGCGGTTCAACTAAAAGTTGTTGCCGTTAACAAAAAGTTGGCAAGGATGAGCAGAATCCCATGCCACGGCAGAGCGCCCAAAACCGGTCGCTTGCCGTCGTCGAGCTTCGCTGGGAGGAAATACCGCGGCACGGCACAACACCTAACCAAAAGTTGGCATGGCCCAACTAAAAGTTGTCGCCGTGAGCAAGCTTTAAGCCGGAACTTATGCTAGCGCGAACCCGCGGCTAAAGGTAGCGCCCGTAGATTTCGTCGATGGAGG
Organism: Oscillospiraceae bacterium; assembly: GCA_963635145.1. Classification (GTDB taxonomy): domain Bacteria; phylum Actinomycetota; class Coriobacteriia; order Coriobacteriales; family Eggerthellaceae; genus Anaerotardibacter. The sequence continues at coordinate 7,954 of CAVHFE010000048.1, forward strand.
CGGTGCCGTCGTCGCGGCCATGCCTCAAAATCTCACGGACGCGCTGGGCAATGCGTGGCCACACCGCCAGGCGCTCCGAATGGCGCTTGGAAATATGCTCGTGCATCTGGCTTTCGGCCAGGCGCCCCTGAAGAGCCGATTCCTGGTCTTCCACAGTGCGCTTGATGGCTTCCTGAATTTCTTCGGGGACGGGAAGGTTTGCGCCCTTGGGCACCTCAGGGATGCTTTGCGTGCTCATCGCCTGAGCAAGATCGTCGCTGATAACGCCACGGATCTTGGTACCAACGTAATACTTGCCCGGGTGCGTTGCACCGGGCTCCTCGAGCTCGACGGCGTACATCCAGCCGTTCGTGTTCAATACCTTCATCATTACAGGCATCTCCTTGGCAAACGTAAGTAGGTGCCCCTCCCGGACATGAGACTAACGCAAAAAATGAACGCGTTCAAATAAGTTTTCCTCTAAATTCCCGAAATTTCAAAGTCCTTTCATTTTTGCTTGAAATTCCAGCTGAAAGCCCCTTGTTTTCCCTTTTTAACCTGGAAGAAATGCGATTCGGCGGCAATCCTCGCCACCACCGCAGCGCAGCCTAAAGCACGCAAAGCCACGTTTAGCGCCGCCGTTCCTCGCAGTTGCGCCCCCATTCCGTACGGAAATAGGACACAATGGAAGTATTGACCCCTCATGCAAGGAAAGCCATGCCCCGCACCGGAAACATCAAACGCGATCGCAGCCACGTTTCGCGCAGATACCTGATGCCGCACCAACGGCGGCCATCCGTGCATGAGCGCAATGCCGTCAGGGTGGCGCACCACAACCGACGCCTCATAGGGGTTTGCGCGTTTATCGCCTTCCTTATGTCGGCGACCTTCATCCTTTGGTCGTCGGACACGCCGGTCTACGGGCTATACCTTAATAACGTCGAGCAGATTTTCGCCGACCCCAAGGCCACCCCGGCAAAGGCATCGAAAACCAAAGCCAGCCGCGCAACGGCGAAGAAGAAGGCGGCGGGCTCGCAGTTCGACGAGTACGTAACCACCAAGAACGAAACGGGCCGCGAGCACTGGACTCACATCGCCAAAGAGGCCCTTGCCTACTACGACGTGGACCCGGATTGGTACCCCCTCATCCTTGCCATGATCAAGGTTGAATCGGGCGGCGACGTGGCCATCGACGTGCGCGAGGACATCATGCAGGCCTGGGAAGGCGACGGGAGGAAGATCATCTCGCAAGGCGTGACGCAGAAAGGCATCCGCGGCGGCACCCCCGAGGCCTCGATTTACGCCGGCTGCTATGAGCTTTCGCTCTGCATCGCCGATTACAAGAAATACATGGGCCGCGACCCGCGCGTCGGCGACATAGACGACGTGGGGCTGCTCGCGCAGGGCTACAACTACGGCCATGCGGGATGGTTCAAATGGTGCGGCAAAAACGGCATCACCAGTTGGAGCCTGGGCGATTCGCAGGCCTATCAAAACAAGATCGGCGGCATCGGCACCGCCAGCCACGGCGGCAAGGTCCAAAAAGCCTACGGACAATTTGCCTAGGTTTCAGCCGAGCCTTCATCCAATCCACCGAAGTCATTAAGAAGTAGAGAAAAGGCGCAGCCCTTGGTGGACTGCGCCTTTATTTTGAGCGCTGTTGCGTATGACTGCGACCGCGCAGGCCATCCGAAGAAGCGCGGCAAGCGGCACGGGGCGCATGACCTCCGGCAGCCGGCACATGCCACCGGCCGTGCAACCTTGGGCCTAGGCCTCCATCTGGGCGTAACGGGAAACCGCAAAGTTGGTGATGTCGGAGCGGTTGATGACGCCGACAAGCTTGCCATCAGCCAAAACAGGAACCTTCTTCAAGTGATGCTGTGACAAAACGGAGCACACATCCTCCATGCTCGAAGCAAGATCGACCGAGATCACCTGCTTGGTGGAAAGCTCACCGACGGTAAGCGAAGTAAGCAGCTCCAGCTTGTCCGAAAAATTGCGCGCGTTAGGGTCGGTGACCACCGCATAGAAGCTGAAGCGCGGGTCCTGCTTCGAAAGCGAGCCGATGATGTCGCCATCGCTCACGAAGCCGGCAAGAGAGCCGTCCCCGCCCACAACGGGCGCGCCGGAAATCCCCTTCTCGGCGAACAGGCGCAAGGCGTCCAGGACGGAGTCGCTTTCCTTAAGCGTGAACACATCGGCCTTCATAAGCTGTGAGAGCATCGAAGTTTCGTCCTCGGGGGCAGCCGGGGTCTGCTCGCCTGCGGCTGCGCGCTTCTTCAGCTGAGTAGCGGAAAGGAAGGCCAGCACGGCAAGCACCAAGGAAAAGGTCAGGCCCCAGTGCGAACCCTGGGTAAAGGCCAAGGACGTATCGCTTGAGCCCGCGGCCAAGAACGCGGACTGACCGCTGGCCAGCAAGAAGGTCGCAAACGCCGTGCAAACCGCACCGAAAACCTGCTGCAAAGTGTTGAGCATGGTGGAGCCATCGGTCGAATAGCGAGGGGGCAGCGAGGCCAGCGCGTGCGTCTGACAAGGCGACATGGCCAAAGGAATACCGACCATCGCCACAACATGGCAGCAGACAACGAACACTAGGGGCGTATCGGGCGTTGCCGTGCTCAAAAGCGCAACGGCAACAGCCGTCAGGGCAAAGCCAACGAGCGCGGGGATGCGTGCGCCAATTGCGTCGTAGATGCGGCCGGCGATCATGCTCACCAGCGCGTTCACGATGCCGCCGGGCAGCATGACCAGACCGGCAACGCCAACCGCCAAAAGCATGGAGTTCTGGTAGAACTGCGGCAGGATGTAGAGCGCCGACAAGATGATGCCGAAGTTCAAGGCCACGCACAGCGCGCCGAACAAGAATCCCGGATAGGTGAAGATGCGCAGGTCGATGATGGGAACCTCAAGCCCCAGCTGACGACGGACGTAAACCACCAAGGCAACAACGCCGACGACCAGGGAAGCATCAGTCGGCACCGAGACCCAGCCAGCCAGGCTGGCCAGGCCCATGCCCAAAACGATTCCACCGAAGCCGAGCACAGAGGCGAAAACCGAAACCACATCGATGTGCGGCTTGGTGAGTTCGTAAGGGTTCACCTGGAACTTCAGCGTGAAAAACAGACCCACAAGCAAAATCAGGGCAAAGCTCACGAAAACGAAGCGCCACGAAAGCGCCCCGACGATGATTCCGGCAAGCGTCGTGCCGATTGCGGAGGCAAACATGATGATGAGCGCGTTGATGCCCATGGCGGCGCCGATCTTATGGGGAGGAAACACCTCCAAGACCATGGCGAACATCAAGGGCAGTACCAATCCGGTACCGATGCCCTGGATGATGCGGCCTGTCAGGCAAACCTCAAAGCCCGGGGCAAAAGCGCTGATCAACGAGCCGACCAAAAATGCGCTAAGCGCAAACGTGGTGATCTTGCGGGCGCTGAACCATTTCATCAGCAAGCTGGAGAAAGGCAGCACAACGCCGATTGCCAGCATGTAGCCCACGACCAGCCACTGGGTAAGGGTGATTTCCACCCCGAAGTTAGCCGAAAGCTGCGGCAGCGCGATGTTCAAGGCGGTTTCGGAGTACATTCCGGTGAATCCGCCCAGGTAGAGTCCCATTAGGCACAGGTAAGGGTGAGCAACCTGCACACGAGCTTTGGGCATGGTTTTGTTTTGAGTCACGTGTGATTCAATCCTTTCTTCATGTGTAGGGCCCGCCGAAGCGGGAGTGCGCCCAAACACCGAAAAGCGTACGAAAAAAGCGCCCGTAGACTCGCTACGAGCGCTTCATATAGGTTGATGCGACTTTGCTGGTGATTAAGGCAGCCCTAATTTAAGCACAAAGCACCCCCGCCGCATAAGCAACAATTTCAAAAAATTCGCTTTATTAGGAATAGCTCGCAGCCTACAATTCGACTATTAAGCATTTTTTTCATCTGCGAAACGAAGGGTCCTCCATGGAATTGCTCGAGCAACGCATCCGCCAAGATGGCATAGTCAAAGAAGGCAACGTTCTTAAGGTGGATGGGTTCTTGAACCACCGCATGGATGTTTCGCTTCTGAAGGAAATGGCCGAGCAGTGGCATGCTGATTTTTCCGACAAGCCCATCAACAAGATCCTGACCATCGAGGCAAGCGGCATCGGCATCGCCGCCATCGCGGGCCTGGTGTTCGATGTGCCCGTGCTTTTCGCGAAGAAGAGCAAGTCCATCAACATCGACGGCTCCGTCTACTGCGCTCGCGTGCATTCTTTCACCCATAAGACCGACTCCGACGTCATCGTTTCCAAGAAGTTCCTGGACGAAAACGACCACGTGCTCATCATCGACGACTTCATGGCCAACGGTTGCGCCATGAACGGCCTGATCGAGATTTGCGAGGGCGCGGGCGCCACCATCGAGGGCATCGGCATCGCCATCGAGAAGGGCTATCAGGGCGGCGGCGACGCACTGCGCGAGCGTGGCTTTGTCGTGGACTCCCTGGCAATCGTCGAGTCCATGGACGCAAGCACGGGTGAAATCGAGTTCCGCCGATGAGCAATACCAATTCCGAACTCACCCAAAACCTCTCCAGCTGGACCGGCAAGGTTTCCGTTGCCGCTGCATTCCCCTACGGCCTGCAGCATGTGCTGGCCATGTTCGTGTCCAACCTGGCGCCCATCGTCATCATCTGCGCGGCCGCCGGCGTTGGCACCACCGAATCCGGAATCCTGATTCAAAGCGCCATGCTCGCCGCGGGCATCGGCACCCTTATCCAGCTGTTCGGTATCTGGCGCATCGGCGCTAAGATGCCCATCGTCATGGGCGTAAGCTTCACCTTCGTCACCGTTTTGAGCGGCATCGCTGCAACCTACGGCTTCGGGGCCGTGGCGGGCGCCGTCATCGTGGGCGGCTGCATCGAGGGCGTGCTCGGCCTGTTCGCGCGCTACTGGTACCGCTTCATCGGCCCGACCGTTTCGGCGGTCGTGGTTACCTCCATCGGTTTCTCGCTGCTTTCCACCGGCGCCGAGACCTTTGCCGGCGGTTCGGGCGCGGCCGACTTCGCCTCGCCCGAAAATCTGTTCCTCGGAACCTTCTCGCTCATCGCCTGCCTGGCCTTCCAGCACCTCATCAAAGGAAGCGCCAAGCAGCTCTCCGTCTTGTTCGGCCTGGTGGCGGGCTACATCGTCGCGCTTCTTATGGGGCACGTCGACTTCTCGGCCTTCGAGGGAATCCAGATTGTGGCGCTTCCCTCCATCATGCCCTTCACGCCCGAATTCCGGCTTGACGCCATCATTTCGGTCACGCTTTTGTTCCTGGTGAGCGCCGCCGAGACCATCGGCGACACCGGCGCCATCGCGCGCGTGGGCTTCAACCGTCTTGCCACCGACCGCGAGGTCTGCGGCGCGGTTTCCGCCGACGGCTTCACCAGCGCCATCGCGGGCGGCCTTGGTTGCACGCCCTTGACCTCGTTCGCCCAGAACATCGGCCTTATCGGCATGACGCACGTCGTCAACCGCAAGGCGATTGCCTGCGGTGCCTGCGTTCTGATCGTCGCGGCCTTCGTGCCCGCCATCAGCGCCGTGTTCAACTCGGTGCCAAGCGCGGTGCTCGGCGGCTGCACCATCATGATGTTCGGAACAATCGTCACCAGCGGCTTCCAAATGATCGCCGCGGCGGGCTTCACCCAGCGCAACATCACCATTGCTGCGACCTCGTTGGCCATCGGCGTCGGCTTCTCGCAGGTGGGCGCCATCTTCGTGAACTTCCCCGAAATGGTGCAGAACATCTTCGTCAACAACAGCATCGCGCTTACCTTCGCGGTGGCGCTGGTGCTCAACCTGGTACTGCCCCGCAACCCTGAAGAGGATGCCGAGCCCGCCGCTTCAACGTCGGCCGGCCTTGAGCAGGAAATGCGCCCCGCTCCCGCAAACCTGAGCGAGAACTCGGGCAAGCCCGTAGGCGCAAGCATCGCAAAGAACGAAGCTATGAATTCAACTGATTCGAGCCCCGCTCAAGACGCTTAGCGTTTCTCCAAAGCTCCATCAGCTTCTCAGGGCCAAGCGTATCGAGCGCTTGGCCCTTTTCCTTTGCCTCAGCTTCCATAAAAGACCAGCGGCAACGGAACTTCTCGCAGGTGGCAAGCAAGGCCGCCTCGGGATCCACCCCACTCCAACGGGCAATATTCACCAAGCTGAAAAGGATGTCGCCGAACTCAAGCTCCTTGTCGTGCTGAGCGATGGCTTCCTTGAACTCGTCGATCTCTTCGTAAACCTTTTCCCAGACGCCTTGCACGTCGCGCCACTCGAAACCGCAGGAAACGGCGTAGCGCGATATATCCATGGCCTGGCTCAAGGCCGAACCCTCGCGCGCAAGCTCGCTTATGCTGTTTGGTGCCGTTTGAGTGCCAGCCGCATCATGCGGCGCTTGCTCACCAGGCGCCACCTGCATGCCAGCCGAGCCAAACGCCAGCGCATTGCGCACCGTCTGCCCACCCGATGCCGCCTGCTCACCCGGCGCTACCCGAGCCCCCAACGCTTCCTTAGCAGCTGCCGCTTCTTTTCTCAAGCCGTTCATCTTCACCCCTAGCTCGCACTTTTCCTCAGCTTCAACTGCGACACGCATACGCCCAGAAGAATCACCGCCACGCCAGCCCACTGAACGCCGCTTATGGGCGTGGAGAGGATGAACATGGCCACCAGCAAGCCGGCGGGAAGCTCGGAAGCCGCCAGGATGGTGTTAATGCCTGCCGGCAAATGCGGCGTTGCGATGCCGAACAACAGCACTGGCATCACAAAGCCGA
>CAVHFE010000049.1:0-14405 GCA_963635145.1 Oscillospiraceae bacterium
ATTGCCGAGCGCGATAAAACTACAGGCGAGTTAACGGGTCTTATCAACGATTACATCGATTACGCAAGCAACTGCCTGGATGGGCAGATCCTTAAGTTCAAGGCGTGCGGCTATACCAGCATGGAAGAAGAGCTGAAAGCGCTTGAAAACGGCGAAATCGATGCGATTTTCAAGGTTCCCTTCAACACTCGCTACGTCAAGTTATACAAACTGGCCCTTACCGACACAGCGCTCGATATTCCCTATAGCGCGGTTAGCAAGCCGGGCGTTTTCGATCAGAGCTCCGAGCACACGGTGGCCATAACCAAAGATAACTGGGTGAAAAAGTGGTACATCGATTCCAGCTATCCCAATTGGACCGTTGTGGAGTGCGATACTGACAACGAGCTTGTCCAGAAGGTCGACAGCGGCGAGGCCGATTGCTTCCTTGTGCGAACAGGGACTTCGCGTCGCTACATCAAGAGCAGCTATTGCCAGGTCAACATGCTCACCAAGGACATTTCCACGTCTTTGGGCGTGGCGCGCGACAACACCACGCTGCTATCCATTTTGAACAAGACTATTGAGGCGATGCCCGAGGGCGCGCTTTCCGACGCTCTTTCCATGCGTGACAGCCAAGCCGACAGCATCACGCTTTCGGAATTCCTGAAAGACAACCTTGTTAGCGTTGTGGTGGTGGTGGCCGCGCTTGCGCTTGCTTTTGCCACGGTGATTTGCGCGTGGCGCAAGACCAAGGCCGATGCTGTTCGTCAGCGCCAGATTGACGAGGCGTATCAGCGCGAGCTTTTGGATGCCAAGCAGGAAGCTGAAAGAGCCAATGCCGCCAAAACCGAATTTTTGCGTCGCATGAGCCACGACATCCGTACCCCCATTAACGGTATTCGCGGCATGGTTAAGATCGCCGACAGCAATGCCAACGATTCCGTAAAGCTCAAAGATTGCAACGATAAGATCTGGACGGCGACGGACCATCTTATTGCCCTGGTGAACGACGTGCTCGATATGAGTAAGCTCGAGAGCGGCCGCTTCACCGTTCGGCACGAGCCCTTTGTTTTGAGCCGAATTCTTACCGAGGTGAACGATATCGCTGAGGCCCAGGCCATCGAGTGCGGGGTCGACTTCATCGCGCAGGATCCAAGCGGGGTGGAACACGATTACCTTATCGGCAGCCCGATTTACTTGCAGCGAATCTTCACCAACTTCCTTAACAACGCCGTTAAGTACAACCATCCGGGCGGCTTCGTGCGCGTTCATGGCAAGGAGCTTTCCTACGATGGCAAGACGGCGCTTTACGAGTTTGTGACCGAGGATAATGGCATTGGCATGAGCGAGGAATTCCTTGAGCATGCCTTCGATGCCTTCACGCAGGAAGGGCAGTCGCAGGCTAGGACCACCTACGGCGGCACAGGCCTGGGGCTCTCCATCTCGAAGAGTCTGATCGAGCTTATGGGCGGCGAGGTCGAGCTGGCTTCCAAGCTGGGTGAGGGGACGCGCGTGACCTTCCGCATTCCCTTTGAGGTAGACCAGGAGCCGGCCCTCGATGAAGTAAGCGATGACTACGGGCAGGTCATGTTCGAGGGGGTGCGGGCCTTGCTCGTCGAGGACAACGAGCTCAACGCCGAGATTGCCGCCTTCATGCTTGAGCAGCACGGTCTGAAGGTTTCCCGGGTGGAAAACGGCAAACTTGCGGTGGACGAATTGGCCGGCAAGCCCGATGCCTATGACGTGGTGTTCATGGACGTGATGATGCCCGTTATGGATGGGCTAGAGGCGGCGCGTGCCATTCGCGGCGAGCTGAAGAGCGAGGTACCTATTTTCGCGATGACGGCCAACGCTTTCGTCGACGACATCCAGCTGAGCCTTGAGGCGGGCATGGACGAGCATTTGTCCAAGCCCCTGCGCGAAAGGGACATCGTTGAAGCTCTTCTTAAGCACGTGAAGTCTTCTGCCAAGTGAGAGTGGATTTGCTGCGGCTATGGACTTGCTTGAGGGATGGGCTTGCCGCGGCGGTGGGTTTGCTTGAGAGTGGATTTGCCGTGGCGCGGGCTTGCTGCGGTGATGGGCCTGCCCGTGGCTAGGCTTGCGGCTGCGACCTCGCGGCGGCCTTGTGCGCGGTATCGGGCGGCTTTTAAGTAATCCTTAACTAACTTTTTGCGGAATGGCGTGACGTGATTCCTCGGCTTTGTTAACTTGGCGCGCTGTTTTACTCGCGCGAGGGGAATCGTGCGCGTATAATCCTGTTCCATACGCGCTTTTAACCGCGTGGAAACATTTTGCAACCTGCCGTTTTGCGGCAATGAGTTCTAAGGAATGTCAAAGTGAATACGTATGGCGTGGAGAAGCTGGGCATTAACGCGGCGAAAGTTCACCGCAATCTTGAGCCAGCAGCTCTTACCGAAATTGCGCTCCTCAACGGCGAGGGCCATTTAAGCGCAACAGGTGCTCTCGTTGTTGAGACGGGCAAGTACACCGGTCGTGCCGCAAAGGACAAGTTCATCGTCGATAGCGAAGGCGTTCACGACTTGATCCAATGGGGCTCCGTCAACCAGCCTACCAGCCAGGAAACCTTCGATGCTCTGTACGAGCGCGTGTGCGAATACCTTTCCGGCAAGGAAGTCTACGTGTTCGACGGTTGCGCAGGCGCCGATTCCAAGTACGCCAAGAACTTCCGCATCGTTAACGAGCTGGCCTCCCAGAACCTCTTCATCCATCAGTTGCTTCGCCGCCTTCCCGCCGAAGCGCTCGAGGGCTTCGAGGCTGACTACACCATCATCGCCGCACCTGGCTTCAAGTGCGACCCCGAGCGCGACAACACGCGTTCCGAGGCTGCCATCATGCTCGACTACGAAAAGCATCTGGCCGTTATCGCCGGCACTCAGTACGCCGGTGAAATCAAGAAGACCGCTTTCTCCATCATGAACTTCATCCTTCCCCAGCAGGGCGTTTTGCCCATGCATTGCTCCGCCAACATCGGAGAGGATGGCGTTTCCGCTGTGTTCTTCGGACTTTCCGGCACGGGCAAGACCACCCTTTCCGCCGATCCTGCTCGTCAGTTGATCGGTGACGACGAGCACGGTTGGTCCGACGACGGCGTGTTCAACTTCGAGGGCGGCTGCTATGCCAAGTGCATCAACCTTTCCGAGGAGAATGAGCCCGACATCTACCACGCCATCCGTTTCGGTGCGCTGGTTGAGAACGTCGTCATGGACGAGGAAACCCGCCAGTTCGATTTCGACGACGATTCCCTGGCCGTCAACACGCGCGTCGGCTATCCCGTCGAGCACATCGAGAACATCAAGCTCGATGGTAAGGGAGGCCTGCCCAGCACGGTGATCTTCCTTACTGCAGACGCTTTTGGTGTTCTGCCTCCGATTTCCAAGCTCAACCTTCCCCAGACCGAGTACTACTTCTTGTCCGGCTTCACCTCCAAGCTCGCCGGTACTGAGATCGGCGTCAAGGAGCCCGTACCTACCTTCTCCACTTGCTTCGGCGAGCCCTTCCTGCCTTTGAACCCGTTGGTGTATGCGGGCATGCTGCGCGAGCGCGTTGTGCGCGAGAACGCTAACGTGTACCTGGTGAACACCGGTTGGAACGGCTCGGGCGAGCGCACTAAGCTCCGCTACACGCGCGCCATGGTTACCGCTGCTTTGAACGGTGAGCTTGAGAAGGCCGAGTTCGTCACCGATCCTTACTTCGGCGTTTCGGTTCCTACAAGCTGCCCCGGCTGCCCCGACGATTTGATGGTTCCCGCAAATCTGTGGCAGGACAAAAAGGCCTACGCCGAGGCTGCCGCTAAGCTTTCCGCCATGTTCAAGGAGAACTTCGACGCCAAGTACTCCGACGCTTCCGACGAGATCAAGGCTGCTGGCCCCCAGGCTTAAGCTTGATCGGCCCTGCCTTGTAGAGCGCCCGTACGGGCGAACCTTTGGCTGGGCTTATAGTGCGAAATTTCGGCTTCGACGAAATGCTTCTTGCATGAATCAAGATGCCCTAAGGCTGCAACAGGCCTTAGGGCATTTATTATGGCGAAGAGGCTTTGCGCTTGTATACGGACGTGCGGCTTCTGGTCGGGTCGTCCTTGAGGGTTTGCCTGATGGGCCTGCCGCAAGTGAGAAGCCAGTTAAACGACTAAAACAGCCCGAACAATTTCTCGGAGGTCTTCATGAAATTCACCCTTGGCCTTGCGCAGACTTGCCACCCTGAGGATGGCGATGTGCTTAACCTGGTTGACCGCGTTGCCTACGAAGCGCAGGAAGCGCGCGTGGATTTGCTGGTGTTCCCCGAAAGCCTGATGACGCGTTACGAACGCGATTTGGGGGATTTCCTGGCTGCCGCCGAGCCTTTGGATGGGGAGTTCTGCACCGCCATGAACAAATTGGCGGCTAAGCATGGCATCTGGATCGTCTATACCGTGAACGAGCTGAACCCGGAAGGGAAGCCCTTCAACACGGTTGTTGTGGTGGACGATAGGGGATGCATGCAGGGCGTTTATCGCAAGGTTCACTTGTTCGACACCGATTTCACGCGCGAGTCGGACCGTATGGGCAAGGGTGATAGGCTTTTCGAGCCCATCGATACCCCGTTTGGCAAGATTGGCTTGGGAATTTGCTATGATCTGCGCTTCCCTGAAGCCGCCCGCTTCGCTGCGCTTCATGGTGCTGAACTTATGATTTACCCTGCCGCCTGGGTTGATGGGAAGCTTAAGGCCGATCAGTGGCAAACGCTTTTGGCGGCGCGCGCCATTGAGAACGAGATGTTCGTTGCCGGCGTAAGCCGCGCGGATGCGGGCTATATCGGCCAAAGCTGTGTGGTAGATCCGCAAGGTGTGATCATCGCGGCTGGCGGCCCCGCCCAAGCTCTTGTGGTTTCTCGCATAGATACCTCGCTTATCGGCGAGGTTCGCTCGCGCATGCCTGTGCTCGAGCATCGCCGCCCGGAGCTTTATCTTTAGCCCGAAAGAGGATGCAGAACGCTAGCAGGGCGTCGACCTGGCAAAAGGTCAACGCCCTGCTTTGTGCTGAAGGCTAGCCGCTGGTAATGCGCGCGCTTTAGTCCGCGTTGGTGTAGCTTGGTCGCTGCTCGCAGGTTTTGGCAGCGGCCTCAATTTCCTTCAGGGCCTTGCTCGGATTGCTCCAAACCCTAACAACGGAATTGCCCTTTAGCTCAACCACGCTGGGCACCGATTCAACGCCCCAACTGTCAAGCAGGGCCCTCATCTCGCCGGCTTGGCTTCCGTTTCGGTCGAGCGTGGTGTCGTAGACGGCGAGGGAGTAGCTGGTGCCGCCTCCTTCATAGGCTTTTTCCCATGCTTTTTCAAAGGTCTTGCAGTCGTCGCAATCGCTACGGCCGACATAGAGCAACCAAGAAAAGCCTTCGGTTTCATCTTCCTGGATGCTAGCAAGCGTTTCCTGAGTGAAGGCTTCGTTGTTGGAGTAGGCGCCGGCACCGTAAGCTTTGGCTTCGTCAAGTTTTGCCTGAACGCCGGAAAGGCTAAAGGCCGAGCTCACGATTCCCGCTGCAAGCAGGATGGCGACGATGCCTCCGGCTATGCGCGCTTCCAAAATCGTCGCTTTTCCTGAGAGGGGCGCAAAGCACAGGAACAAGCCCAGAGGAATTGCTGCAACGATGGAAAGGCCGATTCCTGCCATCTGCGCCAGGCCTTCTTTTTCGGAAAGCCGTGTGACCCACCAGTAATTGTCGCTATAGCACTGGGACGAAACTGAGAGGTAAATTCCAGCGACCGCGATAAAGGCAACGGCAAGAACGATAATCGCCCCACCAAGCCCCCGATGTTTAACGTTGTTCATAAAATCATCCTTTTGTGTGTTTTGCTTTCAATGTCGAGTTTAGATATTAGAGTGAAGGACGCAAAATGTCTGTCATCACGGGTTATGTACTTGCTGATTACAGGCGTTTCACCTGATTGTTGGCGTATTGTCGGACATAATGGGATGCAAGGAGATTGGAATTAAGAAGAAAGGGAGCGATGGGCAAAAGGAGGACATGGCGTGCTGTAAGTTGCGTTATGGTCGCTTTGGTTTGCTTGATGCCGGTCCTTTGCCTTGAGAGACAATCCAATCTTTTTCTGTTTGGAAGTTTGGGCATGCTTCTTGGCTCTTTGGCCGCGTTGGCGGTTCTTGCCCTTTCTTATGGAGATAAGGCGCAGCGCGCTATTCCTTTGCTTGAGCTTGCAGGAATTGTTTTGCTTTGTGCTTCCCTTTGGTTTTTGCTTCAGACTTCGGATCGGACCCCCGATTGGGTTCCTTCGCATTGGGCCTTGTATGTTCCGTTTCTGGGTCGTGTTGCTCTCTGCGCGATCGGTGCTGTGTCGGCTTTTTGTTTTGCCTTGTTGTCTTGGAATGGGAAATTTGCACTACGTCCATTGAACGGCATCAAAGGGTCACTGTCGCTCGGTTTACTGATTCTCTGCTTCGTCTGGGGAGCTTTGTTTGAGGGGTTTTGGTTTGCTGTTTGGCTTATTCCCGTAGGACAAGAGCCCTTTTCGGGTTTGCTTTCGGCGGGGTTCGCATTTTGCCTGTACGGGCTGCTGGCTCTATTTTGCTGTAAGGCAAGCGACGTTCTGCTTAAGGAGAACAAAGGCAGTGCGCCTATTTTGATTTCCTTTGCCATGATGTTTTTCGCTGCTGGTCAGTTGTCGTGGGGTTTACTCAATCGACTTTTGGGTTCGAGCTCCTGGAGCTTTGAAACATCTTTGATTTGCCTAATTTTGGTCTTGCTTACTGGCATATTCTCTTTTGTGAGCTTCCGGCGGTACATCGAAAAGCCTTTAGGCGAAGTTGAACCTTGCAAAGAAGACGAGCTGGATTATGGGTGGCTTGTTGAAGCGTTTGGGCTTTCCGAGCGTGAAGCTCAGGCAGCTAGCTTTGTGATTGAGGGAATGAATTCCGAAGAGGCCGCCGAGAAGATGGGAGTTAAAGCTCCTACGGTACGCACCTATCTCCAGCGCGCATACAAAAAAGTGGGAGTGCAAGGGCTCGATGAGCTTGCTCGTAAAATCAAAGAAGTGCGACCGACCCTATCTGAAGCCTCGGCCGGCAAGGAGGAAGGAGATGGGGGTTCTCCGTCGCCCCGGCGTGTCCGCCTGTCTTCCACGGTACGAAGCCGGGTTTCTGTTTGTTCGATCTTTTCGTTCGGTCTGATCGTTGGCCTTGCACTCGTGCCTCACTCCGCTTTTCTTGGCGATGCGGCATGGCGTGTTAGCCAAGTCCATTCTCAGCTTGCGGGGCTTCTTTTGGCTTTGTTGGGCGGGTTTGTTTTCATTCTGGCTTATGTCGGAATTCGTCCGCGGTGTTTCAACGTTTTCTCATCTTCGTTAGCTGAATTGAGGCAGCGCATGAACATTGGGCTTTGCCTGCTTTTCGTCCTGCTGTTGTTTGCCTCATTGGCCTCGTTGCCTCTCTGGATTGCCTTGATGGCCATTGCGGCTGTTGTTTTTGCTTCGTGTTCGGCCTTGTTGCTTCTTGCTCCCGTTGGCGATGAGCAAGGGGATGGCCTCGATGAACATGAGCCTTTGGTTGGGAGCTTTGAGGGCGCTCGAACCGTTGCTCTGTTCGTCTTGTTTTCTATGTGCGGCTACGTTTTCGAGGATGCGTGGAGGCCGGCTACGGATGATTTCACGTGGTGGATCCAGACGGCTTTTCTGGTTGTTTTGATTTTCTATTTGGCGATGAAGGTGAAGAAAGCTTGCTTCGTTTGGCCTTCCTTGCTTTTTGCGGCGTTTTTCGTTGCTGATTTAGGCTGTGGAATTCGCGTTGTTTTGCTTGTTCTTGTTGTCAGCTTTTGGTTTTGCCTGGTTGTTGAGGGCAAGTTGCATTTGAGCTCGGGTGCCTTGCCTTTGTGCATAGCTGCTTTTGGCCTGGCTATGCTCGCAGCTCGCTGGCTCACGGATGCTTGGTGGGACCAAATGTCTTATGACTATGTTTCGGCTGTTTCGCATGGCGGGTTTTGGCTTGGAGGAGCGGTTGTTCCCGCTGTTGAGCTTTTGTTCGTGGTTGCCTCGCTGGGGTCTTTGGTCTGTTTGGCTGTGCTTGATAAGGCTTCGCAAATGACTTTTGATCTTGCGCTGGATGAAACGGGGATGCCTCTTTACTTTGCGAGTAGAGGGCTCACGTCCCTTGAGTCCGATGTGCTAATAGGATTGGCGAAGGGCAAGACGGGTGTCAAATTGGCGCAGGAGCTTCATTACGCCGTTGGAACCATTAATGCTGCGCGCTGGTCTGCCTTCAAAAAGCTCGGAATCCATAGTCGTGATGGCCTGCTAAGACTGCTTGGGGCGAACGGTTTTGCTTCGGTTGACGGCGCTGCGAATCTCAGACGCAATTCTTAGTGCCCCCTGATATCGCTTGCGGAGGGGTTGGACTCTAAAGCCACTCGACGCTGCCGTCTTCCAGGTGGTAGAGCGCGCCGACGACTTGCAAGCCGGCCTTTTCCTCCTTTTGGATTTCAAGGCTGCTCTCGATGATTTCGAGGCTATGACGAACGTTGAGCTTGCAGGCCTCCACCTCGTCCTTTTCGTCGCCGATGGCCTTTGAGATCTCGTCCGTGATGAATTTGATGTAGCCTTCGGGGTCGTGGTTGATGGCGGCATCCACCGCGCCGCAATGGTCGTGGCCCAGAACGACAAGCAGGTTGCAGCCCAAGTGGCCGGCTGCATACTCGATACTGCCAAGCTGATGATTGTCGATGACGTTGCCGGCGATGCGGATGACGAACAAATCGCCCAGGCTCACGTTGAAGATGGCCTCGGGCACCACGCGCGAGTCGGAGCAGGTGATCACGATTGCGTAGGGTTCTTGGCCCTCAATATGGCACGAGCGAATGGCGGACGAGTAGTCGCCCATGGGGTGGTCGTTCTTTTGGTAGAACTCGTTGCCGTGCTTGAGTTTTTGGATTGCCTTTGCGGGGCGCATGCCTTCTGCGTGGGTTTTCATGAAAAGCTCCTTTTCTTTTGCAACGACTGTAACGTAAGAGCCGAAGGCGCCAAGGCTTGCCCTGGTGAATGTCCTTTTAAAAACCAAAAGGGCGCCCACCTTGCGGTGAACGCCCGAACAAGTTGAGCTGCGGAAAGCTTGGGCTTTCGGTTTTGCGGTTGCCTTAGTGCGTGATGAGCACGGGCAGATCGGCGCAGTTGCGAAGCACTGCGGTGGAAACGGAGCCCAGGACTGCCTGGATGGCGCCAAGGCCGCGGGAGCCCATGACGATAAGATCGCAGTTCATATCCTTAGCGGTGTTGACGATGACCTCGGCGGGCTTGCCGCGCAGAGCGACAAGTTCCATGCAGCTGCGCTTCTCGCCGAACTCGCTCTCGATGGTTTCCTCAAGTTCGGAGATAAGGGGCTTCTTGGCGTCGGTGGCATCGTTCATCAGGCCGCCGGCCATAAGGGATGCGATTTCGAAGGTGGGATCCTGTTCCGCCTCGGCGTCGTAAACCGAAACAACCAGGATGCGCTCGCTTAAACCAGCGTCCACGAGCTCAAGCGCAGCGGACAGTGCGCGCTTTGCCTGCTCGGATTTGTCGTACGCGACCAAAATCTTTTTGTAAGACATGAGAACCCCTCTCATAGGCAGAACATTTGACCTGCTTCAATTGTAGGCGATAGCAGCTTTGAGGGTGGCTTGAAACTTGCATTTTACTTTGCAAATCCCTACACATGGGCGCTTCTTTCGGGGGCTTTGCTTCCTTTGGGTGTTTTCTGGGGTCAGCTGGCCTGCATTCTGGCTTCTTGCGTGTTTTGGAACCACTAAAATCCAAGCTATATGACATTGCGTAGTGGGGAGGAACGCACATGAAAACCGAACTTTGCAATTTGCTCGACATCGAATATCCCATCATCGCGGGCGGCATGGCCCACATTTCCGACGGAGCCTTTGCCGCAGCCGTGTCGGAGGCGGGTGGTTTGGGCGTTATTGCCAGCTGCCTGAACACGCCCGAATGGGTTGAAGAGCAGGTAGGCATCCTGCGTTCGCGCACCGACAAGCCCTTTGCGGTCAATCTGATTATGGAGTCCTCGATCGTCGAGGACGTTGCCCGCAAGTGCGTGGAGCTGAAAGTTCCCGTGTGCACCATCAGCGCCGGCAAGCCCGACCCTGTGGTCAAGATCTTGGTTGAAGGCGGCGTGAAGGCCATCTGCTTGATTCCCCATGCCCGCGCGGCGAAGAAAATGCAGGATTTGGGCGCCACCGCCGTCATCGCGGAAGGCATGGAAAGTGGCGGGCACATCGGTCGCATGCAGACCTTGCCTATGGTGCGCCAGGTTGTTGATGCGGTGGATATCCCCGTTATCGCGGCAGGTGGCATTGCCGACGGTCGCGGCCTTTTGGCGGCGCTTGCCTTGGGTGCGGTCGGCGTTCAGATGGGCACGGTGTTTTTGGCGTCCGACGAGTGTCCCATCTCCGATGCCTACAAGCAGGCGATCGTTAACGCGAAGGATAGTGACATCGACATCACGGGCAAGCGCAACCACAAGCAGGTCCGCTGTATCAAAAACGATTTCTGGACTCACTATTGGGAACTTGTTGATACGAACGCTCCGGCCGAGGAACAGTCCGCCTGGGTGCGCGACTCCATCGACATCGCCGTTCAGGGCGACCTCGACCGTGGCTGTATCAGCGCCGGTTCCATCGTCGGCATGGTTAAATCCGTCCGTCCCGTTGCCCAAATTTTGAAGGACGTCAACGACGAGGCGGATGCCGCTTGGGCCGAGATGAAGAGGATTTACGGCTAAGCCTTGCGAATGCTCACCTGCACAATCGATGCTCCTTATGAAGGGAAAAGCGTCGAGTTCGTTTTGCGCACCAAGCTCTTCGTAAGCCGAAGGGGAGTTCGTCATGCCCGAAACGTCCCGGGCGGCGTGTTGCTCGACGGTTTGCCGGTGCGTACCGATGCCCCCGTTGCTTTAGGGCAAGAGCTTGCCATCTGCATCAGCGACGAGCACGTGGCTACCAAGGTTTCCGAGGTCGTTCCCGAGCCGGGCCCGCTCGACGTGGTGTTTGAGGACGCCGACCTTATCGTGGTGAACAAGCCCGCCGGTTTGGTGATGCACCCGAGCCGCGGGCACCACGATGGCACTTTGATCAATCGTCTGGTGCACTATTTGCAGGTTACAGGGCGTGTTTGCAATCCGCATCCGGTTTCGCGATTGGACCAAGGCACCACGGGACTTGTAATTTTCACAACCAGCGGATATGCGCAGGATCGCCTGCAAGATCAGCTGCACAGTCCTTCGTTCGAGCGCGCCTACCTGGCTTTGTGCAAGGGCGCGTTCGAACATTCCTTCGGGCTGGTGGATGCCCCGATAGGGCGTGTGGAAGACCTGCCCAGTTCGTTTGACGTGGTGCCTGATGGCAAGGAAGCCCTTACCCACTACAAGGTGCTCGGCAGCTTTGAGCTTGCGGGTGCGGGCACCGTTTCCTTGGTTCGTTTGGTGCTGGAAACGGGGCGCACGCATCAGATTCGCGTGCACATGAAGCATCTGGGGCACCCGCTTTTGGGGGACACCGCCTATGGCGAGCCCTCGGAGCTCATTGACAGGCCGGCGCTTCATTCCTGGAGCGTTGTGGCCGACCATCCCATCAGCCGCGAGCGCTTTTCGGTGGTGGCGCCCTTGCCAGCCGACATGCAGGGGTTTATTCCCGATAGCTTGGCCGCCGAGCTTGGGGCTTATGAACCCCGGGTGTCTGTTGCGCGATAATCGGATGGCTGTTGCCCGTTAAAGGAACGGCTGCCGCTCGATAAGCATTACACTGAACCGGAACCAATCAGGGAATCGGTTACGATAAACCGACCACGAAGAACCACCGACCACCATCGGTTGAGCCATGAAAAGGAGAACCCTATGAAGGATGAAAATTGCATCTTTTGCAAGATCGGCGCAGGCGAGATCCCCACTTCCAAGGTTTACGAGGACGAGAACGTGATCGCTTTCGACGACATGGAGCCTTTGATGCCCGTCCATACGCTCATCATTCCCAAGGATCACTACGCCAACGTCGGTGACAACGTGCCCGAGGAAACCCTGGGCCACGTGTTCGGCGCGGTGCGCAAGGTCGCCGAGATCAAGGGCCTTACCGAGCGCGGGTACCGCCTGCTGGTTAACACCGGCGAGGATGCAAGCCAGAGCGTCAAGCATCTTCATGTGCACCTGCTGGGCGGCGGCCATATGCCCAGGCCCAACGATCAGGACTGGGGTACCGCGGCAACCAACGCCGACCAGATTCACGGCGAGTAGCCTTTAGCTGGGCGCAGGTGACGCGCGCCTTGGTGCGGCTGCGCTTCGTGTGCGGCCGGCATGTGCCTTGGCGCGGCCCACGTGCGGCGTTGCACAAGTTGGCTTGAATTAAAACTGGCGAGCTCCGGCGGGCATCGTGCTCGTCGGAGCTTTTGCCTATTTCGGGTCATTTGGTTAAACCTGCCGAAAATCATCGCCTTCGCAATCCGTAGGACAACTTGGTTTGCGAAAATAAACCAAACAAGCACCTAGGCGCAGTGCGCCTTTTTACGATTTAGCCTGCTAGCAGGTACGAAAGTGAGGAAACGTGGCCCGTGTGATTCCTTTTAAGTGCATGCGCCCCACGCCTGAGGCCGCCGAAGCATATTCTTCGTTGCCTTTCGACTTCTATTCGAACGAGGAGGCCGAGGCAATTCTTGAGAAGAACCCCCGCTCCTTCATGCATGTGGATGCTGCCGGCGTCACCTATCCCAAAGCCGATGGGCGCATCGTCGAGTTCCCTTGCGAGCGCGCGAGAGAGATGCTCCAGGAGTACTTGGACGACGGCCTGTTCTTCCGCGACGAGGAGCCTGCCTACTATCTGTATCGCCTGACCACCGCCGACGGCACCAGCCAGACTGGCGTCATGGGCGGCGTCTACGTGGGCGAGGAGCAGAACGGCACCATCCGCCGTCACGAGAGCACGCGCGTCGAGAAGGAGAACGGCTGCATTCGCCATATCGAGGCCTGCGCGGCCCACACGAGCGCGGTCTTTTTGGCCTTCCGCGCCAACGAGGACATCGCTTGGGTGATGGATCAGGTTACCCAGCGCGAGCCCCTGTACGATTTCAACGCTGACGACGTGCAGAACACCGTGTGGCGCGTCGATCATCCGGCCGAGGTGCGCATTATGAGGCGCGCTTTCGAGTTCATCGATGCACTCTATATCGCCGACGGGCATCATCGCGCCGCCGCAAACATGCGCTATGGCATGACGCGTCGCGCCGAGCGCGGTGCCACCGATGAGAACGGCAACCCTTACCCCACCGAGCACATGCTCGCCGTCATGTTCCCCAGCGATCAGCTGGTCGTGCATGATTACAATCGCGCGGTCGAGGATTTGAACGGCCTTAGCAAGGAGCGCTTCCTTGAGCTGGTGAGTGAGGAGTTCGAGATCGTCGGCCCCTTCAAAGAGCCGGTTCGTCCCACCAAGCGCGGCACCTTCGGCATGTTTTTGCTGGAGGGGGAGGAGTGGTACCGCCTTACCTTCAAGGGCACCAAGAGCTCCTCGATCGTTGGACGCTTGGATGTTTCCATTTTGCAGGACCGCCTGCTCGACCCCATTCTGGGCATCGATGACCCGCGCTCCAACGACCGCATCGATTTCGTTCGCGGCACGCGCGGCGTGGCGGCGCTTGAGCATCGCACGGTCAACGGGCACGAGGCCGAGGTCTGCTTTGCTCTGTATCCCACCGATTTGGAAGACCTGTTCGCCATTGCCGACGCCAACCAGCTGATGCCCCCTAAGTCCACCTGGTTCGAGCCCAAGATCCGCTCCGGCCTGTTTGTGTACGAAATCGACTAGCTTCGGATTTACGCTTGCTCTTTGCGAGCGTAAGGCATGAACGAAAGAGGGCGCTGTCGCTTGTGCGTCAGCGCCCCTTCCTTTTTTTTGATGCCATGTAGGCGGTTTCCTTTAATCGATCCAAGGGGAAGAGAAGTAGGAGGGCGCGAAGTAAAGATCAATCGATGATCGGTGTGGTGCCGTCGTTGGCTCCTATGATCTCGAACTTTATTTTGGCCGGCTTTTTGAATCTCCTCGTTTGGTTTTGCTAGTCGTCAAAGCCCCACATGGGTTTTGCTAGTCGTTAAAGCCCCACATGCGTACTTCGGGTTCCATGTGCACGCCTTCTTTTTCGAAGATGCGGTCGTGCACGTCTTGGATGAGCTGCACCACGTCGGCGGCACTTGCCTTGCCGGTATTGACGACGAAGCCGGAGTGCTTGGTGGAAATCTGCGCGCCGCCCACGGTGTAGCCCTTAAGGCCTGCGTCCTGGATGAGCTTGCCCGCGAAGTAACCTTCAGGGCGCTTGAAGGTCGAGCCGGCCGAGGGCATTTCGAGCGGCTGCTTGGACTCGCGGCGCTCGCGCAGGTCGTCCATGCGCGCCTGGATGGCGT
>CAVHFE010000050.1:0-14276 GCA_963635145.1 Oscillospiraceae bacterium
CCCGCCACCTATACCATCAGGCCCAATCAGGCTCACTCAACATCATCCTCATCTTACCCGCAACGCAAAGAGCCGCCCCGTATGGAGCGGCTCTTTTGGAATCGTGTCGATTCAGTTTGGGCTTAGCACCCAGGCAGGATTAGAAGGCGACTTCCTTCTTTTCCTTCTTAAGGGCAACCTTGATGGCCTTAATAACCACGATGATTGCCAGCACAACCAGCAGGATAGCAATGAGCAGCTGAGCGATAACGCCAGCAGCGCCGCCAGCCTGTGCGGCAAGAACGGTGGCGTCGCCCACGAGCAGGGTGGCCTTTGCAAGGATGGTCTGAGCCAAGGAGGTCAGGGTGACAACCATCATGAACACCAGGGGCACGTAGAACATCTTGTTGTTGCGACCCGCGTTGCCAAGCCACACGCAAACAGCCAGCAGAGCAAGAGCTGCGAGGAGCTGGTTGGCAGCGCCGAACAAAGGCCAGATGATGCTGTAGCCCGTCATGCCCAGGCCAACGCCCAAGATAACGGTGACGATCGTCGCGACGTAGGGGTTGCAAAGAACAGCCTTGATGCCGCCCCGCGCACGAGCCTCATCGACGGTTTCCTCCATGCCGGTGAAGAGCTCCTGGAACATGTAGCGGCCCAGGCGGGTTGCGGTGTCCAAGGAAGTCAGGCAGAAGGCGGAAACAGCCAGGATCAGCAGCGAGTAGGACAGGGACTCGACGTTCTCGAGGCCGGGGATGCAAGCGAGCATCTGAGACAGGCCGGAAGCGAAGACCGCGGTAGGAGATGCGTAGCCGCCCGCCTGGTAAGTTGCCCAGACGAAGCCAACGGCACACAGCGAGATAACGGCCAAAACGCACTCAAGAAGCATGCCGCCGTAAGCGATGGGCTGAGCATGAGCCTCGGTGTCCATCTGCTTGGAGGTGGTGCCGGAGGAAACCAGGGAGTGGAAACCGGAAATTGCACCACAGGCGATGGTGATGAACAGCACGGGGAAGAGCATGCCGGAAGCTGCGGCCTTGTTGACCACGGCCAGGCCGGTGTCGGGGTTGATGATGGCGTTGCCCGAAGCGTCAACAGCAGCGTTGGAAGCAACGAAGCCGGTGAAGGCGGGAATGTCCAGGTTGGTAGCAGCGCCCACAAGGGAAGCGCCGATGATTGCGACAACAGCCAGAATCAACATACCGTAAAGCAGGTAGGAAGAAAGGTAGTCGCGAGGCTGGAGCAGAACCCAAACGGGAGCAACCGAGGCAACCAAAATGTAGAAGCCAAGGATGATCATCCAAGTGGTGTAGTCAAGGGAAACGATGGGCAGGTTGAAGCCGACCGCAACGATGGCGACGATGATCACGATCGCGGAGATCACGTTTGCAGCAGCGGGGATCTCACGACCGCGGGTAACGAAGCCGTACACGATGGCAACGCCGATGAACAGCAGCGAAATCATCGCGGTGCGCATGTTGGCGAGGTTGGTTGCCTCGGTCTGCGCACGGGTTGCCTCGTCCATCGCGTCGGTGATGGGGGTCACAGCGAAGGTGTTGGCAACGATGGAGGCGAAGGCCGCAACAACCAGCACCAAGGTCAGAAATGCGAAGGTGCAGAACAGCTTCTTGGAGCTGTTGTCGATATTCTCGGCGATGACGGTTGCAACCGTATGGCCCTTGTGGCGCAGCGAGGCGAACAGCGAACCGAAGTCATGCACCGCACCGAAGAAGATGCCGCCGATGAGGACCCACAGAAGAACGGGGACCCAACCGAAAACGGCAGCCTGGATAGGACCGTTGATGGGGCCAGCGCCCGCGATCGAGGAGAAGTGGTGGCCCAACAGCACGTAGGGCTTGGTGGGAACGAAGTCCACGCCGTCTTCGCATTCGTGAGCAGGGGTGACGTGCTTTGCGTCAACGCCCCACTGCTTTGCAAGCCAGCCACCGTAGAAGATGTAGCCTGCCGCCAAGATGACGAGGGCAACGATAAGGATGAGCATTGCGTTCATGTGCTCCAACCTTTCTATCTTGCCTTATCCGATAAGCGCCAAATTGCCTTCCAGCATTTTGGCCAGTCCTTTGCCAGCGGCGTTCGTGACCACCTGCTTGCCCCGCTCGCGAGACAAATCGATCACGGCGACCCGAAGATCCGCCCAGCCCTGAAGGCTGAACTTGAAGTTCTTGCGGAACTTGGATTTACGGGCGAGCTTCATGGCATCGTCGTCAACCGAATCGGCGATGACGATGAGCGAAAGACCCGAAGACATGTGGTTGGGGCCGGGCTCCACCAATTTGAGCCCGCGCTCGCACACGAACTCGATCTCATCGGCCAAGCTCGACGCAGTTAGGGCATCGGCCGTGTCGATGAAAAGGTAGTCGTGCGAATCGACCTCCCACATCTTCGCGCGCTTGGTGAGCACATACTGTTCGCCATGAGTATGAAAGCTCGCAAACGCAGGAAACGTGCGCCCTTCGAACTGATGGTCGCGGATGATGTCGTAATAGCCTGCGTTCGCGGCGATGACGCGCTCCAAAAGGTCGTCGCGTCGTGCGTTTTGCGCCATGCAGGTTTCCTCCATCCGTGCTCATCAATCCGAGTTCGGCTCGCTTCGTCTTCGGTGAATAAACGCTACCAGAAGCAATTCGCACTTCACCTAGGCTTTTAAAGAACCTGCGCGAGTATAGAAGAAGGTTTCAAAAATATTTCGTAACAAAGTCGCAAAACTTTTTCTAATGTTGTGTTTTGTGTGTGAACGGTTTCAAATTTGCCCAAATGCTCAAAATCCCAGGTATTCAAGTTGAAAAGCCGCGCTGGCCAAAGCGGGAATACGAAGGCCTTCATCAAGTCCCTTGTAAACGTGGTCAACAATCGCTTCCGGAGTCGGGCCGACCCCTTCCTCAAGCGCTGCCTTTATCTGCTCCAACCGGGAAAGACGATGCTCACGCGTCGCGTTGATGATTCTGCGACATTGCCTTATGGGCAAACCATGCCCGGGCAAAAGAACCTTAGCCTTAGCGTCGCGCACAAGATGCTGAAGCTTATCAAGGGATTCAAGGTAGTCGGCCAGGTTGCCATCGGGCTTTTTAAGAACGGTCGGCCCCTGCGAGAACAGAAGATCGCCCACAATGGCATGCATCGTCCCTTCAACGACGAAGCATACCGAGTCAGGGGTATGGCCCGGGGCGTGCACCACCTCTATGGTCGGCAAACCTGCTGTCCAGCCTTCGGTCTTGCCCGGCGCCAGAGCGCCTTCTTCAAGCGGGATTCGGCGCAACGGCGCTTCTGCGACCAGCGCGTCATCGGCGGCCTGTGAGCCATCCGCGCCTTTGCCAATGCGGGCAGTCTTTGCGCACGCAAGCTGCGCGGTCCGCCCGGGCTCGGGACCTCCAGCAACCTGCGCATTGGCCTCCCCTTCCGTGGGCCAGAAGAACCACGGAACGCCCGCTTCCTGCGCAAGCGAAGCTGCGCCGGATATGTGGTCGGCATGATAATGCGTGGTCAACACGGCAGCGATATGCAAATTTCGCACCCTGCACCACTCGATGATGACGGGCACCTCCTCCGCAACGCCGGGGTCAAGCACCACGCACGAACGCTCAAAACTGGCCGAAGCACCAAAACTGTCCGCCGCAGCAAACTCGGGCGACGGTCCCAAGACGATCCACGTATTGGTACCCGTGTAAGTCATGGGGCTTGGGTTGGCATTCAGGTGGCAATAAATGCGGGAATGCACCCATCCCCCCTGCCAGGCCTTTGAATCCGCTATGAAGCCCTGCGGAGGCAGGTATTCGCCCGCCGCATCGTAGTCACTGCGGCAGCCCATCAGTTCATCACTTTCTCGCCAACGAAGAACGGGGCGCTCGCCCAACTCGTCATCGTACTCAACATGGAAGGTGCACTTACTCACCTTGCGGCGCGTCTGCACAAAGCTCTTCGCGTCGCTCGCCTGTGCCAGGCGCGTAAGGTTTATCAGGGTTGGAGGCATGAGCTTCCACGTGCCGGCATCGGCCTGCGCAACCACACGTGCCGGCGTCGTCCAATCGGCGATCGTAGCCTCGCTCGTGTTGCCATCGGCCTGCTGGCCGTCAGGCATCAAAGCGCTGAAGAAATAGGTATCGTAGCGGCGCGGTTCATTCTGGGGCGTCTGCAAGTTGGACACCAAGCCAAGCAAATCGGCGCGAAGCATCAGCTTGTTTTCAATAAGAACCTCGGCAAAGGAAATCTCATGTCGCGCCAAACTGCCACGCAGCTCGTTCCATTTTTCGGGGTCAGTCGCCGTGGACACCGTAGCCGTTCCATCAGGACCGGCAAGCAAAACGCCCGCCTCCTCAAAAACCTCGCGCGCAGCGGCGACGATGGCCAAACGCGCATCACTCTCGCGGCAATTCATAAGAACGGCCCACTCCGCAGGGCTTGGGCCGTACCAGGGCAAATTCGGCGTTGCGTCTCGTTTGTCCACACCGCCACCGGGGAAAACCACCGCATTGGGGGCAAAGGCCATCGTGCTTGCGCGGCCAAGCATGAACACCTCAATGTTCTGGCTCTGCGGGAAGTCGTGGGGGTATTCAATAGGAGCCGGGCTTCCATCAGGGTCGACACCCCCGATCCGATAGCTACGATTGCGCTCCCCGGCAACACCGGGAGCCTCCGCGTCACGCACCAACAAAACGCTCGCGGAAAGCCGAGGCTTTACAGGCCGCGTCTGCGGCAACAGCTGATAGGAATCGATTATCTTGCGCTCGTTCTTTCCCGGCCAGGCCTCAACCAAACCCTCTCCAAATCGAATACGCATAAACGAGACCCCCCATCCGTCTATTGTGCAGACCGCAATTAGCCAATCAAAGAAAAAGGCAATCTCCTACCTGAAAGTAATGCCCTCGGGAAGATCGTTGGGGTCGAATTCGTAGGCCTCTTCTTCCTCTTCCTCGGGAGCCTCCACCGTCTCCACCACAGGAGCGGGCTTGCCGAAAGCGGCATCGAAAGCCTCGAAGCTAAAGCGCGGGACCGCAAAGACGATCTTGGGAATCACGCCCTGATGGGCCGAAACCCATTTTTCAAACAGCTCGATAACCTGGCCTGCATCGTAGCCATTGCGGCCGCAGCCAAAAGCGCCAACCACCAAAACATCGCATCCTTTAACAGCGGCAATGCGCAAAAGCGTCTCGATGCGGTTAGCAAGAGCCTGATCGCATTCGTTTTCCGAGCGATGGTTTTCCAAGGCGCGCCCACGAACGGGCTCGGGGATTGCCAAAACATCATGCTTTGCGATGTTACCGCCCCGGTTGAAGGTGACGTCTTGCAAATACACGCAGCGATCGGTGAAAAGCATCCCGCGCCCGTAGCTGCGATTCTTGTCATGATATTCAGCCTTCAGGCCCTGCAAAATGGGATATAGGTTGCTATCCGAGCAAAGTGCCTGCTCGGGGCCAAAAGAGCCTTCCTCGTAATTGCCACCGGGGCGCGTGAAGGCCGTGGGGTCGATAATCAAAACCTTGCCCTTTTGTCCAGCTGCGCAAGCAGCGGCGAATTGCGTGCTCGCCTCGGTTTCGGTCTGCTCACAGCGAGGCTCAGGAATCTCAAGCTCACGGCCTTCGCCGTCTTCGAAAATCTGCGCGGAATCGATTGCCGCCTGGGTTTCCGCTGCGAACACACCCTTCATCAAGGAAAGATGCTTCTTTGCCTGAGCTGCACGTTCTTCTTTTGAAATAGCCATGAGAGCCTCACTTTTCGCAAATTAATTTGTGCCTAGTTTATCGCGATTGCAAAGGTTTCAACCAGCAAAAAGAAAGGACCCCGAAGGGTCCTTTCCGGCAGGCTTGATAACTCGAAGCTATTAAAGGGTCATGCCCAGGATGTAGCCGTCACGAACAGACTCGAGAACGCGCTTGAACTCGGGAGTCTTGTAGGGGTCGGCGTCGGCCACAGGGCCGATCTTGTCTTCCTTGTGGGGAGCGCCGCCACCGATGATGTGAACATGGTCGGCGTCGATGCCCTTTGCCAAAACCTCATCGTACAGGGAGGTGTTGTCGACCATCTCGGTGCCGCAGATGATGGTATCGGCGGGGATGGTGGTCTGCTGACCCTGCTTGTACTCGGTCTTCATGTTGTCCTTGGTGTCGGCGGTTGCCTCGACGACAACGCCTTCCTTGGTGTAAGCGACAACCTTGGTGTCGGTCATGATGCGAACGCCGGCAGACTTAAGGGCACGAAGCTCGGGGTTCTTGTCGATGATGCCGATCTGGTCGCCAGCCTTCTTGCGAGGCTCGACGACGGTGACGTTGCGGCCCTCATGCATGGAGGAAGCAACCTCGATACCGGCGAAGCCGCCGCCGATGACGACGAGGTTCTTCTTGACGAGGATGTGAGTGCCAAGACCCCACTGCATCAGAGGCAGGGGTGCGCCGAGCATGCCCATGCCAAGGCAGGACAGGCCCCACATGAAGCCCATGCCGGGGGTGTTGTGGCCCTCGACGAGCTCCTTCAGAGCATGGGAGTCGATGACGTTCTTGTTGTTCTTGCCGGGAACGTCGGGAGAAGAGGTCTCGGGGCCGGTAGCGACGATGACCTCGTCAGCGCCGAAGTTGGCGACGAAGTTGGCGTCGGCCTTGGTGTTCAGGCGAACATCGATGCCAAGACGCTTCATCTCGTTCTGATACCAAGCGGTCAGAGGGATGATTTCGTCGTTGAGAACCTGAGCGAGGTTCAGCAAGCCGCCGACCTTCTTCTTCTGGTCGACGACGGTGATGTTGTTGTAGCCGCGGAGCTTGAGGTTGCGGGCAGCCTCGCAACCAGCAGCGCCAGCACCGATGATGAGGATCTTCTTGTCGGTGTCGGTTGCGGGATGCTCCTCGGGCAGGCCGTACTGGGAGAAGTACACGTTGGGGTTGACGGAGCACTTGCAAGGCTTGCCGATGAAGATGTTGTCGAGGCAGCGGGAGCAAACGATGCAGGGCTTGACCTCATCGATGCGATCCTCGTGAACCTTGACGCCCATCTCGGGCTCGGCGATCCAGTGACGTGCCATGCCGGCTGCGTCGCCGGAGCCGTCGGTCAGGATCTTCTCGCAAACGTCGAGATGGTTGATGCGGGTACCGGGGAAGCAAGGAAGCTTGGTGTACTTCTTGGCCTCCTTGGACAGGTAGATGAACTCACCCTCGGGGACGAGCTGGTTTGCAACGGGGCGAGGAGCCTCGTGGAAGCCGGCCTGGATGGACCAAGCGTCGACGCCGTGAGCCTCAACAACCTCGATGACCTCCTTGAGGTCCTCGACGCGCTGGCCGCCGGGCATCAGGTCGTCTGCGGAGTAACGGACAAGGATGGGCATATCCTCGCCGCAGGTCTTGTGAATCTCGTCGATGATGTCGGTGAGAAGTTTGCAGCGACCCTTGGTGTCTCCGCCGTACTCGTCGGTACGATGGTTGGAGTACTTGGAGATGAAGCGCATGACCATGTAGCCGATGCCTGCGTGGATCTCGATGATGTCGATGCCGCCCTCTTTGCAGCGACGAGCTGCCTGGCCGTACTGCTCGACAACCTGATGAATCTCCTCGACGGTGAACTCACGCTCGGGCATGCCGACGAAGGGACCGGACATAACGTCCTTGGAAGGAGCGTAGGAAAGCAGGGGCTGGGTGCCGTCAAGACGCCACTCGTAGCAAAGCTGCAGCTGAGCGGCAAGCTTGGCGCCATGCTTGTGGCAGGCGTCGGCGGTTGCCTTCAGGCCAGGGATGAACTGGTCGTCCCAAACACCAACAGCACCGGTGGTGGTGTGGTACTTGGGCTCGGTGTCAAAGCAGTCGCAGACGTAGCAGGAGCCGATCTCGATCAGGCCTGCACCGCCCTTTGCGCGCTGCTCGTAGAAGTTGATGAGGTCTTCGCCGATGGCGTAGTTCTCGGTCTTCTCGATGGTCATGGGCAGCATGACGAAACGATTACGGATTTCGACGTTGCCGATCTTGAACGGCGTGTCGAGCTTGGGATACTTCACGTACAGCCCCTTTCATGAAGAACATTGTGTGAACCTTCGTTCTTTGGAGCCGTACATCATCGTCGATGGCGCATGCTTCCGTGCCCTCCAAGCACTGAAATGGAACCATGCGGCATCAACAATGACCTTTTGCTCCTAGTCTCGTTATTGTACGGCAGATATTCCCTTTTTTTGAATTTTTGTTCGGTTCCGGATACGAAAAACGGCGGTTTTTTGAAAACTTGAACGCTTTTCATCAGTTTGCCGATTCTTCTATGCCACATTTCTTAATATCTGTCCCCAAATATGAGGAAATTCGTATACTAAGCATCAGCAAGGAGGGGCTATTTCCTAGATTCCGATGGACAGAAGGGAGAGAAATGCCACCTCTCGACACAAAACTCATGATCGCAGACGCCTTCGTCGAGCTCTGCAACGAGCAACCTTTGAAGAAGGTGTCCGTTTCCGACATCGTAAAGCGGACGAACAAGAACCGCAAAACCTTCTACTATCATTTCGTCGATAAGGAATCTTTGATCATCTGGCGCTTCCGCTACGACCTTGGGATGGAGCTGCATCGCAGGTTCCCCGACAGCGTTCTGGTGTACCAGCACGACACCGACGACCCCTGCGCCGAGTTCCCTTACTACATCACCCTGAAATCGGGCGTCCGCTCGCTTGATCATTCGAAATTCTTCGACGCCTACGCCACCGTGCTCGAGCGCCGCAGCAATTTCTACAGCCAGGCACTGCTGGAAACCGGGCCGCACTCCCTGCGCGAGTACCTCTACAACCTGTACCTGCCCGCCCTGCGCCACGACATCGACATCATCCTGGCAAACCGCTATCTAGCCGAGGAAAACATCGAGTTCTTGGCTGAGTTCTACACGGCCGCCTTCGTGTACTACTTCATCCGCAAGTGCGACCAGCCGGGCGCCAAGCACCTGATGAGCAACGCCGGGCCCTTCAGCAACATCATTCATTCCAGCTTGGAAAACCAGATCAAGGAAGCCCAGCTCCGCCGCAACCTTCCTTAAAGGCAGCGTGTTCGGGTGCCAGTCCCTTGAAGAATGGGCGCGTCAGCAAGGATTACGCGTAACCTGCCTTCACCACCGCCTGCAATGTCGCAGATTCGGAGCATCGCTGCATACGGCGTATCGCGTGCTGCGCGCCTTCCAGCGCCCTGCTTCGCGGCTTTGGCTATTTGCTGTACTTGTCCATGATGAGCGGCGCGGAGATGTAGACCATGATCTGGTCGGTGCCCTCGGCAATCTGGTTGCCGCGGCAATCCTCCCAAATGCGGCTCACACGGCTTCCCTCGGTGTAGCCTGAGCCGCCAAGAATCTGCATGGCCGCACTGGCCACGTCCGTCGCCGCCTTGGGAATGTAGCGCTTGCACAGGCTTACCGCCAAGCGTTTATCTTCCTGGTCGGTCTCGATTGCCCACACCGCGCGATACAGCATCGAGCGCATGTTGGTAAGGGTGACCTCCATGTCGGTAAGCAGCTGCGCGATTTGCTGGAAGTTGGCTATCTCGGTGCCGAACGCCTCGCGCTCGCGCGAGAAGGAAATCGCATCTTCCATGGCCGCCTGCGCCATACCAAGACTTGAAGCGCAGGTGAAGATGCGCCCGAACTCCAGCAAATGAAACAGCTGCCTGAATCCGCCGTCGTTGCCCGTTAAGCGATACTCAGACTTAAGCTCAACGTTCTCAAACTCAACCGAGGCGAATGGCAGCATCTTCTGGCCCATCTTGTCGATGGGCATCTTGGTGATGCCCGGCAAATTGCTAGGGATGAGCCAGAATGACAACGGCGGATATTTATCCTGCTCAGCGTCCTTATCGATAGCGGCAACCAAGATGTTGGGCGCGTATTCGCCGTTGTTCACATATGTTTTAGAGCCATTAAGATAAATGATGCCGCCGATGGTTTGCGTGTTGGTTCTCATGTTCATGGTGTCGGAGCCGGCATGAGGCTCGGACACGCCCATGCTGAACATAAGGCGACCCGTTTTACGATAGTCGTCCAAAATACGGCTAAAGGTCTTACGCCCGGCAAAACCGCCCATGATCTGCAAGTTGAAGAGCTCGTTTTGGAAGGGCAAGGTTGCTCCCGCGCAACGCGAAAGCTCCTCAAGGATGAGGGCCTGATTCATGACCGAGTTGCTGAAGGCATCCACCTCGGCCTGACCCAAAGTGCTGAAATACAACTCGGCGAATTCGGCCACCACCGCATCGGGCAAGCCGCCGTCACGGCACCATTGCGCCACTTGTTCTTTGGTGAAAGTTCGCTCGCCGAACTCGCGAAACACCCCCACCAAATCTTTTTGCTCGCTCGAAAGCCCGAATTCCATATCCCCCTCTTTCCCTTTACTTGCAATTCTCGCACGAAGAACCAGGGCAGACCTTACCCAATGCGAAAAAACTGGGAAAACAAAAAGCCGGGCGCCCCGCGCATCCCCACTTCCTTGAACTGAAAGGAAAAGAAGAATGCACAAAGCGCCCGGCCAAAGAGCTTAAGCCGAAAAACCCAAGCTCAAAAGGCTACACGATCTTGACAACCCAGCCCTCGGGACCCTCGACCTTGCCCTGCTGGATGTCGGTCAGGGTTGCACGGAGCTTCTTCATAACAGGGCCGGAAGTCGTAGCGCCCTCGGGGAACTCGACCACGGTGTCGCCGTCCTCGATATGGCCGACGGGGCTGATAACCGCAGCAGTGCCGCACAAACCGCACTCAACGAAATTGCCATCAAGAACTTCCTGCCATTTAACGGGACGCTCGACGACGTTCATGCCGCACAGATCGCGCGCAACCACGACGAGTGAACGACGAGTGATGGAGGGCAGGATGGAATCGGTATGGGACTGGGGAACGACCAGCGTACCTTCTTTGTCAACGAACATGACGTTCGCGCCGCCCGTCTCCTCAACATAGGTGCGGGATTGAGAATCCAGGTAAAGGTTCTCGGCATAGCCTGCAGCATGAGCCTCCATGCCGGGACGCAGGGACATGGCGTAGTTAAGGCCGGCCTTGATGTTGCCGGTGCCATGAGGAGCCGCACGATCGTACTTGGCAATACCCAAGGTAACCGCGGTGTCGCCGCCCTTGAAGTACGGGCCAACAGGGGTAACCAAGATGCGGAACTGGTATTCGTCGGCGGGCTTAACGCCAATAACGTCGCCAGTTGCGAACATGAAGGGGCGGACGTACAGGGTTGCGCCGGAGCCGAAAGGCGGAACCCATGCAGCGTTGGCCTTGACGACCATCTTCACCGCTTCAACGAACTTATCCTCGGGGAAAGAAGGCATGCACAAGCGCTCGGCGGAATCGGCCATGCGCTTTGCGTTAAGGTCGGGGCGAAAGCAAACGATGTCGCCGTTCTCGGCGGTATATGCCTTCAGGCCCTCGAAAACTTCCTGGCAATAATGCAAGATACCGGCGCATTCGCTCATCTGAAGGGAATGATCGGGCGTCAAGCCGCCTTCCTCCCAAGCGCCGTTCTTGTAGTTGCACACGTAGCTGTAGTCGGTCTTCATGTAACCGAAGGGCAGGTTAGCCCAGTCGATATCCTTCTTTTCCATGGTGGCTCCCTTTGAGTCTCTCAATTTCTCGTAAACGCGATTCTACTCCCCTTGCACGCAAAACTCTAAATCTGTTGCATCAAATTCGATTCTTTTACGCGAAAGGAAGATTTGCCCGCACGCGCGGGACTTAAACGAAAAGAGGCGAAGCCGCAATGGCTTCGCCTCGGGTTCACGCTTTGCTTTACCAGCGTTATTAGCAGTAGAACAACATGTCGTTGTAAGTGGGAACTGGCCAGTAGTTACGCTCGGTGTAGAGCTCAAGATCGTCGATGATGGCACGCAGGGCGTCCATGGCAGGAATGACCTTGTTAGCGTAAGCGTAAGCCTGCTCCTGGCCGTCCTCGATAGCCTCGGCTGCGTCGTGGATCTTGACCAGCTCGGCAGTAGCCGCTGCAGCGGACTCGATGCCGGAAGTAAGGTGGCTGAGCAGCGCCTCGTGAGCAGCAAGGTCGGAATTGGGCAGCGCCGACTTGATGGTGGTGATGTTGGATGCAACGTCAGCCGCATAATCGGCGATGGCGGGCAGGTAGGTGCGACGTGCCATGCGAATCATGACGCGAGCCTCGATGTTGAGGAGCTTGTTGTACTTCTCGAGCTTGACTTCGTAGCGGGAGCGAACCTCGGGCTCGGTAAGAACGCCGAACTCGGCGAACAGGTCGATGGACTTCTGGGCAACCAGGCAAGGCAGAGCCTCGGCGGTGTTGCGGTTGTTGGCAAGGCCGCGCTTCTCGGCCTCGACCTCCCAATCGCCTGCGTAACCGTTGCCGTTGAAGATGATGCGCTGATGATCGGTGAAGGTCTTCTTGATGTAAGCGATTGCCTTCGCCTCGAAGTCCTCGGCGGAAACGCCCTCCATTGCATCGGCGAAGCCCTTCAGTGACTTGGCCATTGCGGTGTTCAGGATGGTGTTCGCATCGGAGAGGTTGACCTGGGAACCAGGCATGCGGAACTCGAACTTGTTGCCGGTGAAGGCGAAGGGGCTGGTGCGGTTGCGGTCGGTGTTGTCCTTCAGGAACTGAGGAAGAACGTCGACACCCAGGTCCATGGCAACTGCAGCAGCGGACTTGTAATCCTCGTTGTTGATCAAAGACTCAACGATGGCACCAAGCTCGTCGCCCAGGAAGATGGAGATAATCGCGGGAGGAGCCTCGTTGGCGCCCAAGCGGTGATCGTTGCCGGCAGAGGCAACGGACATGCGCAGGAGCTCTTGGTACTCATCGACGGACTCGACGACGCAGGAGAGGAACACCAGGAAGCGCAGGTTCTCGATG
The DNA here is from genome assembly GCA_963635145.1 of Oscillospiraceae bacterium. GTDB lineage: Bacteria > Actinomycetota > Coriobacteriia > Coriobacteriales > Eggerthellaceae > Anaerotardibacter. Next base: position 12,806 of record CAVHFE010000050.1, read on the forward strand.
GGGTTATCGCCGGGATCGAGCAGGTTGGTGGAACCGTAGGAAAGCGACCAGTTGTTATGCTTACCGGAGCCGTTGACGCCCTCGAAAGGCTTCTCGTGCTGCAGGCAAACCAGGCCATGATGCGAAGCGTCGAGCTTCATCTTCTCCATGGTAAGGAGGTTCTCGTCGATGGCGCGGTTGGAGTTGGTGAACAAGGGAGCAAGCTCGTGCTGAGCAGGCGCAACCTCGTTATGCTTGGTCTTGGCGGAAACGCCGAGCGCCCACAGGTCGTCGTCGACTTCCTTCATGAACTCGTTGACGGTAGGACGGATGACGCCGAAGTAATGCTCTTCAAGCTCCTGGCCCTTCGAAGGAGGAGCACCGAAGAGGGTACGGCCGGTCATGATGAGGTCCTGACGCTGCTCGTAATCCTTCTCGGAGATCAGGAAGTACTCCTGCTCGGCGCCAACCGTGGTGATAACGCGATGACCGCCTTCGCCGAAGTACTCGAGCACGCGCTGAGCCTGCTGATCGATCGCCTTCATGGAGCGCAGAAGCGGGGTCTTCTTGTCCAGCGCCTCGCCCGTGTAAGAGCAGAATGCGGTGGGAATGCAAAGAACCTCGTCCTTGATGAATGCATAAGAGGTGGGGTCCCAAGCGGTATAGCCACGAGCCTCGAAGGTTGCGCGAAGGCCGCCATTGGGGAAGGAAGATGCGTCGGGCTCGCCCTGAATGAGCTCCTTGCCCGAGAAGGTCATGATAGCCGTGCCGTCGCCGGTGGGATTAAGGAAGGAGTCATGCTTCTCGGAAGTGATGCCGGACAAGGGCTGGAACCAGTGGGTGAAATGGGTTGCGCCATTTTCGATGGCCCATTCCTTCATGGCATGAGCGACAACGTTCGCAACGTCAACATCCAGTGCATCGCCATTTTTGATGGTCTTGGAAAGCTTTTTGTAGGTTTCCTTGGGAAGGCGCTCCTTCATAACATGGTCGTTGAAAACCAAGGAGCCATAGATTTCGGTCACATTGGACATAAGCAATTCTCCTTACCTGGTACCCGCCGAAGGATCCAAGCGTCTCGTGTCGGTAGGCGATGCCAGACAGATAAACCAAAGCACGACTAAGTTTGATACAGCACATCTGATTTGTCGCACTTCTGCATTTTGCCACAGTAGCGCTTCCGCAGGCGGTTAAGTCTGGCTCACCATGCTTGAGTATGAAAATAAATTCCCAATGTTTCATCCGTTTTTCAAAGGTGGCAAGCCTAGGTAACTTCACCCGAAACACTAAACCCGGAAAGAAGGTGGCCGACAACAAGCAAACAAAGAAGGCGTCACGAACAGCAGCGTCCCGCCGCGTCCAATGAATCAATTGAAAACAGCGGCCAACAAAAGCGAAAAGACACGAGGCGATACGAGCGTGCACACCGAAAACGAAAAGCAAGCGCAAGCAAAGCAGACAAGAAAAGCGCCCCGTAGGGCGCTTGAAGCTC
>CAVHFE010000051.1:0-14197 GCA_963635145.1 Oscillospiraceae bacterium
CGCATTACGACCAAGAGTGTAAAGGGAGTTCGCGTTGCCATTGCCCGCAATCAAACCCGCAATGCCTGGTTGGAAAAACGGAGCCATCGCCTCGGCGGCGCAAGACCTCAACGGCGTGGTTGCGGCCCAATCCAGGTAGATGGGTAATTGTACGGAATCGGACATGGGAATCCTCCCCTTCAAATTGATGAGTTAAAAGCTTTGTCGCTCAAATAGAGCAAACTGCCCGACAACGAGACGCTGCATAATGAAGTCCTCTTCGGCGCTTCAGTCAAAGAATACGAGCGAAGGAACGTGAGACCCCTGTTCAAGCAAAATGCCCGACAAAAGAGCGCAGACGTCAACGCCCCAGCAGCAAAGGCGAACCTTGGGCTACGCAGATTGTGCAGCCGCGCCCGCCTCTCGAATCTCGGTTATAGCATGCGCTGGATCGGGAGCGGCGAAAACACCGGAACCCGCAACCAGGACATCCGCCCCACTCGCGCAAACCAAACCGGCGGTACGAGAAGCGCTCACGCCACCGTCAACCTCGATCGTCAAATCAGGATTGAGCTCACGGGCCCACTCAGAGACAACAGCCACACGATCTTCGGAGCCCTCGATATAGGACTGACCGGAAAAGCCGGGGAACACGCTCATAACCAAGATCATGTCAACTTTGGCGATGTAAGGTTTCAGCGCATCGATATCGCAATCGGGCTTCAAAGTAAGCGCCGGCTTAACCTTTGCCGCACGAACACGAGCAATAAAGTCTTCAACTTCCGACGAATCATCAAAAGCCTCAATATGCGCAGTGACGATATCGGCGCCTGCGTCCAGATACCACTGAAGCTGTTCCAAGGGGTTATCAATCATCAAGTGCACGTCAAGAGGCAGCTGGGTTATTTTCTTGAGCTGCTTCACCAAAGGCACGCCAATGGTCAGATTGGGAACGAAATGCCCATCCATAACGTCAACGTGAACGAAGTCGGCGCCTCCCCGCTCGAGCATGCGGATATCGCGTTCAAGATTCATGAAGTCCGCCGACAAGATGGAAGGCGAAATTTTAATATCACCGAACACTAAGCTCCCTTTCCTTAACAAGCACAAAACAAAAAACATGTAAACACCGAGCATCATAGCGCAGCTCTTAACAATGCTTGGACTCCAATTCAAGGAGCCATTTTTTAATATGAAGGCCTGCCGCATAGCCGACAAGCTTGCCATTTGCGCCAATAACCCTATGACAGGGAACGATAATGCAGATGGGATTGCGATTGTTGGCCATTCCGACCGCACGCGCGGAGCGGGGCTTCCCAATCACTTCGGCCAACTCCGCGTAAGTTCGGGTTTGCCCATAGGGAATATCACGAAGAGCATCCCAAACCTGCTTCTGGAAATCGGTGCCTGCTGGCTCAAGGGGAAGATCGAAGTCCTTGCGTTTGCCCGCAAGAAACTCTTGAAGCTGGTTGGAAGCAAGATTCGTAAGCGCGGTCGCCCGCCGCTGGCCCGGGAGCTTGCAATCGCCGAAAAGGACATGAGTGATGGCGCTGCCGTTGGAAGCAATCGTCAGCCTACCCAAAGGGGTGTTGTAGACGAAGTATGTTAGAGCCTGTGCCACCATCAGCTACTTTCCCATCATCCATCCTTAAACAGGAATGGCCCTTACCTGAATGAAGCTAGAGGTCACATGCCCCAAAATTCCGATTTCAAGGGACGATTAACGAGCAAATTAGCAGCATCAAGGGGGCTCTCGCCGCCCCAAACGACCTTTCGAACCCGCTCGGTGATGGGAAGCTCCACATCATGCTTCGCAGCAAGGGGCAAGATGGTCTTGCATGCAAGGGCGCCCTCTACCACCATGTGAGTGCGAGACTGATACTCCTCAAGGGAGCCGCCCTGGGCAAGCAGCTTGCCGAAAGCTCGATTGCGGGAATGCTCGGAAGTGCAGGTCGCAATCAGGTCGCCCGCACCCGCCAAGCCCATCACCGTCATGGGCTGACCGCCGCATGCGCGAACGAGCCTTCCCATTTCAGCCATGCCTCTGGTCATCAGCATCGCAGCGGTGTTGTCACCGTTGCCGATTCCATAGCTTAGGCCAACCGCAATCGCGATTACGTTCTTGAAAGCAGCGCACAGCTCCACCCCGACAACGTCGTCGGAGGTGTAACAACGGAAGCTCTCCGTCGCAAGAAGATCCCGAAACGCAAGAGCCGTATCCAAGCTCTCAGAAGCGATGACGGTGCCCGAGGAGAGGCCGCGGATAACCTCTTCCGCATGATTAGGCCCGCAAATGGCGGCCAAGCGGTTCGCATTGCCCAAGACTTCGGAAAAAACCTCGTAGGGCAAAAGCGAGGTGCCCTCCTCAATGCCCTTGGAGCAAAGGGCGACAGGGACATCCGATGCAAGGTATGGCACCATATCGGTAGCAAACTTTCGCATCAAATTCGAAGGCGTGACCACCAAAACGGCATCGGCGCCGGTAACGCATTCTCCGATAGAGGTCGTCGCAGTGATGGAAGAAGAAAGAACGGAGTCGCTTAAATAACGAGGGTTGCGATGGTCGTTCGTAATGCCGTCTGCCACCTCTGGCTTGCGAGCCCACATAACAACCTGACTGCCGGCTGTAGCCAAAACCTGAGCCAAGGCCGTACCCCACGAGCCGGCGCCGATAACTGCAACGCGTTTAGACATCTAGGCCTCCTTCTTCTTGGAGCCAATCCTATTCTCGTTACCCGCCCTTAGGCGAGCGATATTCTCACGATGAGCCCAAACAACAACAAGGGCAACAACGCTGATCAAGCATGCGGCAAGCCAATTTCCCCAATAAAAATAAAAGGCGAAAAAAGGGCAAAGAAAGGCCGCAGCGATGGAACCCACCGAAACGTAACGCGTTGCCACGACGAGGACGCCGAAAAGCGCGAGCTCAATGCAGGCACCGGCAACACCGTACACAACGAACAAGGCACCAACGGCAACGGCAATACCCTTACCGCCGTGAAAACGCAGCCAAGGACTGAAAATATGGCCCAGAACGCAACCCGCGAAAGCAACCGCCATGCACCAGCCGGGAATCAAATCGACATAGCTCGCGGCTGTCGCACCGATTAGCTGCCCGAAAATCCAGTTGTAGGCGAACACGCCAAGGAAGCCGGACAAGACGCCCTTTCCAAAATCAAGAAGGAAAACAAGAGCGCCACCGAACTTGCCCAAAGAGCGCATCGCATTTGTGGTGCCGATGTTGCCCGAACCTTCGCTGCGCAGGTCCTTGTGGTAAACCAACGACGAGATCACAAGCCCCCAAGGCACCGAACCCAGCAAAAAGGTGACGATGAATAAAACAGCTATCGCTCCAGCAACGACAAGCATTGACTAGTCCTTCTTCTTGAACTTGAAGCGAACAGGCGTGCCCTCCAGGTCGAAGGACTTACGAAGGCGATTTTCGAGATAGCGCTCGAAAGCGGGTTCCACGATATCCGGGTGATTGCAGAAGAAGGTGAACTGAGGGGGTTCGACGCCGGACTGCGTGCAGTACTTCAGCTTCAGAAGCTTCTTCCCCTTTGAAACCGTATGGCCGAAGTCACGAATCTCCTGCAACCAGGTGTTCAGGCGCGCCGTGGAAATATGCCCCGTGTAGTTGGCGTGAGCCTTGTCGACCGCTTGCCAAATACGATGGACGTTCTTGCCGGACAAAGCGCTGATCGCAATAACGGGAGCATAGCCGACGTAAGTCATGCGATCCTCGATGCGATCACGAATCTCCTGTTTGGCCTCGGGACCTTCGACCAAGTCCCATTTGTTCAAGACGATGACCATCGCGCAACCGCGCTCGACCGCCATGCCGGCAACACGTTGGTCCTGATCGGTAAGACCAAGCGTAGAGTCAATGACCAAAACGACCACCTGCGCGCGATCGATGGCGCGCAAAGAACGGACGAAACCGTAATACTCAACGTCTTCATCGATGACGGACTTACGACGCATACCTGCGGTATCGACGATATTGTAAAAACGGCCTTCATGCTCAACCAAAGTATCGATGGCATCGCGCGTGGTGCCCGCGATGTCGGAGACGATGGAACGCTCGTTGTTGGTGAGCTTGTTGGTCAAAGAGGACTTGCCCGCGTTCGGACGGCCGATAATGGCCACATCGATTGTCTCAACGCCGTCGTCGGCGGATTCGCTCTCGTCGGGCAAAGCGGCAACCACAGCGTCAAGCAAATCTCCGGTGCCATGACCGTGCGTCGCGCTGATAGGCCACGGTTCGCCCGCGCCAAGCTGCATGAACTCCCACATCGCAAGATCGTCGACAGGGTTGTCGAGCTTGTTAACGGCTAGAAACAGGGGCTTTTTGGAGCGACGAAGGAGTCGAGCCACCTCCTGATCGTCGGCATTCATGCCGGCCGAGCCATCGACTAGCAAGATGATCACATCGGCTTCCTCGGTTGCCATAAGCGCCTGGGAGCGGATAGACGACTGGAAGCAGTCATCATCGCCCATCTCAATGCCGCCCGTATCGATCAAGGTGAAATCGCGGCCGTTCCAATCGGCACGATGATAAGAGCGATCTCGGGTGACGCCGCGCATCTCGTGCACGATGGCTTCGTTGTTCTCGGCTATGCGGTTAACAAGGGTGGATTTGCCCACGTTGGGGCGTCCGACGACTGCGACAATTGGCAGGGGCATGGAGCCCTCCTCACATTAAAAGACGTAATTTGAACTTTAAGAGTACCACGTATCCTCGCCTGCGCCCCGCTTGCACGCACAAGCAAAAAGATGCTCAACTAGAAACGCATGGATTCCAGGGAAGAAACGACTTCCTCAATCTGGGCCTCGGGAGTGCTCGCGCCCGCGCTCACACCAACCGTGAACCCAGGCTCGAACCATGAGGAATCAAGCTCGTTCGCGCTCTCGATATGGTAAGTACGGTTGCAAACGCTCTTGCAAATCTCGAAGAGACGAGTGGTGTTGGATGAATTGCGCCCGCCAATGACAACCATGACATCGGCCTTGGCAGCAAGTGCACTGGCGGCCTCCTGACGATGCACGGTCGCCGAGCAAACGGTATCGCAGACCTTCGGCGAAAGACCGCGGTCCTCCAAGGCGCGCACTACTTCTTCGAGCTTGGCACGTGGCTGGGTCGTCTGGATGACAATGCCCACCGGGTCCTGCACGCTTAAAGGAATCTCGGACGCTGACTCCACAACCAGGCACTCGCCTCCAGCGGCTCGAGCGTGCGCACTGATTCCCTCGACCTCGGGGTGCCCGCTCTCCCCCACCACGACGACAAGATAGCCGTTGCGCGCCAACCGAGCAGCGGCCTTCTGCGCACGCATGACGTGAGGACAGGTAGCGTCGATGATCTGCCTGCCAGCCGCCCCCAACTCGGAAATGACCTCCGGAACAACACCATGGGAACGAATGACCACAGCGCTCGTTCGAACTTCGGAAACGCCATTGGCCGCCTCGATGCCCTTGCTCTTCAGGTCTTCCACGACCAGTGGATTGTGTATTAAAGGCCCAAAGGTGCAAACATCCACGCCCTTTTGCGCGGCCTGGAGGGTCATATCAAGAGCTCGTTGAACACCGAAACAAGCCCCCGACGAAGCGGCACGAACCACTTTCAAAGAATCCATTTGAACACCTTTCCCTATGCTTAGCCTTGCACGTAATCAGGAAGGGTCGACACGTCGAGCGGCTCAATAAAATTATCGGAGAACTCCCGCGAGAAATCCTTCCCCTCTGGGAAAAGGGAACGCATGTCGACCTTAGAAGGAGAGCAGCCTCGCGAAAGGGCAAATGCCTCGCGCATGACGAACCAGGTGGCGCCCTCCAGTCGGTCTTCCTTAGGAAGAAAATCAAAAGCGGAAAGAGCGTACGGCTTGCCGATTGCAATGCCCAGCCTGGGGAAATGCACTCGTTCCCCTTTGCGCTTCACCTGATCGACGTTAACCAAGCCAACAGGAACAAGAGGAGCTTTGCCCATGCGCGCAATAAGTGCCGCACCGCCATGCAAAGCAGACTCGACGTTACCCTTGCCGCGCCTCGTCCCCTCGGGGAACAAGCCTACAAGCTCCCCGTTTTTAAGCATCCTTGCCGCTCGCTTGATAGCGGTGGTGTCCGCCGAATCTCGCGTGACGGGAAAAGCGCCGACACGCGCCACGATGGAGCCAAGCAAGCCGCCCATGCACGTGAACAAATCGCTCTTCCCCATAAGGCGAACCCATTGTTTCGGCCGAGCGGAAAGAAAGAGCAGGACCGCATCCACGTATGAAACATGCGGAGCCACCAGCACAGCGCCGTTCTTCTTGCCAATGAACTGGCGCAGATTTTCCTGACCCGTTACCTCGTAGCGGAAAAAAAGACGGGCGACCACATGGAAAAATCCACTTAGAAAACGAGCAAAACCCGTGCCGAAACGCTTCGAACGATCATTGCCGTCTAGCGACCCATCATAAAAACGGTCAAGAGATTGAGCCATGCTACATCCTGGACTTAGCCAAATCGCAGATGGTCGAGACGATGGAGTCTATCGTGGAAACCGTCGAATCCACGAGTACCGCATCAGCGGCGGGCTTCAACGGAGAATCGCTCCGGTTCATGTCAGATTCGTCTCGCTTGACGATATCGGCCAGAACTTCCTCGAAATCCGTCGAGCCAACACCGCGGCGCTTGTTCTGCCCAACGCGTCGACGAGCCCTTTCCTCGGGCGAAGCGGTAAGAAAAACCTTGAGTTCCGCCCCCGGGAAAACCACCGTACCGATGTCGCGGCCTTCGACAACGTAGTCGCCCTCGGCGCCGATGCGCTGCTGCTGGGCCACCAAAGCCTCACGAACGCCGGGAACGCAGCTCACCGAGCTCACCGACTTGTCAATGCGCGCAGTGCGGATCTCGTCGGTGATGTCGGTGGAATCCAGGAAAACGTAGGCCGGCGACGGGTCTCCCTCAAGATGACCAAAAGAAATGACATGCGTTTGAGCGATATCGGTAAGGGCGCTGGCATCCTCTAACGAAACCCCGTTCTCAAGCGCATACCATGCGATGGCACGATACATCGCGCCTGTATCCAAGCAGGAAAATCCCAAATTTTGAGCAACGATTTTAGTTACCGAGGACTTGCCGGCGCCCGCAGGGCCGTCGATGGCGATAATCATGAACAAAGCCTTTCCATGGTGGAAGCAAACGAAGGGAAGCTTACCTTAACGCACTCGAAATCGACAATATCCACAGGATGGGGGCCGCACATGCCCACAAGCGACCACGTCATGGCAAGGCGATGGTCGCCGTAGGAATCGAAAGTCAAACCCGAGGGATACTGAAGATCGGGCTGGCCTTCGATGAAGAGGTCGATGGCATCATCGCGGGATTCTGCCCAAGCGCTCACGCCGATCTTGTCCAAAGCTTCGATAATGGCATCAAGGCGATTCGACTCCTTCTTGGTGAGTTCGTTGACGGAACGGAAAACCGTGATCCCCTTGGCGCGAGCGGCAACAAGCGACAAAACGGGAATCTCGTCGATTTCGCTCGCAATGTGTTGAGGCGGCACCTCGCAACCAACCAGGTTAGGGGTGTAAGCCACCTCGATCATGCCCTTGGGCTCCTTGCCCTCGGCTCCGGCGTACCTCACCTCAATCGAAGCGCCCATGCGCTCGAGCGTACGAATGAAACCGGTACGAGTCGATGCCAAGCTCACATTCTCGATCTGAACCGCCGAACCCGGCTTAAGAAGAGCAGCGCATGCTAGGAAGGCTGCAGACGAGGGATCACCCGGCACATCGACTTCGGAGGCATGAAGGATAACCGGGCCCTTAACGCTCGCGGCTGAAAGAGAAGCCGTGGTCTCAACGCCGAACTCGGGAAGCATCAGCTCGGTATGGTTGCGCGAAGGCGCCGGCTCGTTGACCGTGGTCAAGCCTTTCGCACGCGTTCCTGCGAGCATAACAGCCGTTTTGACCTGGGCGGAGGCAACAGGCGAATCGTAGGTGATAGCCTTGATGCCTGGGGTGCCGACCACCGTCAAAGGTAAAGTCTCCGCTTCCTCGGGTTCGAACTTTACGCCCATCTTGGTAAGAGGCGTGATGATGCGACGCATAGGACGACGGCGAAGAGAGTCGTCACCGGTGAGCTTGGCGCGGATGTCCCAAGGAGCAACAACCCCCATAAGCAAGCGCACCGTCGTACCGGAGTTACCGCAGTCGATTATGTCTTCGGGCTGACGGGGGCCCGATGCGCCCCAACCTGTGATCCCGCCCGCAAGCGACCCATCAGCCTGAATCGAAAGATTCACCTCAGCGCCAAGGGCGCGAACGGCAGCAATGGAGGAGCGGACATCCGCTGAATCCAGCACGCCCGTGACACGAGAGGTGCCCTCGGCCATAGCGGAAAACAAAATGGCGCGATGCGAGATCGATTTATCACCGGGAACGTGAGCCACACCGTCCAGTGGGGCGGGAAGCGGCTTGATGGTCGTCAACTTGTCAGTCATTGCCATCACCCTCCTTGGCAAACATAGGATTGAACGAAACGCGGTAACCAGCACGTATCAGCTGGATAGAAAGCTTACCCACATCGCCTTCGTCGGTGAGTACCAAAGAAAGGACAGCGGTGGACGAAGTGACATGGTCGATCTCGATGGATTGGATGTTGCAACCCACCTGGCTTGCAATCGTCGTGACTTCAGCAACGACGCCCTTGCGATTGTCCATGGGAACGCGAACCTCAAGCAAGTCCTCGGAGGCCGGAATCCATTTCGCGGGCAAGGCGCGACGAGCCTTCGCCGCCCGCTCGAGAAGACATTTGAACTCCTGCTTATCGGCTTTACGCAAAGCGTCGGAGTACTCATGCAGAATCTCCTGCATCTCCTCAAGGCCCGAGGCGATTGCCTCGGCATTGTCGAAGGCGATGCCGGTCCAAAGCTCGGGGGAACCCGCCGCAATGCGCGTGGAATCTTTAAAACCACCAGCAGCAAGGCGGAACAGCTGCTCATTGCCATCTGCATGGCGCACAGCGAGCTCGACGAGCGAGGAAGCCGTGAAGTGAGGGACATGGCTCACAACGGCTACCGCCCCATCGTGCAATTCGCGCGGAAGGGACACCACGCGCGCACCTAAGCTCGTAAGAAGATCGTGCATGCGCGCGAAGAGGTCGGCAGAGGTATCGGAATCCGGGCAAAGGATCCAATGGCAGCCGTCGAAAAGGTCCTCATGAGCGCCCTCTATACCGCTTTTCTCGGAGCCCGACATGGGGTGGCCGGGAAGGTAGTTGCTCGGATTGGGCAAAACCTCGGATGCGGTGCGGATGACCTCTCGCTTCGTGGAGCAGGTATCCGTGATCATGCCGGCATAGCCCATATCGGCGAGCATGCGGAAATAAGAAGCCGCTATGGTAACGGGCGTTGCTATGACCACTAAATCGCAGGCTTTCAAAGACTCAACGAGAGCAGGATCATCCGGAGAATAGGCTTCATCGATCCAAGAGCGCGAGCGCGCAAGCTCCAAGGCGCCGGAATCAACATCGACACCTATACGCTTCAGCTCCGGGCAAGAGCGCGCAAGCGCACCAGCCAGGGAGGCGCCAATCAAGCCCATGCCGATAATGGCAACTTGTCTAAAGGACGTCTGCATTCAATCACTGCCGTTTCATTAAATTAATTTTGCTTGTTCGGCGTCTATAGTACCGCACGAAGTGCATTAATCTCCGAATCGGAAAGGATGCGATATCGACCTTGAGCCAAGCCACCAAGCTCAAGCGGCCCCAAACTCCGACGATTCAGCTGAAGAACGGGATGATGTATCGCTTTGCACATCTTCCTTACCTGACGCTTGCGCCCCTCGTGAATGGTGATCGAGAGTTTGGCCGTGTTAGCCGCAGGATCGCTTGAGAGCAACTCGACCCTGGCGGGCGCGATGGGCCGATTGGCTATAACAAGCCCACCACGACGCAATACGTCTAGCTGCTTGCGGCTTGGAATCCCGTCAACCAAAGCTTCGTAGGTTTTGTCCACATGATGCGCCGGATGGAGCAAGCCCTGTCCCAGCTCTCCGTCGTTGGTGAACAGGAGCAGACCAGTCGTATCCTGATCGAGTCTGCCGACGGGAAACAAACCTGGATATTCGTCAACAGGAACAAGCTCGGCGGCAATAGGGCGCCCCCATTCATCCGACATGGTGGTGACGTAACCTGCCGGTTTGTTGAGCATGATGACAACCGAGCGGCCCTTCGGTGCCACTTCGCGGCCGTCGAAAAAGACCTCATCAACGCCGGGAACAACACGAAAACCCATCTCGGTAACCACGGCTCCGTTAACGGCGACCCTCCCCTCGCGGATATGGTTCTCGCATTTACGACGCGAATCGATGCCAGCACGTGCAAGGTATTTTTGCAAGGGTATGGAGTTTTCGGCAGGCACTCCCACTTGGGTATCACTCGCGCTTGAGCGCTCGTTGATGCTTTCGCCTTTCATGCCCATGCTAATCTTCCTCGAAAACAAGGGTGTCGAAATCGATTTTCTCAACCGCACCGGAAGCCTGCGCGAGCGCCTCGTCGAGCATAGCCTGCATCGCATCCTGCATCGTCTCGGGCAAAGCGGGAGCTTCCTCCTCTTCGCTTGAAAGTTCGGAAGGAATCTCCAAAGCGGAATCCGCTGCAGTGATGTTTAAACGCTCGGCAATGAAGGAACGGGTCTCCTCGTCGGGGGCAAAACTCTCAAGCTCAGGCAAGTCGGACACGGAATTCAATCCGAAACGGTCGAGGAAAGCCTTCGTCGTTCCATAAAGAACTGGGTTTCCGGGCGCGTCCTGGACACCCACCTCCCTAAGGTAACCCTTTTCCATAAGGGAGTTGACCGAACTGTCGGAATTCACACCTCGAACGCTGGCGATTCCGTTGCGCGTCACCGGCTGGCAATAAGCAACGATGGCCAAAGTCTCAAGCGCCGCTTGCGTGAGCTTGCGCGTGTCCCAGGAAACAACGTAACGCTCGATAAGCTCGTGATAACGAGGATGGGTGACCAGGCGAAAGCCACCCGCCGTCTCGCTCAGTTGGACGCCTCGATCCTCCATCACCAAACGCTGCTGCAATTCAGAGCAAGCCGACCTCACCCGAGCTGGCTCGCACTGTAAAACGTCTGCCAAGGAAAGAAGGCTCACCGGCTCCTCGGAGACGAAAAGCATCGCCTCGATGGCAGCCTGAAGCTCCTTGTCGCTGTAAGTTTCAAACATGGTGCTCTCCTTGCACATTCACAATCAGGCCTCAGAACCGGCAACTGCCATCTGAGCAGTCAGCTCTTCCTCTTCAATAAGCGTGACGTCGATATCTCCGAACAGCTCATCTTGAACCAGGTCGACCCGCCGACGCTTGAATAACTCCAAAAGCGCCAGGAAGGTAACGACGATGGTCGCGGAATCGCTACCGGATTGCGCGATAAGCTCGGAAAAGCTCGTGGACCTGCGCCTTGCCATAAAATCACATATCTCGCCCACGCGCTCCTCAAGAGAGATAACCTTGCGCGCAATGTGCTCCGATTCAAGCAGGAAAACGTCCCTGCGGGCAAAACACTGAGCGCATAAACGCCCCAGGTCGTCCACGGTAGTGCCCTTAAGATAATCCGGAACCAAACTAAGAAGAGAGCGGTCGGGGCCGAACGGCCTTGCATGCATGCGCGACTGAGCTTCAAGACGAGCCGACAGGGCGCCTGCAGCATTTTTGAACTTCTTGTAAACGATCAGGTTATCAACGAGCATGTCACGCATTTGATCGGGCGTAAGCTCGTCCAAGTCGGCATCGATCGTTGGATCATCTTCCGGAATCAAGCTGGCGGCTTTGAGCTCCAACAAGGTGGCCGCCACAAGAAGGAAGTCGCTTGCAACGTCAAGATCGACCTTCTTCATGCGCTCGATTTCCGCTAAGTATTGATCGGCAATCTCGGAGATGGCAATAGAACCGATATCGACCTTCTGCCTGCTAACCAAATACAAAAGAAGATCGAAAGGGCCATCGAAGCTCTCGATGCGAACACGATACGACACTTCAACCTCCTAAGCCGGCGCGCACGAATAAAACCAAGCGAACGAAAACTAAATCAAACCTACTAGCAAATGATAAACGTTGCCCGCGGTTACACTTAGGTACCAGCCTATCGGGTCAACGTTGAAAACCTGAGGAAGCAGAATAATCGCAATCATGAATACCGGAAGAGCATATTGCTGAATCGTGTAATAGGTATCCATGTGTTCATCGGGAATAAAGGGAACCACGATAGAGGCGCCATCGAGTGGCGGAATGGGGATCAAGTTGAAGAACATCAGATACAGATTGATGATGATGAGCATCTGCAAGAACATCTGCAGATAAACAGCCGCAACCGTAGGCAGCAAGCTAACCACGCCGGCACTTCCAAGCAAAAGCAAAGCGCCAATAACAGCCAAGAGCAAATTGCCCAAAGGCCCCGCCAAAGCAACGTAAAGCTCGCCCTTCTTCGGGTCCTTGAAATTGTTTGGATTAAAAGGTACTGGCTTTGCATAGCCGAAAACGGGCATGCCCGCAAGCAGAAGCAGGGCGGGCAAGATTAGCGTGCCGAAAGGGTCCACGTGCCGAATCGGGTTGAAACTCAACCTCCCGTTGCGCGCAGCAGTACGGTCGCCCAGCTTGAATGCCACGAAACCATGCATGAACTCATGGAAGGTGATGGCGCAGATGAACGCCAGGATTTCAATCCCGTAATACCAAAGGTCGTATATAAGGCTTGAATCGAACATTCGAACATCTTCCTAGATAGTTAAACGAAGGGCTCAAATTTATAACGAAAAGAATCCGAGATTAGGCTTAACGCGCAAAATCCATCAACAATCGAGCAAAAACAATCACCCAAGAAATCGAGGACAGGCGCGTGCGTTTAAGCCAAACCGCAGAAACCGTACTGCCTCAAAACCTCATACGAGGCAATCGCCACAGCGTTCGACAAATTAAGGGAGCGGATTTCGTCCCTCATGGGAATACGAACGCATTCGCCTGCATGGGCATCTAGAATTTCAGGGTCGATTCCGCGCGACTCCCTGCCGAAAATCAAGTACAAAGATCCGTCAGGCACGAACGAGGGAACATTAAGATCGAAGAAATTACGATCGGTCCTTCCAGTGAAGAAGAGGAGCGCATCATCAGCGTGCTCAGACAGAAAAGCCTCCGTACAGGCATGGCGCACGATTTCAACCTTATCCCAATAATCAAGCCCGGCACGCATCAGGTTACGCTGCGTCGCACGAAAGCCCATAGGCTCAACAAGGTGCAAAGTCGCCCCAATGCACGCACAGGTACGAGCGATGTTTCCCGTGTTCTGAGGAATCTCGGGCTCAAACAAAACAACATGCAGATCTACACCCATTACGACAAGCCCTCGCTCTTCAAACGTTCCTCAACTTCCTCCGAAAGAAGCATCCATTCCTCTTCATGCTCTTCCATGCTCTTCTTCAGCATCGAATGTTCGCGAATGATGTCGGTCGAAGACGACTCATTGGTGTAAAAATCCGGATCAGCCAAAAGCAGCATGATCTCGTCCATGCGCGCGCCCTCGACCTCCAGAGCCCGCTCCAGTTCGGCAATGCGCTTGCGCTGCTTTTTCAAAGCCGCATAAGCACGATTGCGCGCTTCCGCTTCCGCACGCTTCTGCTCCTTGGACTTGCGCTCGCTGGGGAGTTTTGCTGCGGTTGCCGCAACACCGGCACGCTCGTTGGAGAGCTCCCTCTTCTCGGTAGCCTCTTCAACCTCGTTGAGCTGACCGCTCTTGAACAGATAGTAGTCATAATCGCCCTCGTAGGAGGTGACTTTGCCAGGCTTGACCTCGATGATGCGATTCGCCACGGAACGAATAAGATGACGATCGTGCGTAATCAGAACGATGGTGCCCTCGAAATGCGACAAAGCCTGCTCGAGGATGTCGGCGCTTGCAATATCAAGATGATTAGTGGGCTCGTCCAAGCAAAGCAAAGGCCGCGGCGCAACGAGCATCTTGGCAAGCGCAAGACGGCACTTCTCCCCGCCCGACAAAACGCCAACAAGCTTGTCAACATCATCGTTACGGAACAAGAAGGAGCCAAGCAAGGTGCGAACCTGGGAAATGCTCCAGCCGGGAGCCACGCCATCGAGCTCCTGGAAAACGGTATTGTTGGGATTCAATTCCTCAAGCTGATGCTGGGCGAAGTAGGTTTTGCTCACATGCGCGCCG
>CAVHFE010000052.1:0-14131 GCA_963635145.1 Oscillospiraceae bacterium
ACGAACACCAGCCATCTTCGCGCCCCTTTCTCTTCGCCTTCAAGCGCTCTGGGGCCAATGCTACGCCCGCGTCACAAACCGTCGCGAAAGCGCGCAGACCGCGACAGCCCCGCGATCGTCCCCATGCCCTTTTCTCCGTGCTTTCAGCTTGCCAGCCGCACAGGCGGGATGGAAGCGTCGGTTAACGGGAATAGCCGGGAATCGCACGGCAAAAACGCGCCCTCACCTGCGGCGCAGCGGCGATCGCAGCTCCGCGTCCAGAGCCGGGAAATCCGCCGGGCGGTAGGAATCCCACGCCAGGCGCGCGGAGGAGAAGACGACGTCCATCTCGTCGGCAAGCACGCGGAAGGCGCACTTCTCGTGGCCGTCGTCGGCGCACGTGTAGGTCATGAACTGGCCCTTGGCGCGGGTGTTCACCTTGGGGCACACCACGATCCGCTCGTCGAAGCGGTAGAGCGCCTTGGCCGGGAAGTCGCGGGTCAGGTACAGCATCAGGTGGGCAGGCTCGCAACCGCGCCGGGCCGCCGCCTTGGCGGCGCGCCTCGCGAGGTCCTGCCACATGGCCACCACGTCGGCGGTCTTGCCGGCAAGCGTGGC
This sequence comes from Oscillospiraceae bacterium, assembly GCA_963635145.1. Lineage (GTDB taxonomy): Bacteria > Actinomycetota > Coriobacteriia > Coriobacteriales > Eggerthellaceae > Anaerotardibacter. Next base: position 598 of record CAVHFE010000052.1, read on the forward strand.
CGGGTCGTTGCCGATGTACTCGGCGAAGGGCGAAAAGAAGAGGCTCGCGGGGTCCAGCAGCCCCACCCGCATCTCCACGCCGGGGCGCGCAAGGGCGTCGCGCAGGAACTCAGCGTGCGTGTTCGTCCAGGTCTGGCCGCAGAAGTGCAGCACGTCGATGCAGCGCTCGGCGCCGGCGATCAGACCGTCGTAACCCACGTCGCCGCTGCGGAACTCGAAGCGCTCCACCCCGTAGGCGTAGCCGCCCCGCACGGGCGCGGGCGCCTTCCAGCCCAGCTTGCCGCGCTGGTCGGCGGCAACCTGGCGCAGGGCCGCCGCCCCGGCTTCGTCGTCCACGATCGCCTCGCCCACCGCGTCGGTGAGCAGTCGGCGCAGCAGAGCCTTCTGCGCCTTGGCCTTCTCCTTGCGGTCGGGGTCGTCCTCCCCGTCTATCACGAAGTCGCCCGTCTCCACGCCGTACAGGTCGTACACCAGATTCCTCACCGCGCGCGAGAACGCGCACGGGTCGTAGTCGCTGCGCCCGTCCAGCACGCGCCCCGCAAGCTCCATCACCCGCCGGCCGCACAGCACGTTCACGGGCTTGTCGTGCGCACGGCGCAGGCGGTCGCCGCTGAAGTAGTCGGCCGGTATGTCCAGCCGCCTGCGGCCGCGCCCCTCGAAGGCGCCCACCCGGATGGTCTTGGTCTCGAACAGCGTCGTCAGCGTCCGGCAAAGCAGCGCGTAGGTCGTGGGCATAACGGCGCCTCCTGGGTGTGTTTGGGGAATGAGGGGAGGCTAGGATACCGCCGGGCAGGAGCGGCTTCGGCATCCCCTTTGGGAGGCGGTGTATTATTCGGTGGATGGCTGAGAACGGCAACCAACCTTAGCCACAGAAACGCCCGATTGCAGCATACCCTCCGCGAACCCGCTAAAATCCTGACGAGGCTCCCAAAGAAGAAAGCCTGAGGCTAGACATCTCTCGGATCTATCAGCCGCGCCCTGCTGAGACCAAGCAATTTCTTAACGACACCCCTATAGCCCTCGCAGAAGCATGCGAGCCCGTAGTGGCCACGCTTGCAAAGCCGGATATAGCGATTAAGCCGAGACGTAAGCTCATAGCCCTCGAAGCATTCATCAGCAAAGCAACCGCGCGCACCAACGTAAGAAATGAACTCCTTCCCCTTCACCAAAGCATCCAATGGACCAAGCGTCTGCGCAAAAAGCCAAACAAGCTGCACAGACATGAACGCGCAACGCGAAAAGAACGGAACCCAGGACTCCCCCACCTCACGACTCTCGAGAATCCCGTCCACCGATTTCTTCCATAGCGTGAGGTCGGTCGAATGTGCCCCAGAACCCTCGTACTGGTAATAGAGATACCAGAGCGCATCGACCATCGCTATGGATCGGCAATGCTTGATGAACTGATAGTTGAAAAGTGTGTCCTCGCTAATAGGGACACCCTCATGGAACCTAAGTGCGCCGAGGCATTCAGCCCTGAAAAGCTTGGCATGCAGCGTCCGGCATCCGAAATCAGGCAGGAAGGGGTACCCGAACTTCAGGTTGCCCAGCATCTGCATCCCCGCAGCCTCTAGGCAGCCCGCGTCGTCTAGGACGAAGAACCCCCCCCCGAATCTATTTTTATCCGGCGTATCGCCGCTAAAAAGCCAGGTATTGCAACCGCACACAAGGTCAACACCCTCCGCCAGGGCCACCTTAAGCGCATCAAACACAAAGCAATGCTCGACCTCATCATCAGAGTCAACAAAGGCAAGCCATTCACCGCGAGCCACGTCGATACCGACGTTGCGCGCATGCGAGACCCCTTTATGGCCACCCGCGACAATACGGGCACGAGTCTCAGCCGCCAATGCATCCTTAAGGACCGCTACGCAGTCTTCATCACAGCCGTCGTCAACCACGATGAACTCAACGTTCTCGTAATCAAGCGCGAGCAGCGATCTGATACACCGTCTGAGCGGATCTTCAGGGGTGTTGTATACGGGGACAATGATCGAGACAAGCGGGCCATCAGCAAAATCTATTTCAGGGGTATCGCGCAGTGATCCGTTCCTCATCATCGAGAATCCTTTCCGGTTACGGTCGTCACCCTTAATCGAGGTTCTTTATCACCCGCGCGGGACTCCCAACGACAACAGAATTATCGGGCACATCCTTCGCGACAACGGCGCCCGCGCCCACGACGGACCCCGAGCCTATATGCACGCCGGGAAGGATGGTGGCATTGCTGCCAATCCATACGCCGTCGCCGACCACGATGTCCTTCGATAAGGCCGCGCCGGCGCGCCTGGCCGCCCCCCCCATTTTGTGGGTTCCGCAAAGGAACGTGACCTTAGGGGCAATGTCGCAGCGGCTCCCGATCGTTACCGAACCCGGGTCGGCATCGGCGTGGAAGATGCCCGAATGAAAGAAACAGTCCCGACCGATGAACGTGTCATCACCGATATGGATCTCGCCGATGTAGAAGACGCAATTTTGCCTTATATCAACGCGCTCCCCGAGGTCGACAATCTGCTGTTTTGCCCCGTCAACGAACTCGCACCCGTTCGCGATCGAGGTGCCCCGACCAATGCAAAACCCGTCCAAGCGCGACAAAACGCCAATTCTCATCCTGCCCCTGAAAAGTCGTGAGGGTTGAGCTAACTTAACAGCTCTCCTGGTAATAGATTTAAAACTCATCTGCGAACCTCCTCGCCGAGCAAAGACACCGTCTCCAGCGCGGCATCCCTGAGACTGTGCCGGGACTTAAACCCAAGCCCCGCAAGCTTCCCGCAGTCGAGCGCGGAGCAAGACATCGGGTTGTACCCAGCCGCCTCCTGCTCGGACGGATAGTCGCGGACGATCTTTACGCCGCCAGCGGTTGCCAACGCCTCGGCAAGCTCGCGGATCGTGCAGGTGAACCCAGGGGCACCCACGTTGTAGGCCTCCCCCGTCGCGCCATCAAGGCAGATGGCCAGAAGCGCACCAGCGCAGTCGGTGGAGTACACATAAGAGCGTAGCTGGGAACCCGCGCTCTTCATAACGATGTCGCGTCCGGCGGCCGCCTCGCGGGCGAACTGCGCATGGGCGCGGGAGTCGCTAGCCGTGCAGGTGGCGCCCCACACGTGGCCGGGGCGGGCGATCACGGAGTCGACGCCGTACTCGGTAAGGTACGATGCGCTCAGTGTCTCGCAGGCGCGCTTGGAAGCGGGGTAGCAGGATCGCGGCGAGAGGGAATCGATCGGATACTGCTCGTCCTCGCGGTAGGGCTCCAATCCGTCACGCGGCCCGTACACCTCACTGGAAGAAACGTAAACAACGCGCTTGGCGCCGCAGTCCCTCGCATAGGCCAAGATAGAGTCGGTGCCGGCCACGTTGCCCACAAGAGTCTCGACGGGCTGCTCAGAGTACGCCCTGGGGTGCGCGTTGCTCGCGCAGTGGAAGATGTAGTCTGCCTTGAAGTCGAACTCGACGGACTTGCCATTGTCGTACGCGGCGAAGCGCCACGTGTCGTCGCCCCAGTAGGCGAAACGCGCACGGAGCCGTTCCTCGCTCCTGCCAGCCAGAACAAGCTCGCAGCCCAGCCCCAGCTCCCGGTTAGCCTCGAGCAGGACGTCCGCCAACGCGGAGCCCACAAGGCCGGACGCACCGGTAATCAGGACAGTCTTACCGGAAAGCTCACCCAAGTTCCCACGATCCCTGGCGCAGTCCAGAAGCCCCTGGAGATATGAGTCGGTGTACACCATGTCGACTCTACCTCCTATCGAGGGCCCACGCCTTGAAGAAATCCAGGTTCTCGGGCGTAGTCAGCTTGATGTTGCGGTCGGATCCAGCGGCAAAATGAAGCCGCACGCCCAGCTGCACCATCATCGTGTTCGTGTAGTTAGACCCGTCGATGCCGATGCCACGCTCGAACGCCTCGTGGTACTTGGAGTCCAGAAGGCCGAAGCGATAGGCCTGCGGCGTGGACACACGACGTAGCGTTTCGCGCGGGATATACTGCGTGGTAGTGCTGGGATCGTTCTCGTCCACCAGGAAGATCTGCTCGTTGTAGGGCATGCTGGTCACGGCGTTGCCGTGCTCCTGCGCCACGCGAATGACGTCGGTGATCACGTCGGGATCGAGCATCGGGCGAACGCCGTCGTGCACCAGGCAGATGTCGTCCTCGGAAAGCTCGCCCTCCAGGCTGAACACGCCGTTGCGGATAGACTCCTGGCCGGAGGCGCCGCCGCCTGTCACCCATTCCAGCTTGTCGATGCCGTACTGCCTGGCGTAGGCGCGGAGCGCCTGCTCCCAGCCGTCGATGCACACGACCTCGATCGCATCGATGAGCGGGTGCTTCTGGAAAGCCTCCAGCGTGTACACGATTACGGGCTTATCGCCCACGTTGATGAACTGCTTAGGGATCTCCTGCCCCATGCGCGAGCCCACGCCGCCCGCGATGATTATTGCCACGTTCATTGGTTGATCCTCCATGCTTTCATTTCATGCGTGACGCGCCTGTCTTCCGGCGGCAGCTTCATGTAATCGCCGTAGATGCCGCGCAGATAGTCGTCCCAGCAGCCGATGGCAGGAAGCTTCAATCCCTCGAAATCGAGGAGCGTCATTTCCTCCCACCCGGAAATCGGATAGCGCTCACCCGAACCGTAAAGACCCCAGGTGAGCGCGCCAGCCCAAGGAGTCTCACCAAATGCTGTTCGCTTAGCAAGGGAATCAAGCCGTCCTCCTGCCCAAGAAAGCAGCCCGACGACATTGGAAAGGGGAACGAGAACCGACTTGAGCAGGCGCTTAAGCCCCGTAGTCCCCTGATGTCTGTCCGCAGTGCAAAAATAAATCAGCCTACGAAGCTTCTCGGCAACACTGAATCGGTCGCTCAATACCGTGCAGTCGTCTGGCAGGCCATCGATGGGCAGTACGTCCAGCCATAGGAGCTTATCGCCGCCCTGCCAAGGCACGCTAACACCAATCGAGTCGTTACAGAATTTGATAAGGACGGGATGCGCCCAATCGCCCGTCACAGTGGTTGCCGAGTAGCCTTCAGGCAGCCGACCAGCTGTAGCGAGGGAAACAAACCTCTCATAATCGGGGCGAGGCATGGCGAGATCGATATCGTCATCCCAAGGAATGAAACCCTTATGTCGCACAGCGCCTAGCAGCGTCCCGCCGGCAAGAGAATAGCGGAGTCCTTCGCGCCCGCAAAAGGCATCGAAAACCGTGATCATCTCAAGCAAGGCACCCTGTATCTCATTTGTAGTTAAATACCGCATTCTCCCCTCCCCCTCTTTTTCTCATCACGGACCGCCATCGCAAGAGCGAACCCGCGCGCACCCAGAAGCACCGCCTCGACGATCCACCGCATAAAGCAAATTGTTTCAAGCGTCGCGCGCCCGGTAAGATACAAAAGCAACATGCTTACCACGTTGAAGGCGCCCGTGGCGACCGTGGACGCGGTAAGCTCCCTTACCCGCCCCATGGCGCCCAGAACGGGCCAGCCGATCAAGATCGTGTAAAACGAGATAGGCAGAACAGGAGAGATCATCAACATCACACGGGCGCCGGCGATGAACTCCGGCCCACCCAGGATGGCCATGATCTGCTCAGAAAACAGACAATAGGCAGCCGTCCCCACCGCAAGGGCCGGGGCAGCCGCAAGCGCCAGCTTACGGGCGAAACCGAAGTCGCGGCTCCCCAGCATGTGGGGATAAAGGCTGTTTGCAATAGGCGAATACAGCGCCTGCACAGCCGTAACGGTCGTGAGGGTGAGAGACCAGTACGCGATATCCGTGTTGTCGGTCAAAGCAAGCCCGATGATTACCGTGGTGAAACCGGAGAAGAGGGAGGAGCTCACGTTGGAAACGCAGTAGATGGCCGAGACGCGCAGCTCCTCGAGGCTCTCCCTCAATGTCGGTCGCGAGATGCCCACGCCGAACATCCGCTTCTGTGCCCTAAAGCTCCAGGCCACGTCAACCACTTCGGACACCACGTCTGCCACCGCCACGAGGACAAGGTCCTCAGGCCCATGCACGAAAAGCAGCGTAAGGCCAACCTGCACGCCCTTAGAGGCGAAATAGCGCGTGGTGAGCGGACCCATCTTCTCGAAACCCATGAAAAGGAAATCGGGAAGAATCGACTTCCCGGCCGTAGCGAGAAAAGCCCAGGCAACATAAACGAGGTTCGCCGCCATGATGGGGATGAACTGAGAAATGACCATGGTTGCCGCGAACAGGACGACCAGCAGCATGAGACGAGCCATCTCGATGGCACCAACCAGCCTGGAAAGTGCCTTCGGGTCCCCCTTCAGCTCGACCACCTTCTTCGTGCCGGATAGCCCGAACCCGAAGTCGGCGATGGTCTGCATCACGCCCATGAACGAGAGGACGTACGCATACACGGCGTAGCTCTCCGTCCCAAGAACCCTTGTAAGGTAGGGCACGAGGATCAGCGGGAATAGGTATTTTAGAAGCTGCAGGCCATACTGCCAGAAGACGTTCTTGAAGAAGCCTCCGTGGCTCATGAACGGGTCACCATCCTCGCGGCGGCAACTTTTTTACCGGCGACAGCCCCCTGGGCCGCAACCTGCCTCCTGTCGCTCAGAAGCCGATGCACAACGTGAATCGCAAGCGGGACGAGGAGGATGCCGTATAGCCTCATGACGGTGTGGAGAAGCGAGCCTCGCAGGATAAACACTAGGAAGGTAACGAATACAGGGTAAACAGCCATGGAGAGATAGGCGTCGCCGTCATTATTCAAGTATCCGTCCCAAAAGCGCTCGTCAAGAACCTTGAAAAAGACGGAAACCGCAAAGGCGAGCATCACAACGCCAAGAAACCCGAAATCGATGTAGGCCTCCGCCATTGTTGGCGAAGAGAGATTCGCATAGGAAGCGCCCTGCGCAGTCACGACCAACTCACCGGTGGGCATGCCCTTGGTGATTCCGAGCGCGGCGAGCAACGCGCGCGGAACAAAGCAGAAGATGGCGCTGAAAACCTGAGCTCCCCATGTCAAACCGTTGAGATCCGCATATTGCACGATCCTCGCAACAAGAGATAAAGCATCGAAGTCAACCGAACAGAACACAGTTCCCGACAGCGCCCCGCCAATCGTTTTCTGGAGGTATTCCAGGTCAAGCGTTCCGAATTTGAAAGCAAAGAATGCGGGAAATACAACCATGATGCCGACGATAACGACGTAGTCAACGAGCCTACTGTGCGCCATCCGCCTGGGAACCAGGACAAGAGCCAGCCCGCCGTAAACAGCTGCGATCAGATAACGCGAGACGGCCGGTGGCCACACGGTCACCAGAAGACAGAGGAAAACGAGGGCGATAGGCCACAGGGGACGGCTCTTGTCATCCTTCCTCGCAAGGATAAGGAACATGCAGCTAAAGAGCGGAATACCAACCAAAACGAAATGCCCGATCATGGACAGTGCCTGGGAGGAGGCGCCGCTCACGGAACTTGAATCCGAGAAGCTCCTTACGAAGAGGTTCTGTGGACCCGTCGTCACGACGTGCAAAGCGAGTGCAGCAAGGCTCAGAAGAATGAGGAGATAAGCTGACCTCGGGATTCCGCAACGGTCCAAACGAGCGCCCAGAGAGGATGCGGTTCCTCGGCGGCGCTTGGTAAACATGTTAGCAACGCACCCACCGAGCGCGAAAACCACGCACCAGCAGAGGACGACGGCCTGAGCCTTCATGATCAAGGCGTCGTTGAGATAATAGTTCCAAGGGAAATACCCGTTGATGTACTGCGCAAGGGGTGCCAGTGACATGAAGATAAGGATAAAAAGCCAGTGGATCTTCCTTGCGGAGTAGACTTTGTCATCCCTCAACACGCCGCCAAGCGCCATGGCTCCGATGACGAGGAACAGCTCGATAACCTCTGAAGAGCTCCCGCCGAGCCGATTACCGGCCGAAGCCAGAAGCGCGGCGTAATACCCGATGACGAGAAGGGCAAGCACGAATGGCGCCATCCTGACCTTGGCGAGCCCGTTCTCCAGAGACATGCTAGCCAAGACGATCACCTACCATAAGCTCGAAAAATCTCCCCGTCGAAACGTTGATATCAAAGACGCCCATATCTGTGGCTGCGGCGTCGAAACGCCCCCCGTCCTTCGCCAGGACCGCCTCAGCCCAAACCTCGGCATCGACGAGAGGCGCGAACGTGCACGTCGGCGTTATCGCGGACTCGCTGCTAACCTGATCAGAAACGAGACAGGGAAGCCCGTTGAACTGAGCCTCCACCACGGCCATGGGAAGCCCCTCGTGAAGCGAGGGGAACGCGAATACGTCGAGCGCCGAGAGCGCAAGGCTCATGTCCGCCTGCTCCCCCGCAAGGATGACGAACTCGGAAAGCCCGAGGCTATCGGCCTTGCGCTCAAGCTCACCGCGCAGCTCCCCCTCGCCCACGATCAGCAGGCGGGAGTTCGGCCGTGATTCCAAGACCACCTTGAGCACGTCGATGAGGAACGTATGGTTCTTTCTCTCGTTAAGGGTACCGGCCGCGCCGAAGACGAACGCGTCGGCGGGAACCCCAAAGCTCTCCCTGAACGAGCCACGCTTGGCGTCAGCGAAGGCAAAGCGTGCCGGATCCACGGCGTTCGTGACGAGTTCGTACCCCAAGTCGCCGAAAAAGAAATCCCCGGCAAGACGGCTGCAGGCCCAGCGCTCGTTCGCAAGCTCAAGCGCTTCACTACGATGGAGCTTGGAGAGAGCGATGTTGTAACCGGCCCCCAGGTAGGAGTCAGAATGAGCATGAAGAATCCTGCGCTCGATTCCGTAGCGCTTGGCGTAGCGAAGGTAATCGATGTTGCTGAGGTTGCACATGCTCGACCAAAGAACAACGTGCTCCCCCCGGTGGTCCTCGAAGAATTGATTCATCCCGCGACGATAGCCAAACGGGTCAACACTCTTCCTGGGCACCACGAAGTAGCGGTTGCGCGTCCCCTCGAACAGCTCGGGGAAATTCGTCGGCTCCTCCCAAACGAGGAAGTCGTACGCAAGCTCTCTCTGGGTAGCGCAGACATAGTTCCTGATCACGGCCTCCGTGCCGGCAAGGTGGTTTGAGAAGCCAGAAACGAGGATCCTCTTTCCTGCGTCCAGACTCATCGATGCTCCTCCATTAACCTCGTAGCGAGAAAATCCTCGTAGATTTCAGCCATTCGATCTGCGTAGACCTCAGGTCGGTACAGCCCGAAGTCCTGCGCGGCGATGGCCGCCCTCATGCGGTCGTTGGTCTCACGATCGAGGATCGACCTCACGGCGCGCACCATTGCAGCCTCGTCGTCGTAGGGGGCAATAATGCCGTCAAGCCCGTCGCGTACGGAGGATTCACCCGCGGTCCCCCCGCGCAAAGCGCATGGCAAGGTGCCTGAAATCTGAGCCTCCCGAATAACAAGCCCCTGCACTTCGTAAAAGGCCGATGGGAACACCAGGCATTTTGCGCGTCGGTAGTAGGCGCGGACGTCCTCCGCGTCCTTCTTCCCGACGAACTCGACACCGGGGTGCATCGCCTCAAGCTCGGTCCTTAGCGGCCCGTCACCGACGGCTACCGCACGGCACCCCACGGCCTCTGCGACGCGGCAAAAGAGCCCACAATCCTTCTCCGGGCTGATTCTGCCCACATAGAGGCAATCGATGTCCCGCTCGTCAAACGAGGGGTTGCACGCCTCCGCATCCCGGTCGGCCTCGATGGGGTTATCCACCCGGTAGGCGTCGTATTCGAAGGGGATGCTCTCGCGCAGCACGCGCTCAGAGAACCCGGAGAGGAAGATTACGCCCGGCTTGGGGTTCATTTTCCGAAGAATCCTCGTCTGCAGGTCGAAGCGCGCGACGCGGTAACTCTTCTGGGCGCGGCTACGCTTATCGCAGTCGGTCGCACGGCATTTCCTGCCGCATTCGCGAAGCTCACAAGGCTTCCAATCGGCATAGTTGTAGAACCCGCCGTTAGGGCAGGCAAGAAAAAAGTCATGTCCGTTGACAAGCAGCGGGAAGCCCGCGAGCCGCACGGCCTCAAGGATCGAGGTCGACATCGTATGCGTCCAGGAGTGCAGGTTCACCACAGTGGTCGCGGGGTCGAGCCTCGCAAGCAGCCGAGAAAGCTCACGCCCGGCCTTCGCGTTCCAAAAACCCTGGACCGCGGCGCCAAGCTTGCTACGCCCGGCCGCGGCCGTGGGTTGCTGACCAAGGCAAACAACATGCACGCCCGATCCAGAAAGCTCTGGCGATATGGGCCCACAGCCAGCGAACAGGTAGGTGTTTAGCCCGCGCCCAGCCATCAGAATGGCAGTAAGGCAAGCTACCTTCTCAGCACCGCCCGCCGTGCCCGCCTGGTTTGATATGACCACGACGTTTTCAAGCGCCATCTACCCAACCTCCGCACTGTCGGTCAAAAGCCCCTCGTACATGCCCATAAGCCTCCGCCCCGCAGCCGCCTCGTCGAAGGCCTGCATTGCAGAAAGCCCGTCCCCGGCAAGGCCCTGCCTAGGTTCGCCGAGGGCGGCCAGCTCAGCCAGCTCAGCCAGAGCCTTCGCCCAAACTATTTCATCCAGCTCAAGAAGCCGAACGAGCCCCGTCACGCGCGCCTCGGGCGGCACCGCCGGGCTCACCAGGCACGGCAGGCCTGCGGCCTGAGCCTCAAGAGTAAAAAAGGGAAATCCCTCGTAGACCGAGGGACAGCACGCGCAGTCGAAGGCCGAATAAAGCTGCGGCACGTCCTCGCGGCGCCCCAGCAGCATCACGCTGCCGGCCAAGCCGAGCGAGGCGGCCAGCGCGGAGATCTCGTCGAAGAGCTCGCCGTCCCCGGCGCAAACCAGCACGGCACCGGGGTTCGTCTTCTTAAACTCAGCGAAGGCGCGCAGCATGAAAGGGTAGTTCTTCTGCGGGGCGAGCCTTCCCACCACGCCGACCACATAGGCGCCCGGGGCGATTCCGAGCTCGCGCCTCAGCCCCTCGCGCGCAACGGGGTCGTAGGAATAGGCGGCAAGGTTGATGGAGTTGGGGAAGAAACTGAACTCAGCGCCATCGCCGAAAACATACTCCCCGGCCGGCCCGGAGCACGCCAGCCTGAGGTCAGCGCCCCTAAAGACGCGCCTGCCCAGACGGGCAACCGGCTCGGGAACGCTGAGGTTGGCCGCGGTGTTGTGCGAATGGACGACGACACGCGCCCCGGTGCCGCGCGCGGCGAGGACCGGCAGGAAGTCGCCGGGCGAGTTCTTGTGCAGGTGCAGCACATCGTAGCCTGCAACCGTCCTCTTAAGGAACCGCGTGTAGGCCACGACGTTCTTCCGGGAGGGCATCTTGATGAGATTGGCCCCCATGGCAGCGAGCTCGTCGCGATAGACGGGGTTCTCCCCATAGCAGAGGAAGTCGAACTGGAAGCAGTCCCAGTCGATGTTCCGGGCCATGTTGTAGAGGAACGACTCGATGCCGCCCTTGCGGTCGTCAAGGCCCATATGCAAGACCTGGATCTTCTCCCCGCTCATCGGCGCACCTCGCTCTCAAGACGGAGGTACATGTCCTGGAGCCGGCCGGCGATCAGATCAGGATCGTGCCTGCGGAAGCTCGAGGAGCCAAAATCGACAGACCTGTCGCGAGAGACGAGCGAGCCGTCCGCAGCCAGAGCCCTGATCGAGTCAACCCAAACGCCAGTCTCCGCCAGGGGCAGGAAGCGGACATCGCCCATAAGGTCGATCTCGGCGGGCACGGCGTCGGAAACGAGGCAGGGCAAACCAGAAGCCCTCGCCTCCATGGGAGCCATGCCTAGGCCCTCGTAACGGCTAGGGAAGCAGAAGACGTCGAAGCCGGAGTAGGCCTTGGCGGAGTCAACGCAGCCGGGCGCGATGACGCGGTCGGCCAGGCCAAGCCGCCCCATCTGCACCTCGATTGCCGCCCGGTCCGGGCCGTCGCCGACAAGGACAAGACGAGCACTCACTCCGAAGTCCAGAAGACCTCTTAGGATATGCAGAAGATAGATTTGATTTTTTTGGGAGGTCCATCGGCCGACATGGCCGATGACCAGCTCGTCGTCCGCGACGCCCCAGGCGCCTCTCATTTCCGCCCGCGCCTCAGGATCGAAGGCGAACCTCTTGAAGTCGATGGGATTCGGCAAGACCTCGAACGGCGCATTGCCGAACAGCCACTCCCCCGCATGCTCGGTGCAAGCAAGGCGCACGGTCGGGTAACGGTTCGCCTGAGTCCTCAAGGCAAGCTTGACAGCATTACGCAGAAACTCGCCCTTCCCAGTAGTGGAATGGCTATGCGCGATGCGCGCCGGCACCCCGGCTCTCTTAGCGGTACCCAAGGGAAAGACGGAAAGGGAATTTATGTGGCTGTGGACGATGTCATAGCCGTTGCGAACGAGAAGGTCACCAAGACCCTTTCGGTACTCACCAAGATGCTGATAAGGCGGAACCTCAAAAACGCGCCCTCCAAGGTCACCAATCTCCTCAGCCGGAACAACGGTAGAGTCCGAGTCGACGATGAAATCGAACTGGACTTGACTACGGTCAAGACAACGATAGAAGTTCATGATGACAGCCTCGACGCCGCCCCCGACCATCTTCCCAATAACGTGTGCAACCCTAATCGGCTCATTCATGTGCATCAGCTGCCCTGCGCGGTAAGCACCACGCCGATGGTCTGGATCACAAGTTTGAAGTCAGCCCAAGCCGAGCAGTTACGGATATAAAGCAAGTCAAGCTCGATCCACTCTGCAAAGGAGATGGCATCGCGATTGCGGCGAGTTTGCCAGTAGCACGTCATCCCCGGCTTGACCAGAAGCCTCTGGCGCTGCCGCGGCGTGTATTCGGCTACCTCCTTCGGGAGCGCAGGACGAGGCCCCACGACGGACATGTGGCCCAGCAGCACGTTGAAGAACTGCGGCAGCTCGTCGATAGACGTCTTGCGGATCAAGCGGCCCACACGAGTAATGCGGGGATCATCCGCCATCTTGAAGACGGGCCCATCCTTCTCGTTCTTCGCCTGCAGCTCGGCAAGCTTGGTCTCGGCGTCGGCGCACATGGAACGGAACTTGAACATCTCGAACTCATGGCCGTCACGGCCCACGCGCTTCTGCTTGAAAAATACGGGTCCCTGCGGGTCATCGATCTTGATCGCGATGGCAGTGATCAGGTACAGCCAGCTGAAACAGACAATAATGAACAGACTGAAGACGATGTCGAAGATGCGCTTGAGAGCGCAATAGCCCCAGCGCCCCTCGCGCAGACGCTTGGCAGCCGTGGCCGTCTCGGGATCAGCCTCAACGTGGCCCATTCCCTCGGCCTGTTCGGCGGAGAGAGCGACGGGCTTAGTTTTGGCACGAGTGCCGCAGTCCAGAACGATTATGTTAGGGGGAATGGTACCCGCCACCTCGAGGCCGTTGGCAGCGCCCCTGGAGGTGTCCAACGCCTCCTCGGCCATAAGCTACGCCACCGCCAAAATAACGCCTGCGCTATACTGACTCCTAGCATTACAAACCGCGTCAAAACGCGACACTCCGCCGGAACGGTTCGTACCGGCTAAAATTCGTACCGTTTTCGTACCAAAGCAATTTTCCAG
>CAVHFE010000053.1:0-4363 GCA_963635145.1 Oscillospiraceae bacterium
TCCCGGAGATGACCTGGGAGCCTTTCTTGATAAATACAAGCAAGGATAGGTTGCGGTTTGGTTAGGACTTGTTTTTTGTTTTGCTGTCAAGGAATCGCCGCAACGATTCTTGGAGCATTCATTGAATCTGATCGGGCCAAAACGCGCATCTAAGGACCTGGGTTTTAACCTGGGTCCTTGTTTTTTGACTGCAACAAGAACGGTGCCATCTGGCACCGTTCGTCTACCTGGGGTTTGGTTGTTGATTTGGTTGTCGGCACGCAGGTGATCTGCGGCCATCGCCGCGATGGGTTGCCTTCGTTGAGAGGCCGCGCGGCGTGAAGGGTGTAGGGACGCTTCAGGTTGGTGCATCGTCGGTGAGTGATGGGTTTCAGTGATTGCAGCCCCTCAGACAATCAAAAACGCGCGGCCTGGTTGCTGGGACCCCCCCTGCGCGACGAAACCCTTTAACGGGTTTTGCGCGGTAAGCCTTTTTGAGGCTGCGGGAAGACAGGGCTAGGCCCATGGGCCTAGCTACCAGACGTGATGATTTCATCTTTAATAAAAGTCGTTGATTTACGGGGCGTTCGTTGATGTATGGCGTATAATGGAAACACGGTCGATTTACGGATTGAGCTGATTTGCGAGGTCATGGCGACCTGGCCCCGTTGGATGAGAATCCTGGAACAAAAGCATGAACCTAGCGCAGCAACGTGCGCGACTAGCGGATTGCTCGCGGAGGGGCGAACTCGCGATCAACGAGGGAAGGGCATGTTTTGACGTTTGGCGAGAGGCTTATAGGCAGCGCAGCGATAAGCTCGCTGAAAGCAGCCTTAGCCGCCCACGGCATAGCCCTTCCTTCTTCATTTAAACTTCCCTCTTTGACGTACTCAGCCCGCAAAGCGCTGAAGATCGGCGCGATCCTCGCGCCCGTCTCGGTTGCCTACCTGGTCGTTTTGCAGCCTATCGTGACCGATGCGACCAACGCGGCAATCTCGCTTTCCTCTGCGGGCGCTTGCGGACTCCCCCTTTGGGTCGAGTATATGCAAAGCAACGCCCTCTCGAACCTTGAGGGCTTGAGCGGCTTCCTCAGCATGGATTGGCTCAGCATCGCAGCGGTTCCCGGATACCTGCTTCTGGCAAGTTTCATCGGCGCGGTGCTCTTCCCCGTCCTGCGACCCAAACCGCCCAAGAACGACATCATCGACGCTCAGCCCGCAGCAGCAGGCAACAACGAGTTCGGCAACTCACGCTGGCTAAGAACCGAAAAGGAAATCGGTTCCGTGATGAAGCTCGACACGGCGACGATAGATGAATTGAATTCAGGGAACGCCAAGGCTTCCGGTCTTTACATGGGCCTTTTCGGCAACAAGGTGCTCATCAACTCCGCCGATGAGCACACGATCGTTCTCGCCCCGACCCGCACGGGCAAGACGCGCAATCTGCTTTTGCCCATGATCGCGGTGCTCGGCAAGACGAAGGAATCGGTCTGCCTGTTCGATCCCAAAGGCGAGCTTTACGGTTTGACCAGCGAATATCTTCGCAACGAAGGCTTCGAAGTGAACCGTATCGATTTCAGCGCCCCGTCGATGGGCAATCGCTGGAACCCCCTTTACCGCGCGATCAAGGCCTATCGCGGCAAACGTCGCCCAAGGCATTCAGGCGCCCCTCTCACGCAGGAGGAAATGAGCATCGCCCAGCTTTTCAGGCGCTCCGACAAACTGAAGAAGGACATCATCGAAAGCCCAGGAAAAAAGCCTGAGCTTAGCAAAGAGATCAGTGCCATCGAACAGGAGCTTCAAACCCGTTTGGAGCTGGTCGAAAAGGAAATAAAACTCGTCATGCAGTTCATCCTCCCCCGCGACCGCGAAAAGGAAGGCTCATCCGCGTATTTCAACGACGGTGCGGAGAACCTGATCACCATGACGTTGCATTATCTTTGCTCTAGCAGCGATTGCCCTGATACGGCGAAGACGCTCTATACCGCATCGCGTTTGATCGCCGAATACTGCAAGCCCGAAAAGCTCACCAAGTCCCCCGGCGAGGACAGGATATTCAGCCCGCTCGTCGAGGAAATCCATAAGCTCAACCCTCGACATCCTGCCTATGCGGCGATGTCGAGGGTTGACGGGTCACGCAACCTCGGCGATTTCATTTCAACCGCGTCCGGTGCGATGACCCCGTACACCTCGCTTTCCGTTGCCAAAATGATGTGCGGCACCGATTATCCGCTCGAAGAGCTTGCTGACAAACCGACCGCAACCTTCATCATCGTTCCCAACGGCGAGGACACGTATAAGTCCACGGCGCAGCTTTACGTCAACCAGCTTTACACCGTCCTGACCCAAAGGGCGCAGGAGGAAGGCGGCAGGCTCAAGGTCCGCATGAACATCGTGGGCGAAGAGTTCAAGCAGCTCCCCCGCTTCAGCAACATCGATGAAAGGCTTTCGCTTTGCGCGGGCTGGGGCATCCGCTGGATGCTCGTCCTTCAGTCAATCACGCAGCTTCAGTCAGCCTATGAGCGCGAGGACGCGGCTACCATCATGGAAAACTGCGGCACCTTGCTCTGCTTGCGAGCGGGAACGGCTGAAATGGGGAAATACATCGAGGAACGCTGCGGCGAGTATACGATTTCCACGTCGAGCACCTCCTCGTCGAAAACGGTCGGCTCGTTCTCAAGCGACCGAACCAACACCTCGTCCGCTCTTCGCGCCCGTAAAAGGTGCCTGTCCGAGGAAGCGCAACGCTGGAACCCCGACCAGGGCGTTATCCTTTTGAAAGCGGGATGCATGCCGGCCTGCACGCAGCTGCCGCCGCTTCACACCACGCCGTTCAACGAAATGCTCGATCTCGGGTCGGTGGAGCACAACAACGCGAAGACAAAGGCGGCTCGCGACGTTTGCGCACATGAAGGGGCTGAACGAATCCCCATCTGGACCCCGGAGCTGAGCAACGCCGACACGAAGAAGCTCCTGTCGGGCGAAGAGCTGAAGGACAAGAAGAAGGCGTTCCTGTCCGAACTGCTCGAACTTTCGAAGGACCGCCAAAAGAAGGTTTCCGAAAAGGAAAAGGAAGCAGCGCACAACGGCAAACATGCGAACCCACCGACGAAGGAATCGATGGAAAAGGACCCGCTCGGCGTCCCCGACAATATGGAGGAAACCGCCGACGGCGCAGCTCAAGCTTTCTTCTAGTTTCAGTCCAACCAAGGTATCAACAGCGTAAGCGAAAGGATAAAAAATGAGCATTGCAATGACCACCACCACCGCTCAGGCGGCAGCGACCACCGGGATGATGGTCCAGACCTATGCGAAGAGCGGTGATGCGACGATCTCCAACATCTTCAGCACCCTTCAGGGCAGCGTTTTAACCCCGATTCTTCAGGGCATGCTGGCGATCATCGCCACCATCGCCGTCATAGTCCTCGTAAAGGACGTCATCGCGGCAGCGACCTCCGAGCAGGGCATGGAGCAGAAGAATCACATCAAGCAGGCGATCATCGTCCTGCTCGCGTGCCTTTTCCTCGGCTTCGCGCCCGCACTTATCAACCTCTTCATCGGCTTCGGCGGCTCCGGCGGGATCACCGAGGCATCCTTCAGCTCCAAGTAACTGTCGGCAGGGAGCGAACGGTGCCATCTGGCACCGTTCGCTGACCTGGGATGTTGTATTTGTTTGGGGGGGGTGTGGCTGTGAGGATGTCTGCGACCATCGCCGCGATGGGTTGCATTCATTGCAGGCCACGCGGCGTGAAGGGTGATGGTCGGCTTAAGTCGGGGCATCGTCGATGAGCGATAGGTTGCCATGGTCACAGCTCTTTAAACAATAAACACGCGCGGCCTGATGGTTGGGACTCCCCTGCGCGGTAAAACCCCTTAACGGGTTTCACGCGGGAAATTGAATATCTGGAAAGTTCGACATCTTTTGAAAGGCGAAGATGACTAGGATCATTAAAACAATACGAGGTTGCAGGCCGGACGCCTTTGCGTTCGGCGCGTTGATTTTAACGGGCTTGGCGATGATGGCGATAATGCTCGTGCCCCGCCCTGCTTACGCGTTGTCGATCGTCGATCTGGTTCAGATGGGGCCGTTCAACTTCTTGGCGATGTTCGTCGTCGAGATCATCGATTCGGCGATGAAGGAACTGCTCATCCCCCTTGCGGGAACCATGTTCACTTGGTCAACGGATTATCTGACCATCCCTTATGTCAATACCGTCATCCTGGGCTTGCAGGGCATCGCCGTTGCAGCCGTGATCGCCCTGCGCATCGCGAAGGGCGTCACGAGCGGAATCCTCTTGGGCGGAGGGAACAACGAGGTCTCGCTTGGAGAGTTCTTCATGCAGTCGATCATGGCAATCGTCATAGTCGCGATCATGCCCTTGCTC
>CAVHFE010000053.1:4373-13867 GCA_963635145.1 Oscillospiraceae bacterium
GTTCTGAACGGCGGCAAGGTTGAGACCGACCTTAAATGGATGACCTTGGGCGATGACTTCGATACCAGCTCGATTCAGGACGATGATTCGACGATCCATGCTACCTTCTGGCTCATCGCGGGCATGCTCCTGATGCTGGTTCTCGTGGTTGCCTGCGGCTATCAGTTCATCCGCCGTCAGGTCGAAATGCTGACGATTTCCCTGATCGGCCCGCTGGTGGCGATTTATTCCGCTTCCGAAAACGAGAGCAGTCAGGTTTGGGACCTGCTCAAAAAGCTGTTCGGCCTGTGCTGCCTCATGTGGCTGCAATACCTTCTAGTTCGCATCGCCCTTAACTTCGGTCACTCCTGGCTGATCTACGCCGGCACGCAAAGCTCCGAGGATCCCACGGTTCTGATCACCAGGCTCTTCGCGGAAGAAGGCGGCAGGCGATTCCTCTTCACCATCGCCTTCTTCATGGCGGCTCTAACAATCCCGAACCTGGTGGATCAGTACACCACCGTTTCCGGCGGCAGCCGAATCGGCGGCGTCATCGCCGGCGCAGCCGTCACCAGAAGCATCGGCGGCGTAGCCAAGGGCGCGAAGGGCATCGGCAGCGTGGCAGGCAAGGCAAGCAGCGCTGTGAAGAACTACGTTCGGAAATAAGAGGGGCAGTTATGGGAACTTCAGCGCAAAAATGGTTGGATGATTCGGTTCTGACCCCTATTCTCGGCATCGTCGCGGTCTGCGCCTGCATCGCCATCGTAGCTGCTTTGATCAGGCATTTCCTCTATGAGCACAACGATGATGACACCAAGACGGTCTCCACTAGGATCATGCATGTGTTCGGTTTCGTCGCGGTCATCGGCTTCCTGGCGGGCGGCGGGGTCGGCTTGTCGAAGGTTTTCGAGAAATCCGCATCGCTCTCATCGGTCAACGGGAGCACGGGCAAGAGCTTACTGCCCGAAGACCTAAAGGAAGAGAAGGGCAAGTACGACAACGTCGGCGATTTGCTGACCGAGGCATCGAAGCACAAGGCGACTTCATCAACCCCTATCGAAGCCGCGACGCAAGCTGCAACGAACTCAACCACTGCGACCACGGTGGCAGCAAAAGCTGCATCGGGAGGTCTGGCAGGGGTCGCGATCTCCAACGTCGCGAAGACCGACACCTCGAACGATTCAGGCGGAGACATCGCCGCAGCGGCGGCAACCGCCATCAAAACCGCAACCGGCTTGGACAAACTGCTTCCATGAGGCAAAAAAACAGAAAGGCATGACATGAACGCAACGATTGAACGCAGAACGCTTTTGAAAGCCGCCGCGATGGGGGCCACGGGCTTGGCCCTTGCCCCCGCATTGGGCGCTTTGACCGGCTGCTCCGGCAACGACTTGGATCCTCAGACCGATTGGCTTCCCCTCGGAACCGTCATCAAAACCAAGGATTCCGCCGACACCGACCTTGAGTTCATGATCGTCGCGCGTAAACCACGGATCTCGTCGATGGTCCTCAACGGCAAGACCACGAACCTTGAGGCAGGCGCAATGGACTACGCTTGCATCCTATGGCCCGTCGGCTTCCTGTCCGACCTCTCGCAGAAAACCTACACCGGCGAGTTGAAGGTCATCACCAAGGAAGAGATTTCCGAAGTGCTTTATCTCGGTTATCAGGACGATTTGGAAAGCCAAGCGTCCAACCTTTACGATGCCGCCGAGGATTCGTCGACCGCTGATGAGGTCCTTTCCGACATCTACCTCGACCTCGCCGATCAAGCTTCAGCCAACACCGGCTCTTCCAGCGAGGATTCGGGTGAATAGCCATGGGCAACGAGTTCGAGCTTGTCGAAGCGGAGACGAAACCGATTTTCAAGCCCATGCGGGCCAAATACTCGGTTTTCGGGATTCCAGCGGCTAAATTCCTCGCAATCCTCGTGGTTGCGATAGTGGGCTTCGGCCTGTCCTTGCTGTCGGGCAACATCCAGCATGAGGTGAAAGTCCCCTATTCGCAAGATGAAATGCAGTCCACTTACGATGGCTATGTCGAAGTTCTCAACACCATCGATGCGCTTGAGACGCAAAGAATCGCCGAAGGCGCTGCAAGCTACGATGCGCTCGATGGCTTGAGCTATCAGCAGGAGGAAGCCATCACCAAAGCCGAGGATGCAGGCATCATCGCAGGCATGACCAACACCCAGCTTGAACATCTTGTGGCAACCTATCACACCGAAATGCAACCTGCCGTACCGGATTTGGTGAGGTTCGGCGTGCTCCTCGTGCTGCCCGTCTTCTGCCTCATCATCCTGTTCATCGAGATCAACCGCACATCGCTTCTGAAGGAGATTCAGCGAGCATTGAAGTGGATGGGGTCGCAGAAGGTTTACAAGTCTCGCCCAGTAGACTATGTGGAGCGCGAGTCCGGCGAGAGCTATTGGCAGGCCGTTTTCAGGAACATGGCGGCTTGATAGGCTTGTTACGATAAGAACGGTGCCATCTGGCACCGTTCGCTGATCTGCGAGTTTGTATTTGGTTTGAGTGTGAATCAATAAGCGGCCATCGCCGCGATGGGTTGCATTCATCGCAGGCCGCGCGACGTGAAGGGTGATGGGCACTCCGGGCCAGGGCGTTATTAACAAGCGATGGGTTGCCGTGGTCGCAGCCCGTCAGACAATCGAAAACGCGCGACCTGATCGCTGGTGCTCGTTGGCGCGACGAAACCCTTTAACGGGTTTCACGCGATGAGCGGCCCTTGGCCGAGGTGTTGGACATATAAGGCGGAAGCGCAGGTCTTACCACTAGGCCCACGGGCCTAGTGGTAAAATGAATGCTCACTCAAATCTATAAAGCCCATGAGGAAAATGAAAGGCAGAATCATGGCTAAGAAAAAGAAGAGGGCGCTCGAAGAGCAGCCGCATGAGAGCTTCGCGCAGGATTTGATTCCTTTGCGAACGATAGAGGGATCCTTCATCCGCCGAACCGACGGCGCATCGATCGTAATCGTGCATCTTGAGGGAACCAACGATTCCCTGTTCACTTACGAGCAGAAAATCGATGAGTCTTACGCCAACCGCAGCGCCATCGTCGCATTGAAGCAACCCTTCAGCATCCTGAAGCTCCCCAAGACCATCGATTCAAACATCCAGCTCGTTAAAATCGACCGCGAGATAGCGAAACTCAAGCGCGAGGTTCGCGAAAACTCCTTACCGGACACCAATCCGAAGGCGATCCGCCTGCGCCTGCTTGAGGAAAGGCTGCGACCAAAAGCCGAGCAGGAGGCAACGTCCGGCGATAGGGTCATCCATCCTACCTACGTTGCCATCGAGTTCGATGGCAAGTCCTCCGACAAGCAAAACCTCCGCGACGTTAAGATCTTCGTCGACAGATTCAAGGAATCAGGGCGCAACGCCCATATCTGCGGGTTCAACGAGATCGTCGAAGTGCTTCAGCTGTACTTCACCCCGCGTCACGTGAACGCGGGGGCTGTCAACGGCAACACGCCGGTCTTGGCGAAGAAGGTTGGTTGACGTATGGCAATCTTCAGCAAACCCGCAGAGACCCCGCAGCAGAAATCCCGCAACGCGTTGATTCTCAACGCGATCGCCCCGACCCTCGCGGAACATCCGAAATACATCGAGCTTGACGATCAGTTCTGCGCGGTAGAGTACATCAACGACTTCAAGAGCGAAAACGACGTAGGATGGCTCGACACCTTCCTAAACGAACGCAACATGCCCGTTTGCATCCGCTGCGAGCCAGCATCGGGCGCAGACATCAAGGAAATCGTCGACCTCAACACACGTCAGACGAACGACGGGCTGCTATCGACCCGTAAGACCGCCTCGCAAATCAACGACTTGCAGCGCGAGCAGCGTCACGGCCTTGAAATCCTCGACATCATGGGCGACGCCAACGAGAAGTTCTTCATGACCTCGATCACGGGCGTATTACGTTCCAACGACCCCGAAACGCTGACCAACGACCTCGCGTACCTGCGGTCTGCGATCGAGGGCGACGGCATGCGCATCAAGTCGATAAACTGGAACCATTTGACGGGCCTGCTCGCGTCCTCGCCTTTGCGTTGCCCAGATAAGGATGGAATGGACCAAACCGTCCGCCTGTTTCCCGCGGGAACCATCGCCCACTCCCTTTTCACGAAGGAAAGCGGACTTGACGATGGGTACGGCCTCAACCTCGGCATCGACGACCAGGATGGCATCGTCCGCATAGCATTGCTCGACCGAAAAGCCGACGGATCTCGCCACAACTCCAACGTGGTCATCGTCGGCGGTTCCGGTTCGGGCAAATCGACCTTGACCAAGCTTATGGTCCTGCTCGAAGCCCTCTATTACGGGTCGAAGATCATCATCATGGACCCGGAGGGCGAGTTCGGCGACCTGGTGCGCTCCCTCGGCGGCGAGGTGGTCAGCGTCGGCGGCGCATCGTCCGCGAAGATCTCGCCTTTGCAGCCCCGCGCGTTGGCGTCGGATTCGAAGGATGCGGCGGGAAGCCTTGAGGATGAGTCCGCCGATGTGGATGACGATTCCGAGGTCGGCAACGAGCTGGTTCTTCGCTCGACCATCCCCTTCGCGAAGAACTTCCTCTCGATCGCGTTCGACATCGACGATAAGCATCTTCCCATCCTGGAAGCAGCCCTTGAGCACGCTTACGGCAAATACGGCATCACGACTGAAACGACCTTCGCCGAATATTACGCCCGCAAGCTCTCGTATCCAATCATGAAGGACGTTTACGATTCGTGCTTCGAGCTTGCGAAGGGCTACCTGAACGGGCAATATGCCCAGCAGTTCAACGATGTCGCGGTCTGCCTTCGCACAGCAGCGATCGGCATCAACGCCGAAATCTGGAACACGCGCAGCTCGTTCGAGATCGACAGCGACATCATCAGCTTCGACCTTCTTGCTATGGAAGACGATGACCGCATGCGGGCAGCCTGGTATTACAACATTTTGACCTTCACCTGGTCGGAAATCCGCAAAACCCCAGCTGACGGTCGGCCCGTCCGCGTGGTCATCGATGAGGCCCACAACTGCATCAACCCTCGCTTCCCGCAGTGCGCCGACGATGTCAAATCCATCGTCAAGCGCATCCGCAAGCGCGGTCGCGGCTCAGGCACGACCATCATCACGCAGGAGGTCAACGACTTCCTGAACCCCGCCATCAAGCTCCAAGGCTCGGCAATCCTCAACAACGCAACGTATAAGTTCATCGGACAGGCCGAGGCCGAGAACCTGCAAGAGCTGGCAAAGCTTTACGGCATGCCGCACGAGCTGGTCAACCGCATCCGCAAGGCATCGAAGGGCAACTTCGCGTGCTTCGCGGGAACGACAGACCGCGTTTGGCTCAAGGTCGTTATCGAGGATTGGATGTTCAAGATGTTCGGATCCGGCGGCGGATTGTAGGGTTTGGAAGAACGGTGCCATCTGGCACCGTTCGCTGACCTGCGGGTTTGTCTTTGGTTTGGTTGCGGTTGCGAGGTTGTCTGCGGCCATCGCCGCGATGGGTTGCATTCATC
This sequence comes from Oscillospiraceae bacterium, assembly GCA_963635145.1. Classification (GTDB taxonomy): domain Bacteria; phylum Actinomycetota; class Coriobacteriia; order Coriobacteriales; family Eggerthellaceae; genus Anaerotardibacter. The sequence continues at coordinate 9,882 of CAVHFE010000053.1, forward strand.
GCAGGCCACGCGACGTGAAAGGTGATGGTCGGCTTGGGTTGGGGCGTTGTCGGCGAGTGAAAGGTTGCCGTGGTCGCAGCCCGTCAGACAATCGAAAACGCGCGGCCTGGTTGCTGGCCCCCGTCTGGGCAACGAGACCCTTTGACGGGTTCCATCGCGGGCATCCATTTCGCTTGGCTTGTTAGGAGGAGCAATTGTTCAAGAAAGCTGCCGCCGGGGCAACAGGCGCGATCGTCGGTGCCATGACCCCTGTCATCGGAGTGCTTATTGCCGTAGCCATCGGCGTCTCCTTCGTCGGCGGCCTGGTTGCTGCGATTTCCTCCGTCACATCGGGCGATTCCAGCTCCGGCAGCGCAACCTCGCTTGCGGAAATCGCCTTGGCTGAATACGAGGCGGGCGAAGAAGACGGCACCTATCATTCCAACGGTGAGAAGTATTGGAAATATATGGGCTTCGGCGGACGTGTGGCATGGTGCGCGAGCTTCGTGTCCTGGTGCGCAAACGAGGCGGGCGTGGGCGAGCTTAAGAGCGCCGCTGCGGCAGATTGGGTCGGAACGCTCGTAGACAATCATTCCGACATGATGACCAGGCATAAAAACGACGGCAGCTATACGCCGCAAGTCGGCGATGTGGCGGTTTGGCGGCCTTCGGGCGCGAGCTACGACGTTCACGGGGGCAGCATGTCCCACGTCGGAATCGTGGTCGAGGTCGATGAATCGGCCAAGAACTTCGTCACTGTCGAGGGCAACTCGTCCAACAAGGTTCGCAAGAACGGCTCCACGAGCAGGGGGCATTCCTGGTCGAGTTTCAGCGACAACTCGCCTGATTACTTCGTTTCGATCTCGGGCTTAGGCGACACCAGCACGGTAGGCGGCGATGAGATCGCCGCGACGGCGGTTCAGCTCGCCACAGGCGCTCAAGGGTCGAGCAAAGGAAGCAAGAAGGTGCTGATCGGCAAAGGCAAGGCGCAATACAACGATTCGAAATGGTGCAAGTCGTACAACGAAGCCCACGATAAGGTCTTGAAGACCTCCAAGCTCTTCGCATCCTGCGACCGCTCCGTCATCACAGCAATCCGCTATTCGGGCGCCGACACAACCTTCGGCTCGGGCGTCCATGGCCTTGATTGCAACGCCCTTGAGCGCTATCTGACCTCAGAAAAGGCCGCATCGAAGGGATGGAAGAAGGTCGGCACCTATCAAGGTGGAAAGGTTTCCGGTTGCGAGCTTCAGCCGGGCGATGTGCTTCTTTACGCGAAGAAGAAGAAGTCGGGTCAAGGCAACCACATACGCATCTACGTCGGTTACGATGCGATGAAGGCCGTTTACGGCGATGCAGGCGGCAAGAACAAGCTGTGGTTCTATGACTCCTCATACGGCAAGGCTAAATACCCCTTCCTCAGTTATTCGATGAAGAGCTATGAGAAGTCGGGCAACAAGAAGACCTTCACGGTCTATCGCCTTGAAAACAACGCCAACGGCACCGTCACCGGCTCCGGCAACTTCACGAAATACAACCTGACCGCCACAGAGCTGAGCAAGATTGCGTCGCTTTGCCAGCAGGAGCAGGGATCGGCACAAGGAGCCGCAGCCGAAGCCTCCCTGATGGCGAATCGTTACGAGCTTCACGGCAAGAAATACAAGTCGCTCTACGATTACGTCCGCAACTCCCATTGGTTCGCCAAGGCCGCGTACCACATGGACAAGCAGAACGCGTCTGCGGCGGTGAAGGCTGCGGTTCGCAAGGTGCTGGTCGAAGGCAAGCGCACTTTGCCGAAATACGTCGATGAGCATGATTGCTTCAGCGATATCAGCAGCGTTTCGACCGCTGCGGTCAGGAACAGGAGCAACTACCGTCAGTTCAAGTCGATCATCCGCAACCGATACGGCTCTAAATACATCTTCTATAGCTTCCCGACCCCCAAGAGCGACCCCTTCGGCTATACGTCGGAAGCCAACCGCAAGAAGTTCGGCGATGCCTGCTACAAGTTCAGCTCTTAGCCGAATGTTTGAACAGTTTAATATAGACGTACTATAAACGTCTTGTTTGTAGTAAAATATCAATTGAACCATGAGGAAAACGAAAGGCAAGATCATGGCTGATGAACAGAAATACCAAGGGATTTGCGTATCGAGTCCCACGCAGGCCGCTGCACCAGGCCGTCAATCCGCCATCCGTAAAATCGTCCCCATCCTTATCGCGGCGATCATCGTCGTTTGCTTCCTCGGCGGCGCACTGGCCGTCCTGTCCCCTTCCAGCGAGGATGACACCACCGCTGAATCGGAATCCTCTTCGATCACCGATACGGAATCCAGCTCTTCCAGTGAGGAAAATGCGGCGCTGGCCCGCGCGAACTGCATCGACTTGGATAAAGTCAAAGGTTTGACGGACTCCCAAACGAGCATGCTTTTAACGGCTTTGGGAACCCAGTTCGACGGAAAGACCAAGGTCGTGTTCTCCTCGAAAACCCAAAAGGACGGCAACGCCGTGAGCGTTTACTGCCATCCGGAAAACGACGCGCAATGGTACGAGGTTGAGGTCACTCCCTACCGCGCTTCCGTTCTGAAGCTCACCGAGCACGTCAAAGGCGTGAACGATGCGCAGTGGAACACCGGCACCAACGTCGGCGACACCACTGATTCGACCGACAACTCGGAAATCCCCCGCGACCGTTACGACACGAGCATGAACGTCGCGCTTCGCGCAACCGACAAGCTTGTGGAGCTTGGCCTTCCTCAGCCCGCCGCAACCGCGCTGCCCAGCGCGTTCGACGAATGGGGCAAGAAAGAGCTCCTGAGCGTGGAGTCCGCCTACGCGGGCGTTTACCCGCTGAACCTCAAGTCGGACTCGAAGAAGGTCAAGTTCGAGATCGACGCGGACGATGGGAACACGACCGTGGTTGTCGATTGCACCTACGACATCGCCAAGAACTCGCTTAGCTTCAAACGAGTTGAAAAGTAGGCTATTCCAGGAACGGTGCCATGTGGCACCGTTCGCTGACCTGGGATGTTGTCTTTGATTTGGTTGTTGGTGTGCAGGAGATCTACGGCCATCGCCGCGTTAGGTCGCCTTCGTTGCAAGGCCGCGCGGCGTGAAGGGGGGTAGGTCGCTTTGGGTCAGGGCATCGTCGATAAGAGATAGGCTTCAGTGCTCGCAGCTCGTATAACAATCAAAACGCGCGACCTGATGGTTGGGACCCCTCTGCGCCGTGAAACCCTTTTACGGGTTTCACGCGAGCGCTCCTTTGTTCGTATCAGCGTGAAAATGGAACGGAAAACAAGGTTTGGCCCGTGGGCCTAGTGGTAAAATAAGAGGTCGAACCATGAGAAAAACGAAAGGCACGATCATGGCTGAAGAGCAAATCGAATCCTCGCAGCAGCAACCAGGGAAAGCTCCTGATTGCGTAAATGAAACGCAGCTTGCAAAACACGACGGAATGACGCTCACGCTGGGTGTCCTCGCAATCGTTACCGCTTTGATCTTTCCGATCATCGGCACCGTCCTTGGAGTTCTCGGCTTGGTTTTCTCCATCAAGGACAGAAAAGCCTTCGGCCCCACGGCTTGCAGAGCCGGATTCGTTTGCTCGATTGTGGGATTGTCCCTTTCCGGCACCGTCCTTGCTTTGAGCATCCTTTGCTTCGTTGTCTCCTATCAAGTCATGGCAATCTAAGGTGCGCCCATGCCACGACCAGTAGACACCTCCTCTGAAACGTTTCGCAAAACGCTCATCATCGGCGGGATAGCCGTCGGCGTGGCAGCCGTCATCGCCATCGCCGCGATGGTCGGCTTCTCGTCCGTTTCGAACGATTCCGCCAGCAATGAGCCTTCCAACGATTCGGGTTCATCGTCGAGCGGGCAAGCGTCTCTCATCGATGAAGAGCAGGCTGCCGAGGATGCCGCCTCCGCCCTCACGGTCGATGGGCTGGATAAGCTCAAGTTCCTTGACCGTGACGCTCAGGCGGCGTTCAAACAGGCTCTCTATGAAT
>CAVHFE010000054.1:0-13162 GCA_963635145.1 Oscillospiraceae bacterium
CCACTACCGAGCGCATCCTCTACTACACCGGCAAGACCCACAAGATCGGTGAGGTTCACGAGGGTGCAGCTACCATGGACTGGATGGTTCAGGAACAGGAGCGCGGCGTTACCATTACCTCCGCAGCTACCACTTGCTTCTGGACTAAGGACGACGTTCAGTACCGCTTCCAGATCATCGACACCCCGGGCCACGTCGACTTCACCGCTGAGGTCGAGCGCTCCCTGCGCGTTCTCGATGGTACCGTTGCCGTCTTCGATGCCGTCGCAGGCGTTCAGCCCCAGTCCGAGACCGTTTGGCGTCAGGCCGAGCGTTACGGTGTTCCCCGCATCGCCTTCATCAACAAGTACGACCGCGTGGGCGCCGACTTCATGCATGCCATCCAGACCATGAAGGATCGCCTGGGTGCCAACGCCGTCGCCGCTCAGCTCCCCATGGGCGCTGAGGACAACTTCTGGGGCGTCATCGACCTGGTTACCATGACCGCATGGGACTTCAAGGCCGATGACAAGGGCATGACCTACCCCGAGCCCATGGCTGAGATTCCCGCTGAGTTCAAGGACGACGCCGAGCTCTACCATCAGGAACTCCTCGACGCCGCCGCCGACTTCAACGACGAGCTCATGGAGAAGGTCCTCATGGAGGAGGAAATCACCGTCGACGAGCTCAAGGCTGCCATCCGCGCCGGCGTTCTGTCCTGCGGTTTGAACCCCGTCTTCGTTGGTTCCGCCTACAAGAACAAGGGTGTTCAGGAACTCCTCGACGCAGTTGTCGACTACCTGCCTTCCCCTGTCGACGTCAAGGCCATCGAGGGTACCAACCCCGATACCGGCGAGGCCGACTCCCGTCCTTCCGACCCCAAGGCTCCTTTCGCTGCTTTGGCGTTCAAGATCATGACCGACCCGTTCGTCGGCAAGCTCACCTACCTGCGCGTTTACTCCGGTCAGCTTGAAGCTGGTTCCTACGTCGTCAACGCCGTCAAGGGCAAGAAGGAGCGCATCGGCCGCATGCTTCAGATGCATGCCAACAACCGTGTCGACATCGACTCCTGCTCCGCAGGCGACATCGTTGCCGTCGTCGGCCTGAAGGACACCACCACCGGTGACTCCCTCTGCGCCGAAGACGCCCCCATCATCCTTGAGTCCATGGACTTCGCCGATCCCGTTATCGACATCGCCGTTGAGCCCAAGACCAAGGCCGAGCAGGACAAGATGGCAATGGCTTTGCAGAAGCTCGCTGAAGAGGACCCCACCTTCCGCGTGTCCACCAACCATGAGACCGGCCAGACCATCATCGCCGGCATGGGCGAGCTTCACCTCGAGATCATCGTCGACCGTCTGCTGCGCGAGTTCAAGGTTGAGGCTAACGTTGGTAAGCCCCAGGTTGCCTACCGCGAGACCGCTACCACTCCTGCCTTGAACGTTCAGGGCAAGTTCGTCCGCCAGTCCGGCGGTCGTGGTCAGTACGGCGACGCTGTCATCAACATGTATCCTCAGGAAGAGGGCAAGCCTTACGAGTTCGAGAACAAGATCGTCGGCGGTGTCATCCCCAAGGAGTACATCCCCTCTATCGACAAGGGCATCCAGGAGGCTCTGAACTCCGGTATCCTCGCCGGCTACCCCGTCGAGGCCGTCCGCGTCGAGCTCATCGACGGTTCCTACCATGACGTCGACTCTTCCGAGGCTGCGTTCAAGGTCGCCGGCTCCATGGCCATCAAGGCCGCTCTTAAGCAGGGCAACCCCGTCATCCTCGAGCCCGTCATGTCCGTCGAGGTCGAGACTCCCGAGGAGTACATCGGCTTCGTCCTCGGTGACATCCCCTCCCGCCGTGGCCTGATCGAGGGCCAGGAGCTGCGTGGTAACGTCGCCGTCGTCAAGGCATCCGTGCCCCTGAGCCAGATGTTCGGTTACGCAACTGACCTTCGCTCCGGTACCCAGGGCCGCGCATCCTACACGATGCAGTTCGGCAGCTACAAGCAGGTGCCCAAGAACATTCAGGACGAGATCATCAGCAAGGCAGGTGGCAATGCTTAAGAGCCGCCAAGGCTTTAAAGCATCCACCTTACAATGGAGGTAATTTAAGTGGCTAAAGAGAATATCCGCATCCGCTTGAAGGGTTACGATCACGAGATCGTGGATCAGTCCACGAAGTTGATCGTCGACACCGCTCAGAAGACGGGTGCCAAGGTTTCCGGTCCTATCCCCCTGCCCACCGAGCGCAACCTGTATTGCGTCGTTAAGGGCCCCCACGTGGATAAGGACTCTCGCGAGCAGTTCGAGATGCGCACGCACAAGCGTCTCATCGACATCCTGGATCCGACCCCTGCTACGGTCGATTCCCTGATGCGTCTCGACCTTCCTGCTGGCGTCGACATCGAGATCAAGCTGTAGGGGAGTGTGATTTAAGAAATGATCAACGCAATCTATGGCAAGAAGATCGGCATGACCCAGATCTTCAACGAGGACGGTACGGTCACCCCCGTCACCGTCATCCAGGCAGAGCCCAACAAGGTCTGCCAGGTTAAGACCACCGACACCGATGGCTACGAGGCCGTTCAGCTCGGCTTCGGCGCAATCAAGGCCAACAAGGTCAACAAGCCCATGGCCGGTCACTTCGCCAAGCTCGGCACCGAGCCTACCCGCTACCTGCGTGAGGTCCGCGTCGAGAACGCTAGCGACCACACTGTGGGCGAGGAAGTCACCGTTGCCGCTTTCAACGAGGTTTCCAAGGTCGACGTGACCGGCACCTCCAAGGGCAAGGGCTTCGCCGGTGTCATGCGTCGTTATAACTTCGCAGGTGGCCCTGGCGGACATGGTGCGCACTTCCATCGCGCTCCCGGTTCCGTTGGCCAGTGCGCTTATCCCTCCCGTGTTTTCAAGGGCGTTCGCCTTCCTGGTCACATGGGCTGCGATACCGTCACCACCAAGAACCTTGAAGTAGTCCGTGTCGACGAAGACATGAACCTCATCTTGCTCAAGGGTGCTGTCCCTGGCGGCAAGAATGGCATTGTTCGTGTCCGTATGGCTTAATGCGCACGCGAAGGAGTAACTAGAATTATGGCAAGTATTGAACTTAAGAATGCTGCCGGCGAGAAGGTCAGCGACATCGAGCTGGCCGACGCCGTGTACGGCATCGAGCCCAACATGCATGCCATGCATGAAGTGGTTCGCTCCCAGCGCGCTGCACGTCGCGCTGGCACCCACAACACCCTGACCCGCGGTCAGGTGCGTGGCGGCGGCAAGAAGCCTTGGCGCCAGAAGGGCACCGGCCGTGCTCGCCAGGGTACGATCCGTGCTCCCCATTGGGTCGGCGGCGGTACCGTTTTCGGTCCCCATCCCCGTTCCTACGCATTCAAGGTGCCCGCTAAGGTCGTCAAGCTGGCTATGCGCTCCGCGCTTTCCGCCAAGCTCGCCGACGGCGAGGTCGTTGCAGTCGAGGACTTCAAATTCGAGAAGCCCTCGACCAAGCAGGCCGTCGCTGCCCTGAATGCTCTCGGTGTGACCGGTCGCGCCACCGTCATCATCGCCGATGACGATGTGAACGCCTTCCTGTCGTTCCGTAACATCCCCACCGTTCGTGTTATCGGCGCATCCGAGATCAACACCTACGATTTCATCGATAACAAGGCTTTGGTTCTCACCGAGGCCGCTCGTACTCGCATCGAGGAGGTGCTTGCATAAATGAAGGATCCCCGCGAAGTCATCATCCGCCCGATCATCACTGAGCACACTTACGAGCAGATGGAAGAGGGCGTCTACACCTTCGAGGTTGCCAAGGATTCCAATAAGGTCGAAATCGGCCAGGCAATCGAGGCCATCTTCGGCGTCACCGTCGTGAAGGTTAACACCATGAACGTCAAGCCCAAGCCCAAGCGCGTTCGCTATACGGCTGGCAAGACCCGCACCTGGAAGAAGGCTATGGTTACCGTGGCCGAGGGTGATTCCATCGAGATCTTCGCTCAGGCTTAATCGTTTAAGTCTTCAGCTATCAGCTCGAACAAAGGACCGTCTCTTTCGAGGCGGTCCTTTTGCGTTTGCCCGAATATTTATGGGTGATTACGGGCTTGTAACAGTTTCGTAAAGGCTGATGGTGTAAAAAGGGGCAGATAGATTGGCGGGCAAGGAACCCGCATAGAAAGGTCGATTTTATGAACATCGTTAAAAGATGGACGGAGTCATCGCTTATCCTGCGCATCGTTCTTGGTTTGGTGATCGGTGCCATCCTGGGCTTCTTGGCCCATGCCGGCTTCGTTCCCGACAACATGGAACCCATCTCCATGCTGGGCACTCTGTTCGTTGGAGCCTTGAAGGCCATTGCTCCTGTTTTGGTTTTCTTCCTTGTCATCTCGGCGCTCTCTAACGCCAAGGCGCCCAAGTCCATGCGCTCTGTTATCGTGCTTTACGTTGCGTCCACGCTGATTGCGGGTATCGTATCCGTGGCCATGAGCTATCTCATGCCCTCCACCATCACCTTCGCTGACGCTTCTGCGGTCGAGCAGGCGGCACCATCCGACCTTGGAACGGTTCTTGAGACTCTGCTCAGCAACTGCGTAACCAACCCCGTGCTCTCGCTTACTACTGCCAATTATCTCGGCATCTTGGTATGGTCCATCTTCCTGGGCATTGCGCTTAGGGCTGCAGCCACGCCGACTCGTAAAGTCGTTCAGGATGTCTCTGACGCCGTTTTGAAAGTTGTGCGTGGCATCATCCAGTGCGCTCCCTTCGGCATCATCGGCCTGGTGTACGACTCCGTCTCTCAAAACGGCGCGAGCATCTTCGTTGAATACGGGCATATCATCGCCGTCCTGCTTATTGCCATGGCCATCATCGCCTTCATCACCAACCCTTTGCTGGCCTTCTTTACTTTCAAGAAGAATCCGTATCCTCTGGTGTGGCGCTGCCTGAAGGATTCCGCCGTTTACGCGTTCTTCACCCGCAGCTCGGCGGCTAACATCCCCGTCAACATGAACCTTTGCCGTAGCTTGGGCCTCAATCGCGACACCTATGCCGTCTCCATTCCCCTGGGCGCCACTATCAACATGGCCGGCGCCTGCGTGACCATCACCGTCATGACCATGGCCTGCGCCAACACGCTTGGTATCGGCATCGACCCAGTGATGGCGGTTATCCTGTGCGTCCTTGCTGCGGTAAGTGCTTGCGGTGCGTCCGGCGTCCCCGGCGGTTCGCTGCTTTTGATCCCTATGTGCTGCTCGCTTTTCGGCATCAGCAACGACATCGCCATGCAGGTCGTCGCCGTCGGCTTCATCATCGGTGTTATCCAGGACTCCTGCGAGACCGCGCTCAACTCTTCTTCCGACGCATTGTTCACCGCATCCGCCGATTATCGCGAGATGCGCAAGCAGGGTCTTGAGTTCGATCCCGGTCATGATGCCGAGTCGGTGTCGAGTGAGGTTATCGCTGCCGATTACGACCCCATGAACCCCACCGATCACGAGCTCGACCATCCCGCGGGCACGGTGCTGGAGCGCTAGTGCGCCTGTTGCGTGGAGCCGTGCGTATGCAGGCTTCCGCAAGCGCTGCATGCCAAGTCTGCACTATCTAATAGTGCACATGCTCCATAGCTAAAGGCTAAGCCTCCTCTTTCCCCCAGCAGGGAAGGGGAGGCTTCTTGCATGCGGGGGATTTTCAAAATTACCCCTTGCGCCGCACGTCCGAGCCCCCTATAATTCTCGTTTGCGTCTGAACATGTATGGAAACACCCGGACGCGTGGAAACTCGGTATCGTCAAGCACCACCTCCCATGTGGAGCTTATGGCGGTGATGGAGACCACAAAGGAATAGGGTAGGGAATCCGCCTTACCCCGGAAAGGAATGTAATGGGAGTTAAGAAGCTCAAGCCCACCAGCCCTGGTAGGCGTTTCCAGAGCGTCTCGGACTTTGCAGAAATCACCTGCACCACCCCCGAGAAGTCTCTGCTCGCGCCGCTTCCCAAAAAGGCTGGTCGCAACAACTACGGTCGCGTGACCACTCGCCATCAGGGCGGTGGCGTCAAGCGTCGTTACCGTATCATCGACTTCAAGCGCAACAAGGATGGCGTTCCTGCAAAGGTTGCCACCATCGAGTACGACCCCAATCGCTCTGCTCGTATCGCCCTTTTGCACTACGCTGACGGCGAGAAGCGCTACATCCTGCATCCCAAGGGCCTCAAGGTTGGCGATACCGTCATCTCCGGCGCCGATGCAGACATCAAGCCCGGCAACGCTTTGCCTCTGTCCGCGATCCCCGTTGGTACCCTGATCCACGCTGTTGAGCTTCAGCCTGGCCGTGGCGCTGCGATCGCTCGCTCCGCAGGCACCAGCATCCAGCTCATGGGCAAGGAGGGCAACTACGCAATCGTTCGTATGCCTTCCTCCGAGATGCGCCGCGTTCTCGTTACCTGCCGCGCCACCATCGGCGAGGTCGGCAACGCTGAGCATGGCAACATCAAGATCGGCAAGGCCGGTCGTAACCGCTACAAGGGCATCCGTCCTTCCGTCCGTGGTACGGTCATGAACCCCGTCGACCATCCTCATGGTGGTGGCGAGGGCAAGAACAAGTCCGCTGGTCGTCATCCTGTTACTCCTTGGGGCGTTCCCACTAAGGGCCATCGCACCCGTAACAAGAAGAAGTACTCCAGCCGCCTGATTATCCGTCGTCGCAAGAAGTAGTGTGAGGAGATTACTTTGAGTCGAAGCATGAAGAAGGGCCCCTTCGTTGAGCCCCGCCTCCTCGGTCGCATCATCGCGATGAACGAAGCAGGCGAAAAGAACGTCGTTAAGACATGGTCTCGTTCCTCCACGATCTTCCCCGAAATGGTCGGTCACACCATCGCCGTCCACGACGGTCGCAAGCACGTGCCGGTTTACGTTACCGAGTCCATGGTTGGTCATAAGCTCGGCGAGTTCGCTCCTTCGCGTACTTTCCGCGGCCACAAAGCTTAAGGAAGGGTGAAACATGGAAGCTAAAGCAATCACTCGCTACGTGCGTGTTTCTCCCCGCAAGGCACGCATCGTTCTTGACCAGATTCGTGGCAAGAACGTCGTGAAGGCGCAGGAGACCCTGCTCTTCACCAATCGCGCAGTTTCTGAGACCGTCCTGAAGACCCTCAACTCTGCAATCGCCAACGCCTCCCAGAAGGGCGTCGCCAACACCGACGAGCTTGTGGTCAAGGCTTGCTACGCTGACGAAGGCCCCACGCTCAAGCGCATTCGTCCCCGTGCAAAGGGCAGCGCCGCTCGTATCCGCAAGCGCACTTCCCACATCACCATCATCGTCGCAACCCGAGAGGAGGCATAGGAATGGGTCAGAAGGTAAGCCCTACCGGTTTCCGTATCGGCGTCATCGAGAATTGGCGTAGCCGCTGGTACGCAGACAAGGACTATGCTAAGAACCTTGAAAACGATATCGCTATCCGCAAGTTCCTCGAGAAGGAACTGGCTCACGCCGCCGTCTCCCGCATCGAGATCGAGCGTGCAGGCGAGAAGGTGAAGGTCATCATCACCACTTCCCGTCCTGGCGTTGTCATCGGCAAGAAGGGCTCCGAGGTCGATGCCCTTCGCAAGAAGCTCAACAAGATCGCCAGCGGTTCCGTCAACGTCGAGGTCGTCGAGGTCAAGCGCCCCGAGCTCGATGCTTCCCTTACCGCTCAGTCCGTCGCCGAGCAGCTCGAGAACCGCGTTGCCTTCCGTCGCGCAATGCGCAAGGCAGTCCAGTCCGCTCGCAAGTCCGGTGCTCAGGGTATCCGTATCCAGTGCTCTGGTCGTCTCGGCGGTGCCGAGATGAGCCGCCGCGAGTGGTACCGCGAAGGCCGTGTGCCCCTGCACACCCTCCGCGCCAAGATCGACTATGGCTTCGCAACCGCAAACACCACGTACGGCGCAATCGGCATCCAGGTTTGGATCTACCATGGTGAGGTCCTGCCCGGCCAGAAGACCCCTGAGCCCGCTCTCGAGGGTACTTCTCGCCCCAACCGTCGTCGTCGCAACAATTCGAGGGGTGATAAGTAATGCTCGTACCTAAGCGCGTTAAGCATCGTAAGGTGCAGCGTGGCTCCATGAAGGGCAACGCAAAGGGCGGCACGAAGCTCAACTTCGGCAGCTACGGCATTCAGGCTCTTGATCGTCATTGGGTTACCAACCGTCAGATCGAGGCTGCCCGTATCGCCATGACCCGCCGCATGAACCGTACTGGTAATGTCTGGATCACCATCTTCCCCGACAAGCCCATCACCCAGAAGCCCGCTGAAACCCGAATGGGTAAAGGTAAGGGTAACCCCGAGGGTTGGGTTGCTGTCGTAAAGCCCGGTCGTATCATGTTCGAGATCGATGGCGTTGATGAAGAGACTGCACGCGACGCTCTCCGCCTCGCTATCCAGAAGCTCCCCATCAAGTGCAAGATCGTCACCCGTGAGGAAGGCCAGAAGTAAATGAAGGCAGCAGAAATTCGTGAGCTTTCTGCAGACGATCTGCAGGCTAAGCTCAAGGACGCCCGCGCAGAGCTGTTTAATCTGCGCTTCCAGATGGCAACGGGCCAGCTCGACAACACTGCCCGTGTCAAGCAGGTTAAGAAGGACATCGCACGTCTCCTGACCGAGATCCGTGCCCGTGAACTGAGCGCTTAGCTCAGGCGAACTTAAAGAAAGGTTGAGAAGAATGGCTGAAGAACGCAATTCTCGCAAGGTTCGCCAGGGTGTCGTGGTCAGCGCCGCAGGCGACAAGACCATCGTCGTGCAGATTCATGAGCGCAAGCCTCATCCCGTGTACGGCAAAATGGTGAACAGCACCAAGAAGCTTCACGCGCATGACGAAAACAACGAGGCAGGCGTAGGCGATACCGTGACCATCATGGAGACCCGCCCCCTGTCCAAGATGAAGCGCTGGCGCCTCCTCGACATCGTGGAGAAGGCCAAGTAGTCAAGACCTTGCGTCTGTCTACTTCGGTTACTGTCTGAAAGGGATAAGCAAATGATTCAAATGCAGAGCATGCTCGCCGTTGCTGACAACTCCGGCGCACGCAAGGTGCAGTGCATCAAGGTCCTCGGCGGCTCCAAGCGCCGTTACGCTGGCCTGGGTGACGTCATCATTTGCAGCGTCAAGGAGGCCGCTCCCAACGGCAACGTCAAAAAGGGCGATGTCGTACGCTGCGTCGTAGTGCGTGTTAAGAAGGAAGTCCGTCGCAACGACGGTAGCTACATCAAGTTCGACCAGAACGCCGCCGTGCTGATCGATGCCTCCGGTGCTCCTCGCGGCACCCGCATCTTCGGTCCCGTGGCTCGCGAGCTTCGTGACAAGAAGTACATGAAGATCGTGTCCCTGGCACCTGAGACGCTGTAAGGGGAGTATCACTATGGCAAAGATGAACATCAAAAAGGGCGACAAGGTCAAGGTCATCGCTGGTAAGGATCGCGGTGCCGAGGGTGTTGTCCTGGCATCCTTCCCTTCTAAGCAGCGCGTCGCTGTCGAGAAGGTAAACGTTGTCAAAAAGGCCCAGCGTCCTACGCAGGCCAATCCTCAGGGTGGCATCTCCTCCGTCGAGGCTCCCATCCATGTGTCCAACGTTCAGCTCGTCTGCCCTTCCTGCAACGAAGCTACTCGCTTCAGCATCAAGCGCGAGGACGGCAAGAAGACCCGCGTTTGCAAGAAATGCGGCAAGGACATTGACTAATTAATTTGGTCAACGCAAAAGAAGGGGTCGACATCGCTCGACCCCTTCTTTATAATTGTTGGCTCATGACCCTTGCAGGAGGCAAGGGACGCAGGGTCGGTAATCCTGTGTTTAATTCATCGAAGAAAGGTTTAAACCACTATGGCAACTCCTCGTTTGAAGGAAAAGTACCAGAACGAAGTCATCGCTAAGCTTCGTGAACAGCTCTCGATTGCAAACGTCAACGACGTTCCCCGCATCGAGAAGATCGTCGTCAACATGGGCGTCGGCCGCGCTGCCGGCGACTCCAAGCTCCTCGACGGTGCTATTGAAGATCTCCGCGTGATCACCGGCCAGCAGCCCATGATCACCCGCGCCAAGAAGTCCATCGCAGGTTTCCATCTGCGTGAGGGCCAGGCAATCGGCGCCAAGGTCACCCTTCGCGGCGACCGCATGTGGGAGTTCTTCGACCGTCTGATGTCCACCGCGCTTCCTCGCGTTCGCGACTTCCGCGGTCTTAACCCCAAGAGCTTCGACGGTCGTGGTAACTACACCCTCGGCCTCACCGAGCAGCTCATCTTCCCCGAGATCGAGTACGACAAGGTGGACCGCACCCGTGGTATGGACATCACCATCGTCACTACCGCCAAGAACAACGAGGACGCTAAGGCACTTCTCGATGCCTTTAGCTTCCCTTTCAAGAAATAGCGACTATACTCGTTTGAGTTGGTTATAGAAAGAAGGACATTGAATGGCTAAGAAATCGATGATCGCCAAGTCTAAGCGCGAGCCGAAGTTCTCCACTCGTCAGCACAATCGCTGCACTCGCTGTGGTCGCCCCCGTGCGTACTACCGCAAGTTCGGTCTGTGCCGCGTGTGCCTGCGCGAGCTCGCCAACAAGGGCGAACTTCCTGGCGTGACCAAGGCTTCCTGGTAAGAACGATCACGTCCGAGTGTCCGAAGAGCTAGGCGTTTTCGCTAGGGGCGTAAACGAACCACCTTCGAGACTCATCACGAACAAAGGAGAAACAAAACAATGAGCATGACTGATCCCATTGCAGATATGCTTACGCGTGTGCGTAACGCTAACTCTGCTGGTCATCCAACTGCTTCTATGCCTTCCAGCAAGAAGCTCGTCGAGATTGCACGCATCATGCAGGAGGAGGGCTACATCAGCGGTTACGACATCGTTGAGGCTTCCCCCCGCAACATTCTCGAGATCACCCTCAAGTACGGCGAGAAGAAGGCTCGTACCATCAAGGGTATCAAGCGCGTTTCCAAGCCCGGCCTGCGTATCTATCGCGGCAAGGATGAGCTGCCCCGCGTCATGGGTGGCCTTGGTACCGCCATCATCTCTACGTCCCGCGGTGTTATGACCGACCGCGATGCCCGCAAGGCTGGCATCGGCGGCGAAGTCGTGGCCTACGTTTGGTAAGGGGAGGTTGACTTATGTCTCGTATCGGCAAAATGCCTATCACCGTCCCTGCTGGCGTTGAAGTCACCATCGACGGCTCTACCGTAACCGTTAAGGGCCCCAAGGGCGAGCTTACCCGCTCCTTCGCCTCTCAGCTTTCCTTCAAGCTCGAGGAAGGCGTCCTGACCGTCGAGCGTCCCGACGACACTCGCGAGTCCAAGAGCCTTCATGGCCTTACCCGTTCCCTTCTGGCCAACATGGTCGAGGGCGTTTCCGCCGGCTTCTCCAAGAAGCTGGTCATGGTCGGCGTCGGCTACCGTGCCGCCAAGAAGGGCGAGGATCTGGAGCTTTCCCTGGGTTACTCCCATCCCGTCATCGTCAAGTGCCCTGAAAACATCTCCTTCGATGTTCCCACCGCCACCGAGGTCGTCGTTTCCGGCATCTCCAAGGAGCAGGTTGGTCAGGTTGCTGCAGACATCCGCAAGTGGCGCAAGCCCGAGCCTTACAAGGGCAAGGGTATTCGCTACGAGGGCGAGTATGTCCGTCGTAAGCTTGGCAAGGCCGCTAAGAGCGAGTAATAGCTAAGAAGGGATTAACTTATGAATAAGTTTCAGAAGAAAAAGGCTGCCCTGAAGCGTCGTCACACTCGCGTTCGTGGCAAGGTTTCCGGCACCGCTGAGCGTCCTCGCCTCTGCGTGACTCGCTCCAACTCCAACATCTACCTCCAGCTTGTTGACGATACCTGTGGTAAGACCCTCGTCGGTGTTTCCACCCTCGGTCCTGACTTCAAGGCAACCGGCAAGTCCTCCGCTACCGTGGAAGGCGCCGAGGCCATGGGTCAGATCATCGGCAAGAAGGCTATCGAATCCGGCATCACCGCAGTCGTCTTCGACCGCGGCGGCAACCTCTATCACGGTCGCGTCAAGGCAGTCGCCGAAGGCGCTCGTGAAGCAGGCCTGAAGTTCTAAGAAGGAGTTTTACATGGCTCGTAAGCAAGAAAACCAGGCAGGCGTTCCCGAGCTCCAGGAACGCGTTGTCTCCATCAATCGCGTCTCTAAGACCGTTAAGGGCGGCCGTCGCATGGCCCTGTCCGCCCTCGTCGTCGTCGGCGACGGCAACGGCAACGTCGGTGTTGGCATGGGCAAGTCCCAGGAGGTCCCCGTGGCCATCCGCAAGGCCACCGAGGATGCTAAGAAGAACATGTTCCATGTTCCTCTGACTCCCGAGCGCACCCTTCCTCACGAGATTCTCGGCGTTTACGGCGCCGGTCGCGTGCTCCTGAAGCCCGCTACCCCTGGTACCGGCGTCATCGCCGGCGGCGCCGCTCGTGCCATCATGGAGCTTGCTGGCGTCTCCGACGTCTTCGCCAAGTCCCTCGGCACCGACAACGCCATGAACGTTTGCAAGGCTGTCTGCGCCGGTCTGCAGGAGATGCAGTCCCCCGAGGAAGTCTCCGCTCGTCGTGGCCTGTCCGTCGCTCAGATCTATGGTTGGAAGGAGAACAACTAATCATGGCTGAAAAGACTCTGCGCATCACTCAGGTTAAGTCCGCTATCGGTCGCAAGTACGACCAGGGCCGTACCCTGAAGGCTCTTGGCCTTGGCAAGATCGGCCGCACCGTTGATCAGGTTGACAACGAGAGCGTCCGCGGCATGATCTTCAAGGTGAAGCACCTTGTCGAGGTTGAAGAGCTCTAAGCTTTCCTCCTCATGCTGGCGATAAGCTGGCGTACATTTTGGAATACTGCCGACGGCGCATCAGCGATGGTGCGCCGCCGGCATGTTCAGTTGTTAGTCTGCCGACCGCGAGCTGTCGGCGCTCCTGGCAAAGGGCCGGGAGTCAAGCGAAAAGGAGTAATCCAAACATGGAACTTAAGGATCTTCGCCCCGCAGAGGGCTCCAAGAAAAACCGCAAGCGCGTTGGTCGCGGCGCCGGCTCCGGCACCGGTAAGACCTCCGGTCGCGGTCTTAACGGTCAGAAGTCCCGTGCCGGCGGCGGCAAGGGCGTTGGCTTCGAGGGTGGCCAGACTCCTCTCGCTCGTCGTCTGCCTAAGCTTCCCGGCTTCCGCAACATCAACCGTATTGAGTACACCCCCGTCAACGTTTCC
>CAVHFE010000055.1:0-2957 GCA_963635145.1 Oscillospiraceae bacterium
TGAGGTTCTCGGTGCCCCAGTGCATGGCCACGATGACCACGTCGGCTTCCTTGCGAGCGGCCGAAACATCGGCTTTAAGCCTATCTTCGCCATAGACGTTGATAAGCCAGTCGGCAACGCCTGAGGTGCCTTCGTTCAAGCCGTAGGTGTAGTCCAGGAACGCAAAAGATATGTTCTTGGATTTGACGAGCTTGTACGACATCGCCTTTTTCTTGGACTCGTTGATGCCGACCATCGTGAAGGACTTGCCGTTCAAAACCGAAGCGGCATGCGTCACCGCCGATTTGCCGTGATCGTTGGTGTGATTCGATGCCGCGCCCACCAAGTCGAAGCCGGTGGCCTCCAAGGCATCGGCCATCTCGTCGGTCGTGTTGAAGGTCGGATAACCCACCGGGCCGATCTTATTGCCGCCGATAACGGACTCCTCGTCCACGTAAGATAAGTCGGCCGCCTGAACGTAATCCTTGACATGGGAATACAGGCCAGTGTAATCGTATGAGCCGTCACCCGAGCTGCCCGACTGAGCATCGGCCCACTCGCCGATGATCTTATCGGGAAGGTTATCGCCCACGGCAAGGAAGCTCACGCGGTTTTGATCAACCTGCTGGCTCGCAGCAATCTCGGCCGCAGCCTGCTCCTCGGCGATGCGCTTCGATTCGTTGCAGCTATTCACGCCGAACAGGCACAGGGCAAACGCCACCACGATAACGACAAGGCCGAAGGGGATCTTCGTTCGAGGGATGCGCGTATTGAAGAGGAAACCAACAAGCCACAAAACGCCCGAGGCAACTGCGCCCAGCAAGGCCGCAAGAATGCCCAGAACCTGAGAGGCAGCGCCCCCTTGCCGCGAGGCAAAACCGGCACCCCCGCCCGAGCTCGAAGACGAACGAGAGGAAAAGCCCGTACCAGAACCACGATCGCCCATCGACTGCAGAATAACCGGTACGTGGGTTTTAGCCTGAGCGCCACGAATGGAACGCCCGCTGGCCTTAGGTTTCCCCTCTTCGTCGCGCTTGGCCCCGCCGAGCTGCCCGGCATCGAGGGCATTCTTTCGGTTCAGACGCGCCTCCAAACGCTTCCTTGCCGCATCGTTATCCCCGCTTCTCGAGGAATCGTTAGGCAAACGACCCATTTAGCGCTCACCTGCGCTTTGAGCCAGAAGATCGCACACCTCGAAATCGATGTTCGATGCAGCGATGATGTCCTTGTTTCCGAAGGTGCAAACGTGGCCCTTCTGGCACAACTCAGTAATGCAGCTGGCAAGCTGCGCAAGGCCCTCAACGGAAGCCGAAATAACCTCATCGCGGGTCTTCAGGCGATCCTTGGGCGTCAAGCCGGCAAAGAACCATCCATCCTGACGACGCACAAGATCGCGTGCCTTAACCGGGTTGTCAATGCCCGCCACGGTGGAAACGATGTAGCCCTCGAACTCCTCGGCGCTGGGATCGAAAGCTTTAAGCCACTCCCCCGCTTGTGCGAAGCGCTCCACGGTCTCGTCGATGCGGGGGTCCCTGAACGAATAGAAGCGCAGGTTGCCCGAACGCATGGCCTGGAAGCCGCAACCATAGGCACCGCCCTTAACACGGACCTCGTTCCACAGATAGTCGTAGGAAAGCGCCCGAACGGCCAAGGACCACAAACCGCTATGCTCAACGCCAAGCTCACGACGATCGTAGCCCGTGGCACTGAAGGTCACGTCGCTCGGAACGATAAAGGCCTCGTTCTTGGGGGAAGGCGCAGGAATGCAAAGCTTCGCCTCGGGACGTGCGCAAACGCCGGAAGCCCCATCGTCCGCCTTGCCCTTCATCTGCGACCTAAAGGAAGCGTGAGCCTCCCAGAAATCAGCCAAAGCCTCGTCGGTGCCCGTGAAGCTCACCAGGCAGACCGAGTCATCGAACATCTTTTTAGCCAAACCGGAAAGCAAAGTAGGAAGCTCAGCCTTGCGCGCATCGAACTCATCAAGAAGCTCGCAAAGGAAGCGATAGAAGGAGACGCCGCCCATGCGATCGCGCAGGACGGCCGCGGGAAGGTAATTGGCGGCAACGCGGTTCATCGCAGCGGAATGACCGGCCTCGGTGAAGGACTCCTCCATGCGCGTCTTACGTTGATCGAGAATCTCGCGAATGCGCGCAAGGTCATCGAATCGCGTGGTAAGCATGATCTCGTCGGGAATGGAAGCAAGCTGGTGCGCGTTGGCAGCTAAAGCAGACGCACCCACACACAGCCGCGGCATGCACTTGGATGCATCGGCAATGTCCTCGTGCACCTCGGCCACGAAATTAAGCTCGCCAAGGTTGGCGCGCAGAAGCGTGTCCAATTCCTCAACGCTATGGCTAGCGGTCTCGAGCTTGCCAAGAAGCAAGGTAACGACGGAAACATAAGGAATCTCGTCGAAGCTGAACTGATCCAGATCGAAGTAACGGAAAGCATAGGCAATCCCGCGCGTGGGCGCCGTATGGCGCAAGCAGGGCAAAGGCGTGCCCTCACAAAAATGATACGCGGGCTCCTCGGGGGCAGGGTCGATGTCCTTAACGCCAAGATGAGGCAACTTCTCCAGGTCGGCGGGAGCATCGGGGCTTTCCTGGGCAAGGCGCAGAGTCTCCACCTTGGAACTGATGCTCTCAACCTGCTGATCGTCCAAGGATTCCTTAACGGATGCCAAGCGCAGAGCCAAAGGGTCATCGTCAAGCTTTTCCACGGGAACAAGCTCAACGCTTGCAAGATGCGGGTTCTCCAAGAAAAGCTCACCAACCAGGCGCTCGAAATACCCCTCTTCGAGCAAGGAGCGCAACTGGGCAAACTCGTCCTCGAAGCGCAGGTAATCGATGGCCAGATCGTCGTCGTAGAGCCAACCGGCCAAGCTCGCCATCGAAAGCGCAACGCCGTCCGACATACCGTAATTGGCCTCGCGGCTGACGAACTCCGCATGCGACAAAGAAGCAGCGATGCGATCGTGG
>CAVHFE010000055.1:2967-13044 GCA_963635145.1 Oscillospiraceae bacterium
GGTCCAGGCCATCCTCGGCAAGCTTTGCGAGCGTCTCGCGCATGACCTGCCCGAAGCGCTCCTGCGCACCGTTGCGCAAGCCCTTGATCTGCAAGATGACGAAGGGCTGCTGCAGCGCGTCCGCCACATAGGTCTCGAAATCGACCGCTATATCCGCCTGCAAAACGGCGCGCTTCAAGGGCGCCTCGTTTGAGCCAGCCAAAACATCAAGAAGGATATTGGCCGCCATCAGGCGCACATGGTCATGCACATCGCCAAGAATATAGCCGTAGGCGTAATAGGAATTGCTGGGCGAGGTAACCAAGGGCACCTGCTTGCCCAAACTCTTAACCGGCTGCTGGAACCCAAGCTCGTTAGGCGCGCCCGCATCGCGATGCAGCAAGGCGTCGGGGGTCAGATACTCTTCATCCAGAAAGCCCAGGAACTTGTCGGCATCAAGATTGCCGTAGAGGACGATGTAACTGTTATCAAGGCGATAGTGGCGCGAATGATGGTCGAGGAAGCCCTTGTAGCTCAAACCAGGGATCGCCGCGGGTTTGCCGCCGCTTTCATATTTATAAGCGGTATCGGGAAAAAGGGAAGCTTGCATCTCGTCGTAGACCACGGCATCAGGACTCGAAAGCGCGCCCTTCATCTCGTTGAAAACAACGCCGTTGAAGCTTGGCTCGGTCTTGGATTCATCGAGCTCCAGGTGCCAACCCTCCTGTTCGAAGATGGTTTCCCGCTCGTAGATTGCGGGATGCAGCACGGCATCAAGGTAGACGTCCATCAAATTGAGCAAATCCTGCTCGTTGGTGGAGGCAACCGGGTACATCGTCTTATCGCCGAAAGTCATCGCGTTCAAGAAGGTCTGCATGCTGTTCTTAAGCAGATTGACAAAAGGCTCTTTGACCGGGAATTTCCGGCTGCCGCAGAGCACCGAATGCTCAAGAATGTGGAAGACGCCTGTATCGTCTTTAGGGGGCGTTTTGAAGCTGATGCTGAAGGCCTTGTTGGGGTCGTCGTTGGCAAGAAGCAAAAGTCGCGCACCACTTGCCTTATGGCGCATCACATAGGCGAAACCATCAATCTCGTCGAGGGTTTCAGCCTTTTCCACCACGAATCCGTGCGTATGCTCACTGGGCGTAAATTGCATAGGTAAATCGCGCCTTTCACTGCTTGATCGTTGACGATGGCCGAGGTCGAAATCGCCCTGCACGGAAGCAAAAGGGTGCAGCCGCAAATATGCGCGTCCAACACCCGATACGATTTGACCCGAACCTTTGATTAAGTTCGAGAAATCACTTTAGAGCAAATTCCAAGCCGCACTTCGACCACTTGCGAAAAGCATTCAAATTCCTTGCATACGTTCATCAGACGGATGCCAGATTCGCATCCAAAAAAGCTCCAAAAGGCTTCATATGGGCTTCCAAGTTCCTGAGTAATCTTCGGCGCATCGAACGCCATCTACGCGCTGGAGGTAAGCATGACCACTTTAGGAACCAAATACTCAAGAAAAATAGCGCTCGCGGGGAAAGCGCTGCTCATCCTGCTTATTGGGATTTTATGTGCCTGCACCTACGGTTTCGCACCCGCACGAGCCGCCGACACGCACACCGTCACCGTAAGCGTAGACGACTATGCGGGTAGCTTCGATGCCGTGCAGGTGGACGACGGCGAATGCGTGGGTTTGAACCCCACCGAGCTCCTGAATGAAAACGACGAATGGCCGCTTGAAGCGCTGGCCCAGCAAAAGAAGAGCGAGCATTACGAACTCAAATTCGTAAACGCATCCACCGGCGAGAGCTTCGATTGGTACAACACCCCGGTTAACAGCGATGCGAACGTTCGGGGCATTTGGCGTCAAATGGAGGGCTACACCGTAACCGTGGTGTACGACGACGATGCCGAAACCGAGAAAACCGAGGTCATCCCCTTCGGTAAAAGCTGGAAAGAAGCCGTGGGCTCGGTGCCAGGAACCCCGATCAAAAAAGGCTACAGCTTCACTGGCTGGGCGAACGCCGATACCGAAGAGGCCTTCGACTTCAACGCAGAAATAACCGAAAACACCGTGGTAACCGCGCTCTACAACCTGGACGACATCGATGATGCACCCTATGACGCCACCGAGGAGCCGCCCAAAACAATCGAGAGCACTTGCCATGTCAGCCGCGCCTGGCTCGGCAAAAGGACAAGCTGGGGCTCGCACGCCTATTTCAACGTCTCCAGCTTCAAGGGTTACCTGAAGGGCATGTCGGGCGTAGGCGTATGCGTCGATCCAGGCTCCGATTCCTACAACCACGGCACCTACACCTACAAGGCCACGCGCACGTCGTGGAACCAGGAAACGGGCAAGGTTACCTACGAGGTGCTGATCAGCCCGAGCAAGAACCCCTGCAAGGGAGCGCTCTACACCAAGAACAAAAAGGGCTACCAGCGCGCCATCTTGAAGGTGACGCTGACCAAACAGCCCTACACGCACCTGCAACTGCAAAAATCATCCAGCAACATCACCATTAGCTCCACCTGCGATTACTACGACCTGGCCGGAGCCACCTATGAAATCAAGAACAGCAAGGGCAAAGTGGTGGACACCCTTGTTACCGACGGCAAGGGGAACACGCAAACAAGCAAAAAGCTCGAACTGGGAACCTACACCTACCAGGAAACGAAAGCGGCAAAGGGCTACGAGCTGGACAAAGAAGCACACACGGTCAAGCTCACCGGGGCGGACGCAAGCAAAGGGCTCGTATTGTCCAAATGCACCGACGTTCCTTACACGCCCCTGCGCATCAAGAAGCAAAGCAGCGACCCCGCGCTCGTCGAAGGAAACCAATGCTACGACTTGGCAGGCGCCACCTACGAGGTAAGCAACGAAGCTGGCGAGGTAGTGAGCACGCTCGTAACGGATTCAAGCGGCAACAGCCCGCTGAGCACCCCCTTGCCGGAAGGAAACTACCGCATCCGCGAGGTTAAACAGGCCACCGGATACCAATTGGACAACAGCACTTATTCGCTTAAGGTGAGCAACGCCGAGGCGAACAAAGACGGTGTTGTAGTGTTCAGCTGCTCGGACGTGCCGGCAACGGACATCGCCGAAATCCTTCTTGATAAGGTGGACCGCGAAACCAAGAAGCGCCTGCCCCTTGCCGCCGCCAAGCTCGAAGGAGCGCTTTTCGAGGTGCGCTACTACGCAGGATATTTCAGCAGGCCCGAGGAAGCCCAAGAAGCAAGCGCCGAGGTGCTCACGCGCACCTGGACTATGAAGACCGACGGCACCGCCGAGATCCTGTTCGACGATGAACACCTCTACGAAGGAGACGAGCTGTTCCACGACGTGAACGGCAACATCGTGCTGCCCTTGGGCACCTACGTGATCAAGGAGGCCTTGGCTCCCACCGGTTACAACATCAACACCACAACTTTTGTGCGCCAGGTTAAGCAGAAGGAAGACACCACGGCCACCGATACCTTCGAGGAGCTTGTTGGAGCAAACTCAGTCGATGAGCAGGTAAAACGAGGTGACTTACGCTTCGTTAAGTGCGACGAGGCAAGCCAAGCACGCATGGCACGCGTCCCCTTCCTCATCATGTCGCGCACCACGGGCGAATGGCACCTAGCGGTAACCGACGAAAACGGACTCTGGGCATCCAGCGCAAGCTACAACCCTCATAGCATCCAAACAAACGCTAACGACCAATGCGTACAGGGAATCGAGACTTCCAAAAACGATGAGGGCGCCTGGGAAGCAAGTTGCGACCAGGCAACGATTGACGAATCCCTTATCCGAAGCGGCGCATCCTGCTGGTTCGGGCAAGACGCGGAAGGAACCACAACGCAGCCCGACGATTCGCTGGCGGCACTCCCCTACGATACCTACCTGGTGCAAGAGCTGCCCGCTTCAACCAACGAAGGCAAGAAGCTCATCTCCTTCGATGCGAGCATCACGCGCGACATCTACGAAGTTGACCTGGGGACCCTAAGCAACACCGACAAGCAGATCTACCTACTTACCACCGCGCATGATGCAGCAGATGGCAACAAACAAATAAAGAGTGACAAACAGGCAAGCGTCACCGACATAATCGAGTTCCACGGGCTTAACGCCGGCGCGGAATACCGCATCGAAACTTGGCTGGTCAACAAATCGAACAGCGAAGTCGTGGCCAAGGCCGTGAACACCTTTTCCCCTGAGGAGTCCGAAGGCGAGACCAAGGTAAACATCGATTTCGACACCACCAAGCTCGAAGAGAGCACCGATCTTGTGGTGTTCGAGATGCTTTACAGGAAAGACGACGGGAAGCTCGTTGCAAAGCATGCCGACCTAAACGACGAGAGCCAGACGGTCTACTTCAGCAAGCCGAACAGCCCCAGCGGCGGATCAAAGCATAAAAGTATCTTGAGCAGCATCGCGCACAAACTGCCGAAAACCGCAGACAAGGCCAAGGTGCTCGCGCTTGCGGTGCTAGCGCTTACCCAGCTTGGCGCCGCGGCAGTCTACCTGGTTATCCGCAGGCGCAAGCTTCAAACGCAGCCGAACTTCCGCGAGGAAGCCCGCAGGCGCGCCCTTGGATTAAGTGAGCAAGGCCAGAGCGGCAATCAAAGCTGGGACGACTCCACTTGGGCGGGCTCCTCGCGATGATGAAGAAGAAAGACCGTGATCATGATGAAGATGAATCCGACGAAATCCATGGGCATGAAGCCTGTGCCCAACCATAGCACCGCGAAAGCGGTGGCGGAAACGGTCTCCACGCTGGAGACCAGACTGGCCTTCGAGGCACCGGCATCGTTAACACCCTGCAGGTAGAAGGCAAAACCGCCAACGGTGCCCACCACGATCATGGCACCAACAGCCACCCACCCCACCGCGTCAAGATCGGGCATGGCGTTCCAAGGTTGAACAGCGGAAACGGTCACGATGGCCGACAGGGTCATACACCAGGCCAAGACGGGCATGGAGCCAAAACGCCACATCAAAGAGGAAGGCAGCAAGGTGTAGAAAACAACGCCCACAGCCGCAAGCAAACCCCAGATAATGCCCTCGGGTGACAAAGCAAGATTCCCAGGATTGCCATGCGTGGCCAAAATGAACACGCCCAGCACAACCGACACCATGGCAAGAACTTCCTTAACCGTAGGCGCACGCTTGCCAAGCAGGCACACCACCAAAACGACCATAACGGGGCCGGCATATTGCAGCACGGTAGCGGTAGCGGCGTTTGAATAGCTGATGGCAACAAGGTAGGCAATCTGAACGAAGCACATACCGAAAATAGTGCTCAGGATCAGCTGGAGAACATCCTTGGGCTTCTTCCAGATGTCCACCAAAGAGGAACGCCAGGAGGAGCGCGCAAGGCATAAAAGCATAAGAATCGGAGCAGCGCCCATCATGCGCACCGCCGAAATCCATAAGGGGTCAACCGAATACCAGTTGAACAGGAACTGCCCACAGGCGCCTGAAAAGCCCCAGAAAATGCCCCCCAAAGCCGCGCAAACGATACCGCGTGTCGCTTTGTTGGTAAGCATTGCTCCCGCTCTCCTTTCAGTTGCCGGCCCTGTTGGCAAGTTCGTCAACACCACAGCCAATGCATGACCTTGCTCCGCTGCGCCAACGCGCGTAAGCAAGTGAATGTAAAATACGCGACATCCACGAAAAGAGGAACCCGGAAAGGGTTCCTCTTTTTTAATCGTCTCGATAATGCGGCTAGCGGTTTGCCACTAGCAATTCATGGCAACAGCCGAGCATGCGAGCAAGCCAAAGCTCACTGGCGCGGCACCGCAAGCAGCCCCAAGAACAACGCCAGCCAAGCACGAAAGCTCGAGCTAGATGATGCCCTCGGCCATCATTGCCGTGGCAACCTTCTCGAAGCCCGCGATGTTGGCACCGGCAACGTAGTCGCCCTCAAGGCCGTATTCCTTGGCGGCATCGTCGGCGGCATGGTAGATGCTGCACATGATCGTCTGCAGATGTTCGTCAACCTGCTCGAAAGAACTCATCACGCGGAAGGAATTCTGCGACATCTCCAAACCGGAAACCGCAACGCCTCCGGCATTGGCCGCCTTGCCGGGGAAGAAGGCAACGCCATGCTGCTGAAGGTACTTGGTGGCCTCAAGCGTGGTGGGCATGTTGGCACCCTCGGCCACAACCATGCAGCCATTCTTAACCAGGATCTCAACATCCTTAACATCAAGGGTGTTCTGAGTAGCGCACGGAAGTGCGATATTGCAAGGAACGGTCCAAACACCCGAAGTATCGCCTGCGTGATATTCGGCACCAGGCTTGCGCTCGGCGTACTCCTTAAGCGTGGCGCGCTCGATTTCCTTGATCTGTTTCAGAAGATCGACGTCGATACCCTCGGCGTCGTAAATCCAGCCGGTACGGTCGGAGCAGGTTACCACCTTGCCGCCAAGCTGCTGCGCCTTCTCGATGGCGTAAATGGCGACGTTGCCCGAGCCATGGACGGTAACGACCTTCCCGTCGAAAGTGTCGCCCTGGCACTTAAGGTGCTCTTCAACCAGGTACACCAGGCCGTAACCCGTGGCCTCGGTGCGGGCAAGGGAACCGCCGAAGGTGATGCCCTTGCCGGTAAGGACGCCCGTAAAGGTGTTGGAGAGCTTCTTGTACTGACCGAACATGTAGCCGATCTCGCGGCCGCCGGTGCCGATGTCGCCCGCAGGGACGTCGGTGTTGGGGCCGATGTGCTTCCAAAGCTGCGTCATGAACGACTGGCAGAAGCGCATGATCTCAAGGTCGGACTTGCCCTTGGGGTCGAAGTCGGCACCACCCTTGCCGCCGCCCATGGGAAGCGTGGTAAGGGAGTTCTTGAAAATCTGCTCGAATCCAAGGAATTTGATAACGCTCAGGTTAACCGTCGGATCCAGGCGCAGGCCGCCCTTGTAGGGGCCGATAGCGGAATTAAACTGCACGCGCAAACCCTTGTTCACGTGCACCGTCCCCTTGTCGTCCACCCAAGGAACGGGGAACATGATGATGCGCTCGGGGATAACCAAACGCTCGAGCAGGGCCGCCTTCTCGTATTCAGGATGACGTTCGAGCACGGGCTGAATCGAGGTAAGAACCTCTGTGACGGCCTGAATGAACTCGGGCTGCTCAGGGTTTTTCGCCTTTACGTCGGCAATCACTCTCTCGGCGTAATTCATCGGTAGATCTCCCTTTCAGTAGATAATCAGCAGCCTGATTATACAAAGAGATTGCCAAGGCGTAACGAAACGGGAATCACCAACGAAAAATGGAAAACAAGCCGGCAGACGGGCATCGAACAAAGAAGTCAATTCCCCACCACGCAAGCACCCGCGAATCCAGCTCACCGCATATAAATCATTCCGCGAGCCTATCAATAAAAAAACGGGTGACCAGCCTCATGGCAGGGCACCCGCAAAGCTTAAGCGAACGAACGCTGCCCCAGCAGCAAACTACATATGGGAGGGCGCGCTCACGCCAAGCAGGTCCAAGGTTTGCGCAAGGTTGATGCGAACCGCATCGCACAAAGCCAAGCGCGCGCGCATAAGTTCCTCGTCCTCAACGATAACGTGGCAGTTGGTATAGAAGCCGTGGAACAAGGAAGCCAGAGCCTGCGCGTAGTGCGTCAGGCGGAAGGCAGCGCGATCGCGTGCGGCACCCGCAACCAGATCGGTGAAGTCGGCGATCTTCTTCATCAAAGCAAGCTCGGACTCATGCGTAAGCAGGGAAAGATCCGCGTTATCCAAAGCGAGGCCGGCAACCACCGCATCGGTGTCCTGGCTTTCGTTTTGAGCGGCCTTGCGCAAAATGGAGCAGATGCGCGCATGTGCGTACTGCACGTAGTAAACGGGATTGCTGGAATCCTGCTTCTTGGCCACCTCAATGTCGAAGTCGATGGACTGATCGGCCGACTTGGAGAGCATAAGGTAGCGCGTGGCGTCAACGCCCACTTCATCGATGAGCTCCTGGAAAGTGACCATCTCGCCCGTACGCTTGGACATGCGAACAGGCTGGCCACCGCGCAGAAGGTTGACCAGCTGGCCAAGCATGACCTCAAGCGCACCGGGGTAACCCCAGGCCGCCATCATAGCCATGCAACGAGGAATGTAACCGTGATGGTCGGCGCCCCAAATGTCGATTAAGTGAGTATAGCCGCGCTGCATCTTGTCGTAGTGATAGGCAACGTCGCTCATGAAATAGGTAAGCTCGCCGTTCGCCTTGATCAGAACGCGATCCTTGTCGTCGCCGAAATCGGTGGAACGGAAGAAGGTTGCCCCGTCGGATTCGTAAAGAAGGCCCTTGGCGTCCATGGCTTCGAAGGCAAGTTGTTGCTTGGTTTTGCCCTCCTCGTTAGGAACGAAAAGCGAGCGCTCGCTGAACCAGGTGTCGAAGCTGTTTCCGAAGGTCGA
Organism: Oscillospiraceae bacterium; assembly: GCA_963635145.1. Classification (GTDB taxonomy): domain Bacteria; phylum Actinomycetota; class Coriobacteriia; order Coriobacteriales; family Eggerthellaceae; genus Anaerotardibacter. Next base: position 11,338 of record CAVHFE010000055.1, read on the forward strand.
AAGCGTTCCCTTCACGGTGTCGAGCATCATCTGGTATCCGCGTTCGCGGAAGTTGACCAGGCGCTCTTCCTCGTCGGCGGAAAGCCATTTATCGCCATCGGCATCGATGATTGCCTGGGCGATGTCCTTAACGTAGGCGCCGCCGTAGCAAGCCTCGGGCATTTCAACGTCCTGACCAAGTAGCTGCTGGTAGCGCACCACGATGGAATTGCCGAAGACGTTCATCTGATTGCCCTGGTCGTTGATGTAGAACTCCTCGTCAACATCGTAGCCAGCATGGCGCATGACGCGCGCAGTGGCATCTCCCAAGGCAGCCCAGCGGCCATGACCTACGTGCATGGGGCCCGTGGGGTTGGCCGAAACATACTCCAGGTTGACCTTCACCGGCTCGGACAAAGCCGAACGCCCGTAATCGGCGCCCTGGGCGCGCACCTCAGAGACAATCTGCTGGAACGAGGCATTGCTCAAACGGAAGTTGATGAAGCCGGGGCCTGCAATCTCGCAGGAATCGATCATGTCGTTGGCGGGAATATGGTCGATAACGATCTGCGCAATCTCGCGAGGGTTCTTGTGGGCTTGCTTGGCCAAGCGCATCGCAATGGTGCAGGCCCAGTCGCCATGAGATTCGTCCTTGGGGCGCTCAAGCGTAGGCTCGGGGACGGCATCAAGCTCAAGGACTCCGCTCTCAACTGCAGCGGACAGCGCCTTAGACAAAAGTTGCTCAAGAGATACGCGAATGGTCATATGTCACAATCCTTCTTGCAAAGCCCGACGAACCAGGCAACCAACCACCGGGTTTCCAAGCCCAGCGTAATTTACATGAAACAGAAATTAGAGTTTATCACCGCTACACTCTAGTTAGAAGAATTGAGCACAGGTAATCAGCGGCGGCACGGCCGCAAGGAGAACACCATGAGCAAAAAGAAGAACAAAGCAGCAAAAAGCAACCAGCCTGCCGTTAGCAAGGCGCGCATGTACGCGATTCTTGCCAGTAGGACAACCGCTATCGTGGCGGCCGTTTGCACCGTAGGCGCCATCGTTGGCTCGTTTTTAGGCTTCACCAACGAACTGCACATCATGGTGTCGGTGATCGTCTGCTTGGCTGCGGCTTTGGTCTACCGCCTTACCGGCTTTTATTACGTCGACAAAAAGAAAAAGCGCTAGCGATACGTTATACTCGAACAGCTTCGCAATAGCGAGGCGGCGCTTTTGCCCCAGTGGCTCAATGGATAGAGCAACGGACTTCTAATCCGTCGGTTGCAGGTTCGATTCCTGCCTGGGGCGCCATAGAAAACCGCAGGTCGGACACTCAATGGCGTCCGACCTGTTTTTTGCATTCGGTTGAATTGCATAAGAGAATCAGTAAAGATGGATGTTCGGTCTACACCAGGACTTTTTCATCCGTTTGCCGAAGGCCATATACCACCCTTCCTTGGTGATATATACCCTTCGGCTTTTTTGTTTACAATCTGATTGCGCCCAATCACAACCCCTTCTGGTTGAGTTTGAGGCGCATTTCTTATCTTATCCGGCGGTACCCCCCCCTTTTTTTCCAATGATGTACGCCCTGCCGTGCTTGAAGCGTCTGCTTCTTGTGTTCTGGAGCAGCAACGAATCGACTGGCAATCAAGATAGGTGGAAACGGGGATGTCATCGCCCTCGGTGTAAGCCTCCTCGGAGAGCTTGCCGGTGATGTGCTTCTGCTTC
>CAVHFE010000056.1:0-5999 GCA_963635145.1 Oscillospiraceae bacterium
CCAATAAGGACATCACAACCGATTTTTACTTCCGAGAGTTGGCCCTGTATGCAAAGGGCGTCTACCTGAACGACGACGGGACTGTAAAAAGTGAGACGGCCGAAACCCTGTATTCCTACGGCAACGCTGGCAGCACGGCAGACCTTATGCGGGCCTATTCCACCGAGCATGTTGTCGAACGGCAGATGGATCTTATTTGTTGGGTGGGCAATACGGCACAAGTCAATCTCACTATTGCCAGTGACGTGTACGTCACGCAGGAGCAAATTGCGGACATCGGGGGCGGCCTGGTCGTTGTCCCGATAGGCGAAGAAATTCCCGTAGAGGAACGAAAAGCCGGGTTCCTTTACTTCGTGCAGAAGAGCAGCGTCACCCTACAGGTAACGCAAGAAATTGGCTTGAAATTTGAGTAAAAAGGGGGCACGAAAATATGGCTGACACAACGAGACCAATCACCCGACTCACAATCAAGGACACTGAAACCGGAACCGAAACTGAGACTGACATCAAAACCTGTGCCCGTGGCGTGGAGTGCGACGAGGGTAGGACTGTCCAGGATCACATCTCCGACTTCAACAACCCCCACAGCGTGACCTATGATCAGGTAGGCGCGGCGGCAGCAAGCCACACGCACAGCGGCAGCGACCTCACCAGCGCCGTCCCTATCTCCAAGGGCGGCACCGGGGCTACCGAGGCAGAAACTGCCCTGGCCAACCTAGGCGGACTGAAAACGGACATGTCTAATGCTAACTTGGGGCTGGCGTGGGAAGAAGGGGAGATGCCTAGCTCTAAAACCTGGTACTCCGTGTGCTATGGCGGCGGCAAGTTTGTAGCAGTGGCACAAAACTCCACCGCAGCCGCCTACAGCGCGGACGGCATCAATTGGACAGCAGCAACGCTGCCCCAAAATGCCTATTGGGACTCCGTGTGCTATGGCGGCGGCAAGTTTGTAGCAGTGGCAACAAACTCCAACGCAGCCGCCTACAGCGCGGACGGCATCAATTGGACAGCAGCAACGTTGCCTAGCTCTAAAACCTGGCACTCCGTGTGCTATGGCGGCGGCAAGTTTGTAGTTGTGGCAAGTGGCGGCAACAAAGTGGCCTACAGCACGGACGGTATCAACTGGACAGCAGCAACGCTGCCCCAAAATGCCTATTGGCACTCCGCGTGCTATGGCGATGGTAAATTTGTTGCAGTGGCGAATGGTAGCAACAAAGTGGCCTACGCCGACGCTACCCCTTTCGCGATCTCCCAGCTCAACGCCGTTGGGCTGGCCCGGATTCAGACGTTGACGTATGTAGGCACAGGTACCTTCGGGAGCGACAACCAAACCTCGCTGACGTTTGATTTTGTGCCGGGTGTGGTGATGATTCAACAAACAACTAGTGAGCTGTTCCACACTGTAGCTTGCAGGGGAGCAGAAATCGTCTATACGTGCGAATTCAATGGCGAGACCGCATTTGTGACGTGGAACGGTAAGACAATGTTGATTTACTCATATAGTTCTGAAGCAGCTCAGTTCAACACCTCGGGCGTAACCTATGTTGCGGTTGCGATTGGGTAAAGGAAGGGGGATTAACACCATGAACCTACACAAGCAGCTACTCACGAAAAATGAGTGCTATCTCAAAGGGGCATCTATTACGCCCATTGGCGTGATGGTACACAGCACCGGGGCCAACAACCCCAATCTCAAGCGCTATGTCCAGCCGGATGATGGCATGTTGGGGGCGAACAGTTCTGGGAACCATTTCAACCAGTACCGCCCTGGTGGACGTCAGGTCTGCGTTCATGCTTTTATTGGTAAGCTGGCTGATGGTTCCATTGCCACATATCAGACACTCCCATGGGCTATGCGTGGCTGGCACAGCGGCAAAGGTTCCAAGGGCAGTGCAAACAACATGGGGTACATTGGCTTTGAAATCTGCGAGGACGACTTGACTGATTCCGTGTATTTCGCCAAAGTCTACCGGGAGGCGGTGGAGCTGACGGCTTACCTCTGCAAACTGTATAAGCTGGACCCAACGAAGGACGGCGTTATCATCTGCCACAGTGAAGGATACAAGCGCGGCATTGCCTCCAACCACGGGGACGTAATGCACTGGTTCCCGAAGCACGGAAAGAGCATGGACACGTTCCGGGCGGATGTAGCAGCGAAAATGAATGCCACCAAAAGCACCGACGATACAGAGAAAGGTAAGGATGAAGACATGGACATCAACAAGCTACTCAACGAAATGACCGGCGAACAGGCCGCAGCTCTGTATGCCAAGGCCATGACCTACATCAGCGCACAGAGTGAACCGACATGGAGCCAGACCGAGGGCTATTGGCAGAAAGCCACGCTCAAGGGCATCGTCGATGGGCAGGCACCGGAGCGGCCTGTGAAACGGGACGAGCTGGCCGCTATTCTTGGCCGTGGGGGGCTGCTGTGAGTGATTGGTTCATCCAGTATAGTGATGCCCTGATCGGTGCCCTTGTGACGCTTCTGGCATCCTCTGTTGTCGTGCAGGTGGCCCCGATTAAGCTCAATCCTTGGACGTGGCTGGCAAAGAAGATCGGGAGGGCAATCAACGGAGAAGTCACCGCACAGTTGGCAGAAATCTCTGAGAAGCTGGACACTCATATCTATGAAGACGATAAGAACGACGCAAAACGGGCGCGGGTTCGTATCCTGCGATTTGCGGATGAGATTCTTCAAGGGGAACTGCACTCGAAGGAGCACTTCGACGAAATTTTGGAGGACATCACCGAGTATAACCGCTATTGCGCGCGACATCCTGAGTTCCCGAACGATAAGGCAACAATCTCCATTGCTCACATTGAAAACACTTACCGCACGAGGATGGAGAAAAACGACTTTTTGTGAGAAAGGAGGCGGAATCTATGAACCTGACCAATAAAGCATGGTGGAGAGCCGCAGCGGTCCGCGCAATCAAAACTATCGCGCAGACTGCTATCGGCTGTATCGGCGCAGCTGCCGTCCTGGGCGACGTAAACTGGCCTATGGTGGCCTCTGCTGCTGTGCTGTCTGGTGCGGTCAGCCTGCTCACCTCTGTGGCAGGTTTACCGGAGGTGGAGACTGACATAGAGGCATAAGCAAGGAATCTGAGCCACGAAAGGGGGTGGACGCATGGCAAACGCTGAGACCACAATCATGACCGGAGCGCTGGAAGACGACCAGGGCCGGAGACTGCTGCCCGGAACCACGGCAGCGCAGGTAATCCATACCGACGGCGAATCTACTGAGACTAAATTCGGTAGGCAGAAAGCCAGCGCGAATATGTCCGCGACGCTGGCCGCCTCTGCCACTAAAACGGTGGTAGATCTGTCTTCCTATATAGCCGACCGGTCAAAAACGTCCTACCGGCTGGAAATTCTGTCGTCTACGGCAGACGGTGAAACCCCTGTCGCTACTGTAATCGCAGAGCTTATCGGGGACTATGCCGTATTCTACCGGCAGGGCGTCGCAGCTACGAAGGCAATCACGATCACATACCGCCTTGTATCAATGCCCTTGGCTTGATAGGGCATAGCAAGGCCCGCATGAAAGGTTAAGAGGTTTGTACTATGAGCACTACTACTACGAATTTCTCCCCTGAGATCGACGACAACACCTTGTATCACAAGGGCGACTTTGAAACGAGTACTGCCCAACTGATCGACGACGCACTGGCAGCCGCAAACGCCGCGCTGCCGAAAGCAGCTCAGTTTGTCACCGTAGATATGGACGAGCTTCGGACCACGGGCTTTTTCCATGGCTACGGAGCGCTCAACGCCCCTGAACCCGGATTCATGTATTTCCTGGTCATTGCCTACCCGGACGGTTACAACTACTGGGTGAAACAACTGGCGTTCAGTTTCACGGACAGCAAGTCCTATATCCGTACCATGGCAAACGGCATCTGGAGTGTCTGGGAGCCGATTCAGACCGGTACCAGGCTGGAAGATAAGGTTGGGGACTTGGCGGGGCTGAGCACCGAAAACAAGGCCAACGCAGTAGCCGCCATTAACGAACTGGTAACTGTCCTTGATGTAGTGCGTAGCGAGGTTACGATTGCTGGAGCGCTGGCTGCCGCTGCTGCACCCGCCAACCACAACCACGATGGGGTGTATGCTCCCGCCACGCACTCCCACCCGCAGTACCTGACCAGCGTCCCGCAGTACAATAGCAACACCGGCGAGAACACCTACATCTGCGGCCCGAACAGGACTCACAAAACGCTCCAGGCGTTGGTTGATAGCCTGCCGAAGTTCAGCATCGGCCCCCGCCGCCTCCAGGCGGATGCTGGAGACTACGCCGAGAAGGTGGTACTTCGGGGCTTCCATGGCGGTCCTATCACCATTGAAACCAGCGGGGCATATAGTGGACGAGCAAACTTTCTGGGAATCCTGATGGAGGACTGCACCGCCACCATCAACGTGTCCAATGTAAACGTCGGGCCTGCTGGCGGGCAGAATCCTTCTCACGGCATCTATCCCACCCGCTGTGGTACAATCCGTGTCGAGAACTGTGATATCCAGACTGTGGCCTTTGGCGCGTATCTGGTCCGCACCGGCAAATTGGTCATGCGGAACGTTACTGTCAGCCATATTGGCGGCAACCTGTCCGCAGCCGTTGGCATGGCTGAGTCCGAGGGAACCTTTGTAGCCTTGGACGGCCTGACCGTCAACGGCGGCTATGGAGCCACCGCAATCCAGGCGCAGAACGCAGTTATTGTGGGCAAGCGCCCCATTATGAACAGTGTGGACGTGGAGATCAACACCAACGCTGGCGGCGTCTATTACAACGTCACCTAACCGAATATCACCGAACGAAGAGAGGGGCACCCATGTTTCAGGGTGCCCCTCTTTTTTTGTTTTGCTGACCTGTTTAGAAAACTATGTTATCGTCAAAAACAAACTCTGCCCGCCATTTTCCGCCGAGGGCATCTGCTATCTGCGTCATTTCCTCTTTAGTCACGGTGTTTCGCTTTATCTTCTGGTTTAGATTTGATGGGGTTGTCCCGATTCTCCGGGCAAGTTCCGCCTGGCTGATTCCCTTATATGCCAGGGCCATTTTGATTTGTTGTTCAATTGTGATACTCATTATATCAACTCCTCACCTTCTATTATATTCCATTCGCTTAATAATGTAAAGGGAACGAAATATAAAATTAGAGAAATTACGTTAAAACGCTTGACGGCATACAGCAATCGCTGTATAGTAAGAAGTGTCAGGAGGGGGAAACCCCGAATGATAAATAAGCCTGGCAGGAGGTGTAACGAATGGAAGTTGACAACATGACCCAGCAAGAATTGATTCTATTTCTGGAAACGTTAGCTGAAAACATCGAACTGAAAGCTCAAACCGGAAAGGACGCAGCCGAAGTCATCAGGGAAAAGATAAAAGCCCTGCGGAAAGCGTAAAAAAATAGGCCCCCCAAAACCTACCACAGCGCGGGGGACCTAAACCAAAACCAGGGGGCGGCGCGAGGCCTGCCACTCAGCCGCCCCCACCCTATCACAAAAGCGGCAGGCTGTCAAGATGCTTGCCTTTGCCTCCAAAGAGCTACCTTAACAGGTAGCTCTTTTTTTGTGCCTATTTCCCGTATTTGTCCAAATTATCCAATTTGTGGCCTGCAATTTGTGCGTTTAGTCGATTTGTTCACTAAGTGGTACAAAGGTATTGCAATTCCTTCCACTTAGTAGTAATATGATTCTAGCAGGTACAGATTAGCACTAAATAGCACCAAATGGTACATGTACATAAATAGGAGGAAGAAATGAAGAAGTTTATCGCAAAATTTTGGAGAGCCAACCCCCAGCTGAAAAATGGCGGCTATGAAACTACGAGGAAAATCGAGGCCAGAGGCATTGCCTCTGCCGAGAAAAAAGCGAATAGGATCGCCGATTCGACGGTCTACGGGTCCATGTCCTTACTCTCCATCGAAGAGGTCAAGGAAGCTGAGGCCCCCGTTGAGGCCGCCCCTCTGGAAGTTGCCGAGGAAGCTGCGTCC
>CAVHFE010000056.1:6009-12505 GCA_963635145.1 Oscillospiraceae bacterium
GCAATGGTGAAGGACGGCAAGCGGGTCGTCATTATCCGGGACCAGGACTACCCCAACAAGGCCGCGTTCATTCGCGATCTGAGAGCCAACGGCTACAAGGTCAACCCCAAGAAGGTCAAGCCCTCCGACGTGTTCGATTATATCTGTGACCACACCGACATGAACCCCTGGGACTGGGACCTCAAGAAGGTCCCCGAAGAAGTTGAGGAGGGCTTTCTGGACTGGGACCCCGCAGAGGTCCGGGAGGCTTTGGCAAATTCCGATAAATCCCGCTTTGACAAAATGCTGGGCTTGGTCGAGCAAGAAGAACCTACCACCCACCAGGAAGAGCAATCCGAAGAGGTTCCCAACTCCAAGCTGAACCCCATGTGCGAGAAATGCGCCAACCATCCCACCGACTGCGCCGGAACCCACGAACAAGTCTGGACCGGCTGCGTCCACCGCGAGACTGCCCCTGACGAGAATAGAACCTTTGCCCCGAAAATGACTAGATGGACCGATTATTTAGAGGAAGCCGTGTACAAGCGTCTTTGCAACTGCAAGACGCTAAGAGCGGATGTTCCAGCTCTTGTCAGCGCAAAATGGCGCTTTTACACCGAAACCGGTAAAGACAAATCCGGCTTAACCAAGGAAGACGCGCTCGTCTCCGTGCTGGAATTGTTGGATAGCAACTCCAGCACCATCGAAATTACGAGCGAAGAATATGCCGCTCTTTGTAGCTGAGCGGCCAGAAAAGTTCAAAAATGGCGGGGCAATAAGCCCCGCCGCACAGGAGGCAATCACCATGACAAGAAAAATTCGATTCAAACGTATCACCCTGAGCAACGGCCAGGACGCCGTACTCTCCACCGTAGAGCTGGAGCCTGGCCTGTACGAGACGATTATGGCGTCCCCTGATTACTCATTCGAGTATACGCAGCTCAGGACAACGGACGAGGAACAGGCAATCGCAGATTTTAAGCACCTGCTCAAGACCTACCACATTTCGCCGCTGACCGGCAAATACGCTGACTTGGCGGCAGACCTGGAAGCAGCCGCCGCCTATGGTCTGGAGGTTGCCGCCAACGTAGAGGACGGAGGCACCTGCAACTTTGATGCTGTGGCCCTGGACCTTCGCGGATGGAAGCGCGACAAGGTGGAGCAAGTAGCCAAGGCCGCAGGCGTTGGTTGTTTAACCTGGACCCTGTTCGGCCAGAAACAGTATGTTTTCTCCATCCGCAGCCGGTACCAGGGAAACGCACGAACCAAGGCGGCCGAGGCTATGATGGAGGCATTGAAACTCTCCGGCTACGATGCCTGGATGTACTACCAAGCAGACTGATACATAGCCTGACCTACCGGGCATACGGGGAGAAAGGACACTGCTATGAACGAAGTGCAGCAGATCAAGAGAAAGTACGATGAGGCGGTGCAGGCCGAGATGGACGCTCTGCTAGATGCCCTGCGCCCCACTATGGAGATGAACGTGCGGCGCCGCAAAGAGGAAGAAGCACGCAAGGCGCGAGAGGCCCGCCGCAAGCGGGTGCGTAACCGGCGCAAGGCTAACATTAACGCCGCCTTGCATAATGCGGGTATCCCGCTGAGGGTCCTGTGATGGACGCTGTATATCGTCTCTGCCGCCGTTGCGGGGAACGGTGGAACGTGAGCTGTATTTACCCCGGAGAAAAGGTTTACATCTGCCCGGTCTGCGCCTATAAGTCCAGGCGGGCAGAGAGAAAGGAGCGAACGGCATGAAGATTCCAACTCCCGAACCAATGAATATCTGGAAAAGATATGGTGACTACATTACTCTGCCTGCGATGTATGAGGCGCTGGCCGAAGAGTGTTCTGAGTTAGCCAAGGCAGCCCTGAAAATGGCACGAGTTCTCCGCAAGGAAAATCCCACGCCTGTTACCGGAGAGGAAGCAGCAGAGATGGTCTGCGAAGAGCTCACGGACGTCATTAACTGTGCAATCGGGCTTGACCTGGAGTTAGACGGCGCTTCATCCATCGAAAAGTTCCGTCGAATGCAGAAGCGCTGCATAGAGGGTTGCGAAGATGAGCGTTAGAGTTAACGGTTTCCGTATCCAGACCGAGGGCCATAGGCCCTGGCTGAATGCCGCTACGCCGGAGGCCCCGGAAGTCAGAAGCGCCTACCTCATCCATAAGGACAGGCCAGAGGTAGTGGCCGTCTGCCTGAACTGCCAAGCAGAAGCCTGCAAGACCGGACACTGCGCCAAGTTGCAGCGTATGGGCGTTGGGAAGGACTCCAGGGGAACTAGGGAAATGGCTAAAATCCCGATGCCGAAGGGATTCAAGCTAGCGTTCCGTGGGAACACGCTGCCAGCATTGGCAAAGCGCTACGGGGTCAGCATCAACACTGTGGTCCGCTGGAGGGACGAGGCGGGCCTGTCCTCTGTAAAGGGGCCGAGAAAGGGGGTGAAATGATGCCCAAGCAAAGCGTTCAAACGCCCGACAAACGAACGCAGGGCCGTCCGTACTACGTTGGCATTGCCCTGGACGCGGAAGAGTTCGAGTTCATCCTGAACATCACAGCAAAACTGGGAATGAACCGAGCGCAATACATACGCTGTTTGCTCCACTGTGAGAAAGAGAACGAGGCACTAGGCGAAATCGGCCTCAGCCACTTCATTTGATCTATCAGGAGGTACCCCAATGAAAGAGAAAAAGAACCCGCCCCAGAAGAAAGCCGCCCCTGCCACCGTCAAGGTGAGCAAGAAAAACCCAACCACCAACTACCCCAGAGACGATCACAAGGCGTTCTGTATGCGTTGCTTCCATGCGAACGGCAGGAGATGCCCCATCACCGGACGTAGCAGCACCAAGCGGTGCAGACTGTGAGGGCGGCATGGAGTTCAAACGAATCAGCAAACGCGACTACTACTTGTTCATCGCAAGAGCTGTTGCCCGCCGTAGCACTTGCATCCGTCGCCACTATGGCGCTGTGATCGTCAAGGACGACAGGATCATTGCTACCGGCTACAACGGTGCGGCCAGAGGCGAACCGAACTGCTGTGACGCGGGGGAGTGCTGGAGAGCTGCCCACAACATCCCCCATGGGGAACAGTACGAGAAGTGCGTGGCAGTCCACGCCGAGGACAATGCCATTTCCCAGGCTGGCCGGGAGGCCCTGGGCGCGACCCTGTATCTGTGGGGCGAGGACGCCCAGGGAAACGAGATCCCCGCCGCCCCCTGTATGATGTGCGCCCGGAAGATCAAGAACGCCGGGATTGTGGAGGTCGTAAGCGATGGACATTAGAAATCTGTCCGAGCCTGAGCTTAAAGCGTTGGCCCTGCGTAAGAACGCGCAGGGCTGCGCCACAGCTGCCGCGCTCAAGGCCCAGGCTATCCTCTACGAGCGCCTGCACTGGCCTAGCTATAACGAGCTGCTGTCCAGGGGACTGGATCGCAACGGGAATCACTACACCAAGAAGGGAGAATCGGAAAATGGATAAGAAATCTATCACTTGCGCCCAGCTCAGTGAGTTGGAAGATGCAGCGCTCAAGAGAGATGTCAATGGTTATCACGGACTGCTTGAGAATCTCACTGGGATCAAGGCCGTGAAACACATAGTCTATCGTTATTTTGATGCCAAGGGCTATTGTGTCGGGGATAGCGATGTCACCCCGTTGGAGCGCATGCTAAAGAGGGCTGGCGTGGAGATTAAGGGGGGAAAGGAATGAAGAACCTGCACACCCTGGACAAATACAGGGACACGAAGACCGAGCGAGACTATTACCACTGCCTGGGCGATTCCGGCAATGGCGCTTTCAAAGTGTACATCAACGGAAGATCGTTCTTCTGTGTCGCCAGCAATGGCGGAGGATGGGAGCACGTCAGCGTGTCCCCCTGCAACCGCAAAAGGGCGACGCCGCCCACCTGGGCAGAGATGTGTGCCATCAAAGACATGTTCTTCGAGGACGAGGAGGCTGTTGTGCAGTACCACCCGCCCAAGAGCGAGTACGTAAACAACCATCCGTACTGCTTGCACCTGTGGCGTCCGACCTCTCAGGAGATGCCCCGGCCGCCGAAGAAGTTTGTTTGAGCGGAAGTGTTCGCTCTTGTGGCCGAACAGCCTGCCGTTGGTGTGGCCCCTGTGCGGCGTGGGAAGTGGATAAGAGTCGGAAGCGGGACAACGTGTAGCGAATGCATGACTGGCCTGAAAAGAACCACCGACCTCAACGACGAGTGGGTGGATTTATCAAAGATGCCATACTGCCCCAACTGCGGCGCAAAGATGGAGGCGAATCATGGCTGACACCATCAAATTCCCGACTAGATACATGTCTACGGAAATGGCTGTATTCATCGTGAAACATAGGTTGTCGTACTACGAAGGTGAAAGGTCCACCTTCGCGGACATGACCAATGCGATAGAACGTGTTGCAACGTCTGACGAAGCGCGTTCGAGGCTGTCTAACGCGGATTTTCAACGCGCACTGCGCTGGCTATTTGACCACTATGATTTTAAGTAACTGGAGGTCTGACCATGGACAACAATCTCAAACCCTGCCCCTTCTGCGGGGGAGAGGGCAAACTACAAACAACGAGCCTAGGAACTAAAAAAATCCCTGCCCATTGGGTACGGTGTGTGCTGTGCCTGGGCGAGACTGCTGTTTACGTGACGGAAGATGAAGCTGTAAGCGCCTGGAACAGGAGGACAAATGATAAGAGCTGAACAATGGCGGCCTATTCCTGGTTTCGGTGGCCGGTACGAGCTGTCAAGGCATGGCGAAGTAAGAAGCTGGTGTATCTCTGGCCCTGGCAAGCAGCGCCGAGACGAGCCGCTGATCATGCGCCCGTTTATGAATTGGAAGAAACGGACGCCGGAGCTGCAAATCACACTCATGCGCAAGACGTACAGCGTAAAAATCTTGATGCGGGATATTTGGATGCAGGGGGCACGGCCCGACATGCGCGTAACCTTCATTGACGGAGACCGCATGAACTGCGCCCTACACAACCTACGGTATAGTCCCGTCGAAGAGGTCCGTAAAAACCCGCAGAACCGTTGCCCGATAGCCAAGTGCCACCCCTGGGGGACGGTCATTACGTTTTACCAAAGCATTGCTGAGGCTGCCGAGAAAAACCATATCTCCCGCAGTGGGATGCAGAAACGAGTGAACAACGAAACCTTGGCCGACGGCGTGATATTCCGCCGAGCTAGTGAAATGGAGGATTAAACATGAAAGATCGTGTACATAAGATGCTGACGGCGCTGGAAGCCTGCTCAGGCCGTTCCTGTGGCCTCTGCCCTTATACCAGCCCCCGGACCTCTGCCTGTGAGAGGATGGTAAAGGCCGACGCAGCAGCCCTGATCTGCGATCTATGGGGCATCGTCTCCCAGCCCGTTGAGAACGCGGCACGGGAGCCGCAGCCTGTGACCAGGGCCTCCATCCTGGAAGCCGCCCGCAAATGCGTCTGTGGCGAAAGGGAGGGGCAGTACGGCAACCCAGAGGACAGTTTCTCTAGCGTTGCAAGGCTCTGGTCCGCCTACTGCGAGGGCCGAAATTTCTCTGCTGATGACGTGGCCTGCATGATGGCCTTGTTAAAAGTCGCCCGAATCATCCATAACCCTGAGCACATGGACTCCTGGGTCGATGGTTGCGGCTATCTGGCCTGCGGCGCTGAGATCGCAGCACGTCGAGAGGCAGGCGCGGACATGGAGGACTAAAACCGGATAAATACCGACGACTTAAAAGGGCTGCCGACACGGTGGCCCTTTTGTCTATTTAAAATACAACTTTTCCCTTATATTTCCATACGCGCTGTAGTAAAATACAAAGTAAAACGAGTCCCGGCGCTATACCTTCCGTTCGATGCAGATTGGAGCTTACAATGAAAGACGAACAAAGGGAACCCGTGAACATCTATATCAACATCATTTTCGGCGATGTTACAAACTCGTCTGTTATTCAGGGAGGTGCGAGAAATACCGCATTGCTCACGCTTTCCGACGCCAACGATATGGTGAAATGCTTGATGAAGTGCCTAACGGAGGACACGTCTTAATCTCTATCCTGATGGTTATCCTAAAGCATCGCCAGCAGGATGCAAATCAGAAAAACGCCGAAAACCTATCATTGTTTGCGGGGACCTGAACGTTGCAGCAAACGAGATCGACTTGAAAAATCCCAAGGCCAACCACAAAAATGCAGGATTCACCGACGAAGAGCGGGGGAAGTTTCGGGAACTTTTGGCTGCTGGCTTTACTGATTCGTTTAGATACATGTACCCAGACAAAGAGGGGGCCTATTCCTGGTGGAGCTACCGTTTCCACGCCAGAGAGAAGAACGTGGGGTGGCGCATCGACTACTTCATCGTGTCGGACCGCCTGGCCCCCCAGATCAAAGACGCCGCCATCCACAGCGAAATTTTCGGCAGCGATCACTGCCCGGTTGAGTTGGACATTGACCTATAATCTAAAGCCCTGGGCAACCGCCTGGGGCTTTTTTGTTTTTGACATTTTGTACTACCGTCGTACTGCCATTTTGG
>CAVHFE010000057.1:0-12190 GCA_963635145.1 Oscillospiraceae bacterium
TGCGGGGCGCTCTTCCGTCAGTCAAATCCGTGTCCAATTTAAGCCGGCCACATTAGTCATCATTCGTGCTTAATTGCGCTATAGATTCGATCACAGGCGCTTGAGTCTTTGTGAATAAAGAGCTCGTTGATCCTTTCTTTATAACGTTCCAGGGGTTTAGCTCCGTTTTCTACGACTCGCCTTAAGCAATCAATGGCTTCTGATGGTTCGATCGCCAGCTCTCCAAAAGCATCATCTAAGGGTAGTGCAAGTTTGTTGTAGTGATTTATTCCCCCTTTGAAGAGTTCATAGTCTGGAACAAAGTAGATGACTGGACGGTTTAGGTACAGGAAGTCAAACGAGAATGACGAATAATCAGTAATACCGATCGAGTAATCCGAGATATCAGCTGAGTCAACAATATTAACCAGCTGATTTTCGAAGCAGAAGTGTTTTTTGTAGCAGTCGAAATTAGGGTGAAGCTTAAGGTCAAGAGTGTAGTTGCTGTCATGGAGCAAGTCATGCAGCTCTTCGCTGTCGAGGAAGTCCTTAAGCCGTCGATAATAGTCTGACTTACGGAACTTGCTATCGTTCGGCTCCCTTTCCCCATTTTTTAGTGAGCCAATCAGGTAATTTCTCCAGCTAGGACAGAGCAGTATTTTGTTCTTCGGGGCTCCTCCTGCGGTGAGTTTTGCATATCGAGGCATACCTGCCTCGATAAGGTCTTCGGGCTGGAAGCCGTAGGAATTTATGAGGCTGTCTCTCTCGAGGGTTGTGGATATAACTTCTTTGTCGAAGCGCATACGATCCTTATGGTAATACCAGGGCATATGTGCCCATAGAACCCCATGCTGTAGATAGATCAACTGGGCATGGAAGAGGTCTCTGTAACGCGTATCGGTTTTATCTTTTCTCGGTCTCCAGCACGATGCCTCGATGTCTGAAGCGAAAACCTTGTCTGCGGAATAATGGAGCAGCATATGCTGCTTTGAGCCAAACCGAACTATGTTTAAGCGCGAAACCCCGTTGTCCGGCAAATCAGAGATTTGATTTGCTATATAAAACCGATCAACATTGTCGTTTATTTTTATGTCGTGCTTAAACTGGAGCCAAGCGTTGTCGATCCTTCCCGCAGAATCACAGTAAAGCCAGATCTCCCTGTTACGATGAGAGCTCCTTTTGCTGATTTGTCCTATCAGTTTTCTGTAAGCCTTGACTTTTCTACTGTCGCTAATGCCTTCTTCTGACAAGGGATTAAACGATATGGATATTTCTGCTTTTCGGTTATGGAGCTTAAAGAAAACACCGCTACGTTCGACTTCGTATTTGCGTTCTTTGGAAAAATTGGAAAAAGGGGACGAGCTGGTGATAAATACAGGGATTCTATTGTTGTTTACTTCGGCGATAAAGAGAATGCTGCTATTGGGCGTGATTTCGACTTCGTAATCAAAGTCAAAAAATGTCGCAGTTTCGGTTTTTGAAGCGATCGCGTTCCATGAGGAGTGCTTTAGCTCAAGGGAGGTTACAGTTTTTCGCTCTTCCGATTCGTAGATCGCTTGTAACGTAATGGCTTTTTTTTCAACAAAAGAGAACAAAGGTGATTTAGCGAATCCGCTAATACGGACGCAATCCTTGTTAAGGCTAGTTTTGAGCAAGAGCAATTCAATTGTTTTTGAAGCATAAAGAACATTCTCGTTATCAAGGAGGGCGATGCCTCCTGGTCCGAGGTATGGAGCGATGTCAGATCCTTCTTTAAGGTTGATGAAGAAGAGGGCGTGGTAGAGGTGCATGTTAGGGCTGTTTAATAGCACATCGTTATCGATCCTGCTGACAAGACCCATTAGCCTGTCCATGGCGTTCTTTCTTTTTTCCCCCTCTAAATGGGTTGGGAGAGCGCAGTTGCTTCGCATTTTCCAGCCCAAATCATTGACAAACATCCCCTGAAAGTAACTGGGAACAGTATCATTGAACGATTCAAAAAGTTTTTCGTACGCGTTGACAGTGTTGTCGTAGATATAAAGCGGTTTAAGCAGGCTGCTGGAAACACTCTGTTCGTTTTCTATCCATTGGTATTCAGCATCTTTGTAAAATCCCAGGACCATTTTCTTCCTTAAGATTTTTGCTATGTAAAACTCATCCTCATGGAAGACCATGCCGTTTGGAGCCTCAAAGTCAAACAGTTGGTTTTTACTACCAAGATTCTTGGTGCAGATGTTCATCGTTGTTTGGCATATGAATTGGCTCTCAGGTTTTGTTAGGTCGTAAATGCCGGTTCTGTTTAATACCTTGTAACGAGGATGCGGGGTGAGCCTTTTCCCGTTCTTGAAAGGAGCAATCGGATATGTAACCAGGTCCGTCTCATCGCGGTGGAGGTCAAAAAAAGAGGATACGCGTTCCAGCGTATTTGGCGACAGGGTGTCATCAGGATCGAGGAAGAAGAGGTAAGAACCTCTCGCCTGTTTAATTCCGGCGTTTCGCGCCTCTTGAACGCCTTTGTTCGGTTGATTGATTAGTTTTATCCATTGGTGCGTTTTTGCGGCGGTTTCAATGGCTTCTCGAGATCGATCGGACGATCCATCGTTAATGAAGATTGCCTCGAATTTCGAGTGACACAGTGTTTGTTTATCGAGCGTTTCGATGCAGGTCTCGATGAAATCTTCTTTGTTGAAGACAGGGATAATTACGCTCGCGATAATGTCTTGGCTATTTGGCATGTTCGATTTTTCCGTCGGCTCTATTTTGCATTTCTATCACTTTATCAGGAAAAACTGTTTTATGGATTTCGATTGGGTTAGTGCGTTGTGTTTTCAGGAAATTAGATTAAGATCGGAAACCGATCTTCTAGGCGTTGCCGCCAACTTTCGCGACAGCACCTCGTGAAATATCTGATTTGTTCGCCTTAAACACTACGTTTCCATAGGTTGCCATCGCCATTATTTCAGGAACGGGTATCTTTGCCATTTTGGTAAAGATTGGTGCCATGCGCTGAATCACCAGTCGGAATTTCGTCCTATTTAAGAAGGTTGTTTTCAAGTGGGCTCGACCAAGGCTGCCCGTCAAAGCTAGCGATCCCGTGAGTCCATGATTTCTCGTGCAAGATAAATTGGGCGTTGTTTTCCTTGGATATATGCTTTTCCTAGATATTCGCCAAGAATACCCAGGAAGAATAGCTGTAATCCGCCAAAAAGGAGAACCAATGTAGCCAGCGTGGTAAATCCGGGTGTAGTTATGCCGAAAAGCAAAGTCTCAACAACAACGACAAGCAAGTACAGAAAAGACAAAGCCGCTATCAAGCCGCCTAAAACTGACGCAATGCGCAGTGGCGCCGTGGTAAAAGCCAACAAGCCGTTAAAAGCGTACTTTAATAGATTTTTAAAACCCCATTTAGAGGTTCCAGCAACTCGTTCATCTGGAATATACGGATAAGGCAACGTCCTAAAGCCAACCCAGGCAAACAGTCCTTTTGAAAAACGGTCGCGTTCCGGCATGGAGAGTAGGGCTTCCGCCATTGTGCGGCCGAAGACCCTGAAGTCGCTCGCGTCTGAAATCATGGGCATCCCGGATGCTGAGCTCAGTAGTGTGTAAAACTTGCTCGAAAACCAATTAATGAAGGCAGAATCTTTTCGCTCTTCCTGGTAAGCAGCAACGCAGTCATACTCGTCTGAGCCTATCAGCTCTTCCAGCATTGCTCTCATCACTTCTGGTTGCTGTTGCAGGTCGGCGTCGATTATTCCTACAAACTGTCCTGAAGCGTGCTCGAGCCCGGCGAATATGCCAGCCTCTTTCCCAAAATTTCTGGAAAACGAGATGACTTTTATCGCGCAATGACCCCTCCACGTAGTTACGCACCCTTTCAGCTTTGGATAGGTCCCATCGGTGCTTCCATCATCGATGAAGATGATTTCGACCCCGCCCGTAACTGCTAAATCGGAAAACGTACGCTCCGCTCGCTCAAGGAAGGGGATGATATTGTCTTCCTCGTTATGAGCAGGAACGATCATGGAGAAAAGAGCTTGACTATCTATTTGCGACAACAAGAACACCCATCTTGCTTAATCAAACTGAAAGAACTATTTGAATACGACTTTTACGTAAGACGGTATTCCATAAAATTCTTTGAAAGTATTGTATTGAACCATCTCTTCTGTCGGATTGGCGCCATGCACCAAACTGCTGGGCATTATTGGTAGTACGATTTCCTGCGCGTCGGATTGTGAGGCCTCCTCAATGATCGAAGCGCGTTGTATTGCCGTTTCGGCTACAGGCGCATATGCGATAAGCCATGGAATGAAGGCGATTAAGGTTAATACTGGTAACAAGAATGCAGGAGCCTTTTCATCAATCTCCACCGAGTCGCGTAAATACAGCACGACAAAAACGATCAATAAGACATAAATTGGGAAAAAATTACGCGGGCCCGTAGGGTTAACGACAAATAAAGGCAAAAACTGAGAAACGATAAGCCCCCAAACAAGCAGAGGCATCTGGTCATTGCGTTTCCAGAGGGCACAGGCAACAACTAGTAGCAGCACAAGAAATAGTGCTGCTACAAAGCCATCAACTTTAAGG
Organism: Oscillospiraceae bacterium; assembly: GCA_963635145.1. Lineage (GTDB taxonomy): Bacteria > Actinomycetota > Coriobacteriia > Coriobacteriales > Eggerthellaceae > Anaerotardibacter. The sequence goes on from CAVHFE010000057.1 coordinate 4,549, forward strand.
TGAAAATTCGATACCTTGTCTCCAACGAAGAAAGAGGCATACATGAAATACGCTGTAAACATGGCAAACGCGATAACTGTGCATAGGCTAAATGCAATGGGACGACCCGTCTTTTTTGCCTTACCCACCGCGAGCAATGAGGTTGCGAAGAGCGCGATCGCTATTGCGTAGTTGTTCAGAGCGACACCTGGCGCCAGGTCTTTAAAGTACTTTTGGGCAACAGTTGAACCGGAATCGGAACCTTCGGCTCCAGTATAACCAAAACTTCGATAAGTATCCTGATGGGCGAGAATGGCCAAATAGGCGCCATTTGAAAACATTAAAGCAGCCCCAAAGACGGAACCGATGATGAACGAAATCTGACAAACGTCCCAGCGCTCGAACTTGAATCTCGTATAAACCAAAGCAGTCAGGGCCACTACGGTATTGCTCAAGGTGATATTCTCCATGAACAGCGACCCAACAAAACCTAGTAAGAAAAGCGCAACAACGAGAAAGCCCTTTCGCTTTGGTTTGTTTCCTTCAAGAGCCTCCTTAACGTAAATCAAATAAAGCAAGAGTAAGAATGTTGGTACGGCATAATTCGCGAAACCAGACGCCCAAACAATAGCCTGTCTGCGCACACCTTCAGGCATAAACGCCAACAGAATAAGCGTCAGCCAGAAAACTCTCCTGTCCCTGCCAATCAAGCGATAGAGGCTCCAGGCAATACCGGTAACGCACAGGCAAACCACAAGTGACCGAAGGATATAGAAACGGGACAGAAGAATTATCAACAGGTTACCTGCGTATCGTCCGTTATAGTTCTCAAACCCCGAATTTAAGCGATCGAAAGCCGCCTGACTGCCCCAAGTCCAATCGTCACCGGAGTACGGGAAAAGAAGGCAAAGCGCAAAAAGAACAACTATCACGCCGGCTACCTCTATTTTCGATAGCGGGATTGCGCACGTATCTAACCCTTGCTTTCCATGTACCCCATGAGTAATAGAAGAATCCTTTAGTGCCATACAAACGCCTTATCTTCTTCGGTGAATCTAGCTAAATGTTAAATTCACAAGAATTGTATTCTCACAAATAATACGCCTAATGAGTAGCGCTTTTCTTAGATACAGCCTAAAAGTTCAACCGATCGCCTATTAAACTCGATTTCGATGACCTCAGGGCGCTTCTAGCGTTATGAGGCCCTCTTGCATATGCGATCTTTCGGCTTAAGATCTGGCGGACGTTGGCATGCAGCGACGGATTCGTGTCGGTTGGGCCCCTCACGTCTGACGAGACTGATCGTGAAGATAGTCAACACTTAAGGAACTTTCCACTTCGGCGATTGCTTCGACGGCGGTGGATTCGGTGTTGCCGGTTACTTTGCCGGCTCTCAGGATCCGGCTGCTAACCTCCGCTTCCTTGCCGGAAAGTTTGATGCCATCCTGCCTTGTAATGCGTACGGCATTCGGCGCGTCGCTGCGGGTAATGCGGCGCCACATCACCGGGAGGTTTTCTTGGGCTGCGCTAGCCATCTGCTCTTTCCGGCCTTGTGCTTCTCTTTCGCTCTCCTTGTGGGTGTAGAATTTTGGGCGAGTTTCGCTACGAGTTGAAAGAGACGCAATGCCAATCTCTCGGTTTGTTAAGAAGTACACCAAGCGCGCCATCAAGGACATTACCCTGGGCTTCGCTTTCCCTTTGGCGTACCGCTATTTCGCCCGCAAGCCGGTGGCGCAGGGGCGCGTGCTGTTCTTCGAAACCAAGGAAGCGGCAATGCCCGATGCGTTCGACCTGCTATGGCAGCGCTGCGAGGAAGACCTTACCAAGAAGCCCCGCTACTATTCGCTGCAGCAGAACCACGTTTCGTACATGCAGTACCTGAAGCGCAGCATATGGGCCTTGCACGAGATTTCCCGTGCGGAAGTGGTGTTCGTTGCCGATGCGTCCGACCTGGTAAGCTGCGTGAAGCTGCGCCCTGAAACGCGCGTGGCCCAGCTGTGGCACGCCTGCGGCGCCTTCAAGAAGTGGGGCATGAGCACCGCCGAATTGAAGTTCGGCGGCAGCCGCAAGCAGTTGCTGCGCCACCCGTTTTACAAGAACCTTTCGCTGGTTACGGTAAGCAGCCCTGAAGTGGTGTGGGCGTACGAGGAAGCCATGGTGCTGCAAGATACGCCCGGCATTGTGCGCCCCCTAGGCGTAAGCCGTACCGACAAGTTCTTCGACGAGGAATTCTTGGCCGGTGCCCGTGGGAAGGTGCAGGCTGTGGTGCCGCAGATAGCGGGCAAGAAGGTGTTGTTGTACGCGCCCACCTTCCGCGGCAGGGTGGCAAGTGCCGCCGCGCCCGACAAGCTGGACATCCCGCTGTTGAAGAAGGCGCTTGGCAACGAGTGGGTGCTGCTGATAAAGCACCACCCCTTTGTGAAACATCCGCCTGCCACCCCTGCTGAGTGTGCCAGTTTCGCCTTCGACGTTTCTGGTCAGCTGCCCATAGACGAGCTGCTGTGCGTGGCCGACGCCTGCGTTTCCGACTACTCTTCGCTGGTGTTTGAGTACTCGCTGTTCGGGCGCCCCATGGTGTTCTTCGCCTACGACAAGGCCGACTACGATGATTGGCGCGGCTTCTACTACGACTATGACGAGCTGACGCCAGGCCCCGTGGTTGCCACCAGCGAAGAGCTGGTGGACTATCTGCTGCACTTGGAAGAGCGATTCGATGCAGCCCAGGTGCACGCCTTCCGCGAAAAGTTCATGAGCGCCTGCGACGGCCACGCTACAGAGCGCATCTGGCAGGAAATGCTGGCATAATTTGGTGCGTGGCGAAGGTTTCCCTTATGGTCGCGTCCGTTAAGATGTTTGTCGAAAGCTTCAATTGGAATTCTGAAAAGCGGAAGCGGAAACCACCCTTCGCTTAACATATGTGTTGTCTTCGAATACATGATATTCTGTTTTCTGTTTTTTGTACTCTGAATAGGCAAAAGGAGAACTAAATGGTGGGTTCGGGCGTTCATGCAACAAAGAAGCGAAGTTCCAACGTTGAGCTTTTGCGCATTGTCGCTATGTTGATGATTGTCGTTCACCACTATAGCGTGCATGGCCCATGGCCTTCCAGTGTGGGTAAGGGTGCTGATTTGGCGGTGGATTTCCTGTGCTTTGGCGGGAAGATCGCTTGCGATATCTTTGTGTTGATCACGGGCTACTTCATGATTAAATCGCGATTCAGGGTTCGTAGTATTCTGCGGCTGGTTTTCGAAGCGCTCTTCTATTCATGGATCATTTTCGCTATCTTTGCACTGGCTACGGGCGGCTTGGGTACTGAAAAGATCGCTATTGATTTCCGCCGCATTCAGACCTCTCTTCTGCCTATTTCGTCCAATGAATATTGGTTTGTTACCACCTTTGTGGTGATGCTGCTTTTAGTTCCTATCCAAAATTTGGTGTTTGCACAGCTGTCGAATCGAGGGCGTTTCACAGTGGCTGCTATCGGATTCATTGCGTTTTCCGTTATCCCGACCGCAATCCTTGCGAATTCGTACACTTCGGATGTGGTTTGGTTCTGCTATCTGTATTTCGTAGGTGGATGCATTCGGAGCCTACGCGATCATCCCGAGTTGCTAACGGTTAGGCCAATCAGGGCTGCCTGGCTCAATCCTGCTTATGTCGCCGTAAAGCATCCTGCGATGACGACGATCGTGGCGCTGCTGTTTATGTTTGGAAGTATGGTAGTTTTGAACTACCTTCATGCTAATGCTAATTTTGATATTATTGGCACCACGTGGTTTAATCGCCAGAATACTTTACCGTCTCTTTTCGCTGCACTTGGAATGTTCAGCCTGTTTATCAAGCTGAACATTCCCTATATACCCTTCATTAATATATGCGGCGGGTCGGTTTTTGGCGTGTATCTGATCCACGATAATCCGATAGTCAGAAAGTTGCTCTGGCCATTTTTTGATCCAGTGTATGGTATGGGCGGATACCGTATCATCGCTATTGGCTTGCTTGCTGGTCTTGTGGTGCTATTCACTGGGATTGTTGTAGATATAGTCCGCATTCGTTTTGCGGAGACGCCCCTTATGGCTGCAGTTGATAAGAGATTTGGCGCAAAGCTCGATGCCATCGATGATCGCTTTGACCTGAGAAAGAAGATCTGTGGACAGTAACTGCAGCGCCTGGGAAGAATGAGGCCGTAGGCATCGTTCAGGAATGGGTCTGGCTCAGCTCTTTGATCCAGACGGCGTAGTTAAGGAGACGGCGGCAATCATCAGTATCAATGGCGTCATGTGAACCACGTAACGACTATTGCATTCCCAGACTAGCTCGAAGGCAAAAAACAATACAAGCGCAAACATTGCCGCAAACGGCAACGGTGAAGGTGGCTTACAAAAGCCTTTTGTCCCACCGAACACCAGCGTCAAAAGCAACAACAGCCAGATGATTTGAGTAAAGTATTTCACCGCTCCGTGTTTATCCCCCTTTTCCGAAAACAAGGAGTAAAAGAGGGACTCTTCGTGGTCTGGATATTCGCTGACATAATGATCGCCGCCAAGCCACCCAGTGCCCCATGTTCGTTGAACCTTAACGACAAGAAGATGGTTTATGGTGCCAATGGCGCCGCGTTCGCTCAAACGGGCTAATATCGCTTCGATATTAGCTTCTTGTTTTTCTTCTTTATTGCCAAAGCTGTTTGTAAAGTTAACGTCTTCCTGATTGTATCCACCTGTTTTGTTTAACGACATCATTACCCAATGTGTGTATGGAAACTGGTATTTCTCGTAGTCCTCGTCGGATATTTTCAATGTGCCCTGTATCGTAGCGCCCACCATAGCGATGGTTAGGCCAAACACAATGAAGCTCAAGCTGATGTCTTTTGCTTGCTTTAGCTTTTGCGCATGATCGCTTTTGAGCAAGGCAATTGCCTCAAACAAAACAATTCCCATAAACACAAAAATTGTCGTTGCTTTCACTTCGAAGGCAATGCCGCTAATAAGTCCAAGTAGAACCCAGAGAGTCAGCATTTTATGCCCAGTCGCTTTGTACAGCTTTGTGAAAATAGCTAGCTCGAAAGCGATAAAGAGCATGGGGATTACATCGCTGTAATAGATTGACGAATAACACCAGAACGGTATGAAGCATATAGAGAAAAGGACTAGGGCGGTTGCGGCCTTCGCACCATGTTCTTTCTTCAGCGTTAATGCCAATATCATGGTTGCGAAAACAAGGATCAGAGTATTAACAAAGATCGCGATGCAATGACAGTCCGTGATGCTGACCTCCGGGTTGGCCCATGCAATAAAACGAAATAGGCCGCTTACCAGCAGTAATAACAGCTGGTTGTTTGGATAACGGGCGTAGTAAACGTCTCGCCCATCAGCCAGCGAGCCGGTAAAAGCGATATCGTACGCATCACGACCAAGCAAAGGGAAATCCCATGTTCCGTCTATGATGCTTGTCGAAAGGTTTTGTGAGACAACGAGCAGGGCTAAGCTGGCAAATAGGCTGATGGGGATGAGTATCGCTGGATTCGAACACAGTTCTAGAATTTTCAAAATTAGGTTTTTTTTGAATACGGCGAAAACCGCGAGGCACAGAACGATCAAAATGGTGGCGGCAAAGCCGGGAACCCCAAAACTCCATGTGCTTAATACAGCCTGCACTAATGCCCATGCAAACGAGACAACGAATACTCCTGCCAAAACCTTATTGATTAAGGTGATTAACGAACCGATCTGTTTGATTTTCTGTTGCTCGGCAGCCATTAGCGATCACCGGTTCGTTTTTCGATTGCAAACCGTGGCCGGCGCTTCGTTTCCATGTAGGTCTTACCAACGTATTCGCCAATGATCCCTAGGCTGAGCATTTGTATTCCACCGAAGAAGCAAATAATCACAGCAAGAGACGTCCATCCGCTTACCGTGATGCCCAGCAGCCATCCGACGAATGACCAGACGATCCCTGCAAGTCCTATTACGGCTGCGATAAATCCGGAGACAGTTACGATGCGGATAGGTCGAACCGAAAGACTTGTGATGCCATTAATTGCAAGGCTTAGCATTTTCGAAAGAGGATAGTGGCTTTTGCCGCCCATGCGCTCATGGCGCTTGTATTCAACGGATGTTGACCTAAACCCGATCAACGGCACCATCCCGCGAAGGAATAGATGAACTTCCTTGTACTTGGCAAGCTCATTAAGTGCCTTTGCTGACAGGAGCCGATAATCGGCGTGGTTGTAAACGCTTTCTACGCCCATCTTTTCCATAAGGGCATAAAATCCCTGAGCTGTAGTTCGCTTAAAAAAAGAATCCGTCTTGCGCGAAGAGCGAACACCGTAGACGACATCGCATCCTGCAAGAAATGCCTTGACCATATCTTCCATGACGGCAATGTCGTCTTGCCCGTCAGCGTCAATGCTAATGGTGATGTCGCACTTATCACGACAATCCATAAGCCCTGCTAACAATGCATTTTGGTGACCGCGATTTCGTGATAGAGAGATACCGATGAATGAAGGGTCCTGTTTGGAAAGTCGAGCTATGGCTTCCCATGTTTTGTCGGATGAGCCATCGTCAACGAAACAAATGCGGCTTTTCCGGTTAATCAGTCCCTTGTCCCGCAGAAGCTCAAGCTCGCTTAAGAACAAAGGTGCTGTGATAGGGAGCACTTCATCTTCGTTGTAGCAGGGAACCACCACATATAAACAGGGGGGGGTCACTATATTGGGTCTCGCATTCAGCTTTCTTGGGCAGCCAATGACTCAAAGATATGCAGCATGCCTCTTCTATCAGTGTCTTATACAGCTTATCGCAAGAACGCCAAGGTGGCGTGCCGGGCGTTTCAAAAAAACTCTTGGGGTGCCATGGGGCAACGCCTTGGGCTTGAACGCGTCCTAGACGGCGAGAAACCGCATTGCGGCGAAGCATTGAGGTTCCTTTACCCGAGGGCTGGAAACCTGTCAGGACAGAAAAGGGGCAATATAGGCTGGGATCTTGCTGGATCCCCCTATCGCCTATCGGTTTGATTGCCCGAATCGCCGATGGGGCTCAGTTCGTTCCCGCTTGCTATTACTGGAAAATCGTCAGGCACTCATCAAAATGGCTTGATGGAGTTCACGAACGCGCGAATATCGCTCCAATAATAGTCGGTTAAGTTCAAATCATAGGGAACAAGGAACAAAAGGACGCTTGCGCCAACCGCAAAGATACAGAGAAGGCGCAACGCCAACTGTAATGCAACCTGCTTTACGGTTGGCCAGGAGCACATCGATGCCGATATCGCAAAGAAAGCAGCGATGCCGAGCAGCCACAGCTCGTCTGACTTGTATCTTTCTAGCAAAAAAGGGGAAGCTATCGCCTGCGAGCAAATAATCAGTACCACAACCAAAAGCATTGAAACAAAGAAAAGGTGGACTCCTTTTTCTCTCATAAATCGCCAAGAGTTCTTTGCAAACCCCGTAAAGACCAAAATCAAGATCGGGAACTCAAAGAACAGGCCGGGAAAACCGAAAGACCAATACCGACGACCTACACCTACAAGACAATCTACAAGCTGGGCGATCACATTACCCTCTGCGAATCGAGTGAGTATATCTCTGTATTGGTGTTGGTCGGCGTTGGTGAGCTGATATGATTGCCCGAACTCAAATAAGCTATCGAAGCGAGCGTAATTG
>CAVHFE010000058.1:0-12123 GCA_963635145.1 Oscillospiraceae bacterium
AGAAATGGTCAAGCGGCTCGATCAGGTCGAAGTGCACGCCATCGGGGAAGGGGATTAGGTTGTGGTGGCTCTTGATGATGCTGGCCTTGCCACCGGTCTTGCGCGCGCCGCTCTCGATGATGTCGGGGTAGATGGTGCCCTGCGCCAGATACTTAACCGGCTTGCCATCGGTCTCGAGCTGTTGCGCCACGGCGAAGAATTCCTTCCAGAACTGCGTGCCGATGATGCGGCGCTTCTCCTCGGGCTCGGTCACGCCGTCGAGCAGCTGCGCGTAGCGATCCTCGGCGTGCACATGGATGAAGTCCACGTCGAACTGCTTGGTGAAAACTTCTTCAACCTGCTCGGGCTCGTTCTTGCGAAGCAACCCATGGTTGATGAACACGCAGGTCATCTGCTTGCCGATGGCGCGCGCGCCCAACGCTGCCACAACGGAGCTGTCAACGCCGCCGGAAAGCGCCAAAATCACGCGGTCGCCGCCAACCTTGGCGCGGAAATCGGCGGTCATGGTCTCCACCAGGTTATCCATGGTCCAGCTGGCCTTAAGGCCGCACACGCCGAACAGGAAGTTCTTCAGCATCTGCTGACCGTATTCGGAATGCTTGACCTCGGGGTGGAACTGCGTGGTGTAGATTTTGCGCTCGGCACATTCCATGGCAGCTACGGGACATACGTCGGTGCTTGCGGTAACGGTGAAGCCGGCGGGCACCTCGGTAACGGCGTCGCGGTGGCTCATCCACACGGTCTGAGATTCCGGCGTGCCCTTGAAAAGCGCGCCTTGGGCCACGTGCAGCTCGGCCGGGCCGTACTCGCCCTTCTCGGTGTGGCCGACGGTTCCGCCAAGCTCCACGGCGATGGTCTGATGCCCATAGCAAAAGCCAAGAATCGGCAGCCCGAGCTCCAGCACCTTAGGGTCGATTTTCGGCGCATCCTCGGCGTAAACGCTCGCCGGGCCGCCCGACAGGATAATGGCGGAAGGCTTGGCTTCCATAATCTCTTCAGCCGAGGCATCGCAGGGCAGGATTTCAGAGTAGACGTTAAGGTCGCGCACGCGTCGCGCGATAAGCTGGCCGTACTGAGCGCCAAAATCAAGGACGATGACCTTCTGCGTTGTGTCGGATGAAGCCGCCATGGTACTCCTTGGATCGTTGTTGTTTGGATAATTGCCTATGATAGCGCAAAGGGCATTTACCAAAGCTCATTTACTTCGTCATGATTATGTGGAAGAAGAGCCTTCGGTGGGCGCGTTAGCGCGCCGGTTGCTACAATGGCTCTCCAACTCTCAAGCGACAGGAGCATTTGCACCCCATGGACATTTCAGTGATCGTTGAATTTTTGAAGGCATTCCTCTTCGGCATCGTGGAGGGCATCACCGAATGGCTCCCCATCTCCTCGACGGGCCACATGATGCTCCTTAACCAGTTCGTCAATCTGGATGTCTCGCCTGCGTTCTACGACGTGTTCCTTGTCGTTATCCAGCTGGGCGCTATCATGGCGGTGCTCATCCTGTACTTCCACAAACTCAACCCTTTCTCCCATAAAAAGTCCGCCGAGCAGAAAAAGCTCACTTGGGGCATCTGGGGCAAGGTTGTCGTCGGCTCCATCCCCGCGGCAATCATCGGGCTCGCTTTCGACAATTGGATGGAGGAGCACGTTACCAACAACTCCGACATCGCCTACATCGTGGTTGCCTGCGCGCTCATCTTCTATGGCATCCTGTTCATCGTCATCGAGCTGAACAATCGTCGCCGCCTGCGCCAGATCAAAGAAGAGGGCGCCTTGGGCACCTCTGGTGTCGGTGGGGGAGCGTCCAGCGCCTCCAACGCCGTAAACGGCCAAGCGAAGCTTTCCGCTGCCAAGCTCAACACCAAGGCTTTCCGTGGCAAGCACAGCCCCGAGGCCGTCGAGGCCATGACGGGCGGCATCACTGCCGCGTTCGAGGCGGCAAGCGCCGAGCAGAAGGCCGAGCGCCCCTTCGATCCTTACGTCGACATCGCCGACGATCCCGACGATGCGTCCAATGCCGTGTCCAAGGTTACCAACTTCGGCGAGCTCGGCTTCGGGCGTGCCTTCATCATTGGCATCTTCCAAGCGCTCGCCATCGTTCCCGGCACCAGTCGCTCCGGCTCTATCATCATCGGTTCCATGCTGTTGGGCTGTTCGCGCACCGTGGCAACCGAGTTCGCCTTCTTCCTGGCCATCCCCATCATGTTCGGCTGGAGCCTTCTTAAATTCTTCAAGCACGGCTTTGCCTACAGTGGCCTTGAGTGGGCCATCTTCGCCATCGGCATCGTCACGGCCTTCGTCGTTTCGATCCTTTCCATCAAGTTCCTTATGAGCTACATCAAGAAGAACGACTTCACGGCCTTCGGCGTGTACCGCATCGTGCTCGGCGCCTTGGTCTTGCTCTTCTTCGGCGGCCAGGCGGCGGGCTGGTTCTTGCTCTAAGCGATGGCCGGTCCCTTGGTCCGGCTCGGCTTCTTTCGTCCCTAAGGCATCCGTCCTCAGGGCTCTTGTTCAAAGGCCCTCTAATATAAAGAAGCCGCGCCGGCACTTTTCGTGCCGCTTCCACGGCGCTTGGATGATAATGGTGAAGCCCCGTTGCTGCGGGGCTTTGTTTTCGTGATTTTGGAAGGTTTCCTCTATGCCCATCGATTTGGATAGCCTTAACCCTGCGCAAAAGGAAGCGTGCCTGTGCACCGAGGGTCCCTTGCTCGTTTTGGCGGGCGCGGGCTCCGGTAAAACGCGCGTGCTCACCCATAGGATCGCCCACCTGGTTGAGGATTTGAGCGTGGCGCCTTGGGAGATAATGGCGATCACCTTCACCAACAAGGCCGCTGCCGAGATGCGCGAGCGCCTGGGTTCCCTGATTGGCGCGTACGCCCGCGGTATGTGGGTGTCCACCTTCCATAGCATGTGCGTGCGAATCCTTCGAAGCGACTGCGAGCGCCTGGGCTTTCAGAAGGGCTTTACGATCCTCGACGACGACGATCAGAAGCGCATGGTCAAGCAGATCATGGCCGAGCTCAACATCGACGAGCGCCGCTACCCCGAGCGAGCCCTGCGCAATAAGATTTCCGCGTTGAAAAACGACCTTGTCACCGCCGAGGCCTACGAGGACAAGGCTGACGACCCGATGGCCAAAACGGTCGCGCGCGTCTATACGCGCTTGCAGGAGCGCGCTAAGTCCCAAAACGCGATGGACTTCGACGACCTGCTTCTGTATACTCACCTGCTTTTCAAATACCACGCCGACGTGCTGGAGGCCTATCAAAGGCGCTTCAAGTACCTGCTGGTAGACGAGTATCAGGACACCAACCATGCTCAATATGTGCTTACCCAGCAGCTAGCGGCCCTGCACAAGAACATCATGGTCGTGGGCGACGACGACCAGTCAATTTACTCATGGCGCGGCGCCGACCTTCGCAACATCCTAAGCTTTGAGAGCGACTACCCCGAGGCCCACGTGGTGAAGCTCGAGCAGAACTATCGCTCCACGGGCAATATCCTGGCGGCCGCCAACGCCGTGATCGAGAACAACGCAACGCGCAAGCGCAAGCGCCTGTTCACAACTTCGGAAGATGGCGAGAAGATCCAGGTTTACACCGCCTCCGACGAACGCGACGAAGGCCGCTGGATTGCGGGCGAGATCGAGAAGCTCCACGGCATGAAGGGCGTTTCCTACAACCAGATGGCGGTGTTTTACCGCACCAATGCCCAGTCGCGCATGCTTGAAGACATGCTGATGCGCGCCGGCGTTCCTTATCGCCTTGTCGGCGGCACGCGATTCTTCGATCGCGCCGAGATCCGCGATGTCATGGCTTACCTCAACCTGGTGGTTAACCCCGCCAACGACATCGCGGCCCAGCGCATTATCAACGTGCCCCGCCGCGGCATCGGCAAAACCTCGGTCGAGCGCATCCAATACGTTGCGCGCGAAAACGCCTGCACCTTCCTGCAGGCCTGCGAGCTTTGCACGCTCGATCCCGACATCCGCGCTGCTACGCGTAAAGCGATAGCCCAGTTCGTGGGTATTATCCGCGAGGCTCAAAACTATTCGGGCGACCTGCGCAAGGTCGTCGAGGCGATTATCGACAAGGCCGGCATCATCGAAGCTTATCGTGCCGAGCATACCGACGAGGCCGATGGCCGCATCGAGAACATCGAGGAGTTGCTGGGCGTCGTCGACGAGTTCGTCGAGACTCACGACGAGGCCGAGGCTCTCTATGAGGCGCCGACGGTTTCCGATGCGGCCAGCGTTGAGGCTGCGGCAGGCACAGATGGCGCGGCAAGCCCAGCCGACCTTGCGGCGGGCGTCCCCGGAGGTGCCGCGGGTGCTGCCTCCGCCCCCGCCGCGTCCCTGGCCGCCCTTCAGGCATCCGCCCCCGAGCCCCCGGTGCGCACCTTCCAGGGCGATAGCCTTTCCGATTTCGTCGAGTGGGTCACTCTGCGTACCGACATGGACACCATGGATGAAGACGGCAAAGCGGTGACCATGATGACCATCCATGCCGCTAAGGGTCTGGAGTTTGATGTTGTGTTCGTCTCGGGCATGGAGGAATCCCTGTTCCCGCATGGCAATTCTGCAACCGACCCCGCCGGCCTGGAAGAGGAGCGTCGCCTGGCCTACGTCGCCATCACGCGCGCCCGCAAGCGCCTGTTCCTTACCAACGCCTTCACGCGCAAGATCTTCGGCCAAACGCAAAGCAACCCCCGTTCGCGCTTTATCGGCGAGATTCCACAGGAGCTGCGCCACGCAAGCGGTATGGGCTCAAGCGGCTACTCGGGTTCCGGTTGGGAGAAGCGGGGGAGTCGTCGCGGCATTTCCGGCTCCGGCGCCGAGGCGGGCGGCGGGCGCGTGTTCGGCACCTCGAGCGCATCCGGTTCGCGCAATCGCAGCGTTTCGGGCGGCGCGCGCCCCAAGGCCGATGTTGGCAAGAAGGCGGCGGCGAACATGAGCTTTGCTGCAGGCGATGTCGTCGATCATAAAGTGTTCGGCCGCGGCAAGATAATCTCGGTCGAGGGCGACACGCTGCAGGTTCGCTTCCAGCGTACCGGCCAAACCAAGAAGCTCCTAAAGGATTACGCACCTATCGTGAAGGTGGGGTAGAATTCGTTTGCGTGCGCACGTTTGTGCGGCAACACGGAAATCAAGGGCGCGTTTTCGCGCTTGCAAGGTAGATCGATACACAAGGAAGGTTGGCAATCCATGGCGGATACCATCAAGATCGTGGGCCACAAGAACCCCGACAACGATTCAATCGCGGCAGCAGTCAGCTACGCATACCTGAAGAACGCGCTTGAGGCTGCAAAGCCCGAGCCCGAGGCCACCTACGTGGCATGCACCTTGGGCGCCTTGCCTCAGGAAAGCGCAACCATCCTGACCGAAGCCGGTCTGCCCTTCCCTGAGCTCATCGGCTCCGTTGACGCGGGCGACAAGGTAATCCTGGTCGACCACAACGAATCGACTCAGATGGTCGATGGCATCGCCGACGCTGAGATCATCGAGGTCGTCGACCATCACCGCATCGCGGGCGACGTGGTCACCGGCAACCCCATCCTCTACCTGAACATCCCCGTCGGTTCTACGGCAACCATTATCAGCAAGCTCTACGAGCAGCTTGGCGTCGAGGTCACCCCTGCAATCGCCAAGGTCCTGCTGTCCGCAATCATGACCGACACCGTCATCACCAAGAGCCCCACCTGCACCGATTACGATCTGGCTCAGGCCGAAAAGCTAGGCGCGATCATCGGCAAGAAGCCTACCGAGTTCGGCCTTGAGGTGTTCCAGATGCGCGGCGGCGACAACGATCTGTCCGTCGAGGAGCTGTGCACCCACGACTCCAAGGAGTTTAAGAAGGGCGACGAGGTTTACATGGTCGCTCAGCACGAGACCGTGACCCTCGACGTCGCCATGGAGCGAGAGGCCGAGTACCGCGAGTTCCTGAAGAAGAAGGTCGCCGACAACGGCTACAAGTTCGCCCTGCTTCTGGTCACCGACATCTTCAACGAAGGTTCCAAGTTCATCTGCGAGGGTGATGTTGCTCCCGTCTCCGAGGCCTTCGGCATCGACGCCACCAAGGCTGAATGGGTAGACGGCATTCTTTCCCGTAAGAAGCAAGTGATCCCACCGCTTTCGTAGGAGACGCTACGACGCTGCGCGCCGTTCTGGCGGCACAGGGCAATCTCAAAGGGCGAGGCATGGCGCGTTAGGCCAATGCCTCGCCCTTTTCAATTTCCCTGCACTCGCCAGAACGGCGCTCGCTGTTCCGTCCGGACCTACGGCGGGGGAATCGTGACGCGGTTGGTGTTTCAAGCGAGCTGGACGTACGAAGTACGCCCGGAGCTCGCTCTCACCTCATCTGCACTCGTCAGGGGCTCGCTCGCTGTTTCGTTCAATCCTGCACTTTGCTTGGGGTGATCGCGAGCAACATAGGACGAGGCATGGCACATTAGGCTAATGCCCAGCCCTTTTCGATTCCCCTGCACTTGCCAGAACTGCGCTCGCTGTTTCGTTCGGACCTACGGCGGGGGAGAGTTACGGCGCAGTCAGTGTTCCGATTGGGCTGGACGCACGAAGTACGTTTGGCGCTCGCTTTCAGCGCCCACATTCCTGCTGTTGGGGTCAATTTGTGGAGCTTGCGTTTTTTACGCGGCGTCGGGCATAAACTGGGCTTTGTCGCACATCAGCGGCCCGCCTCAATTTGAAAGCACCCATAGAATGAACGAAGCATTTACCCGACGTATCGACGCTCGTCTGATCTTCTCCGTTATCGCTTGCGGCATCATGTCCTTTTCCGGCGTGGTGGTCGAAACGGCGATGAACATCACTTTCCCTTCGCTTATGAGCGAGTTTTCCGTGGACACGGCCACCGTGCAATGGGTGACAACCGGGTATCTGCTCGTGCTTACCGCCATCATGCCGCTTTCATCTTTCTTTAAACGCCGCTTTCGGAACAAGACCTTGTTTACTGCGGCCATCTGCTGTTTTGCCGCAGGTACGATTGCTTGTGCGGTGGCTCCGGTGTTTTCTGTGCTCATTTTGGGCCGCCTGGTGCAAGGTATTGGCACCGGTTTGGCGCTTCCGCTCATGTTCAATATCGTTCTTGAGCAGGCACCTATAGAAAAAATGGGCCTGATGATGGGCATCGCCACGCTCGTCACCGCAATGGCTCCGGCGGCCGGTCCGTCGGTTGGCGGCCTTATCGTCACGCTGTGGGGGTGGCGCCAAATCTTTCTGGTGCTTTTGCCATTCCTGGCCTTTTCGGCGCTTGCCGGCCTTTTGTCGCTGCGCCAGGTAAGCGAGCTCGAGCGCGTTTCGTTCAGCGTCCCTCAGTTCGTCCTGCTCTCGGGCGCTTTCGTGTGCATTGTGTTCGCCACCAGCTCGGCAAGCTCCGCCGGTTGGCTCAGTGTGCAGGTTGTCGGCCTGCTTGTCATAGGCCTTGCGCTCATCGCTGCATTCGTGGCTTTGTCCAAGCGCAGTAGCAATCCTCTTGTTCGTATCGACGTCTTTCAGAGTGGACCGTATTCGGCCTGCCTTGTTTACGTGATTTTGCTGCAGGTCATCGTGCTTGGTCTTGGATATTTGCTTCCGTACTACGGCCAGGTAGTGAACGGGCAAGACGAATTCGGTGCAGGATGTTTGCTGCTGCCCGGTTGCATTATCGGTGCAATTCTGGCGCCGTTTGGCGGAAGGATCCTCGACCTTTTCGGTGCAAAGCGCCCTCTTGGCTTCGGTTCGCTTTGCCAGCTGGCCGCTATGGTTCTGTTCGCGTTCTTGACCATCGGCGCGGCGCCCTGGGCTTTCGCCTTGATCTACGTGCTCATCCCTATAGCGCAGGGCTTCTCCGCGGCAAACTCGATTACCTACGGCCTAAGCTTCCTGCCCGCCGACCGCAAGACCGACGGTAATGCCACCTTCAACACCTTGCAGCAGCTCGGTGGCGCGCTCGGCACCGCCATCACCACCTCCGTCGTCAATGCCTCGCAGGCTCAGTCTTTGGATTTCGTTGCGGGAACCGTTGCAGGTACGCAAGCGTCTTTCTATCTGCTCTTGGGCATTTCTGCTGTAGCTCTTTGCTCTATGGTCGCAGCCTTCGTCGTCCGCAGCGGCAAGCGTTAGAAGAGCACGGCGCTAAGGCCTCCTTGCTTTCATTTGCCGCGTGAGTGGGCTTGACCTACCTATCCGCCGAGCCAACCGCCCCCGTAGCCGCAGCAATTCCCAGCAACAAAAAAGAAGGACACCCGATAGGGCGTCCTTCCAAACAAGCTTCGTTTTAGGCGGAAACCTATTTAAGGTCTTCCAGACGGCCGTGCTTCTCGTAGCGCGTAAGGCGGCTTACCTTGTTGTCGTCGTCCACGAAGACAACGCGGGGTGCGTTGGCGGGGTCGGCGAATTCCTCAGGGGTCATCTGGCAGTAGTTCATGATGATCACCTTGTCGCCTACGTTAACCAAGTGAGCTGCGGCACCGTTAAGGCAGATCACGCCGCTACCGGGCTCGCCTGCGATGACGTAGGTCTCAAGACGGTTGCCGTTGTTGTTATCGGAGATGGTAACCAGCTCGTACTCGTTGATGCCAGCTGCCTCCATCAAGTCCGAATCGATGGTGATGGAGCCGATGTAGTCAAGTTCCGCCTGTGTGACGGTTGCTCGATGGATTTTGCCTTTCAGCACATTGAGCAGCATATGAACTAAGACCAACCTTTCTTATGAGCCACCAAGTGTTCTTGGCTTCAAGCCACAGCCGGGGCTGTGTTGGATTCAAGCATTCTTGCGCAACTGGGCGCGCCGTGCAAGTTTATTCTTCGAAATCGAACAAGTAGTTGTCGATCAGTCGGGTTTCGCCGATGTAGACCGCAATCGCCACCAGGCCTGCTTCGCCCAGTGCATCGACGGGCTGCATGTTGCCAAGGTCAACCACCTCAACGTAGTCGATGCGAGACATCGGCTCGGCCTCGATGATCGTACGGACGGCATCGCGCACGATGTCGGCGTTGCGCTCGCCGCCTTCGATGAGTTCCTGCGCCTTGAAGATGGAACGCGAAAGGCACAGGGCCGCCTTGCGCTCTTCGGCAGAAAGATAGGTGTTGCGCGAGCTTTTAGCCAAGCCGTCCTCCTCGCGGACGATGGGGCAGCCGTACACCTTCACGTTCATGTTGAGGTCGGCAACCATGCGTTTGATGATGGCGAGCTGCTGCGCATCCTTCTGACCGAAGAAGGCCTTGTCGGGCTGGACGATGTTGAAGAGCTTGTTCACCACCGTGCAAACGCCGCGGAAGTGCCCCGGGCGCTTGGCGCCGCACAGGCTGTCGGTCAGGGTTTCCATCTCAACGTAGGTGTTGTAGTTCTTGGGATACATTTCTTCGGGCTCGGGATGGAAGACCACGCTCACGCCCTTGCTTTCGGCGATGGCCGCATCGCGCTCAAGGTCGCGCGGGTAGCTTTCGTAGTCCTCGTTGGGCCCAAACTGAATAGGGTTGACGAAGACGCTCGTGACAACGCGGTCGCACTCGGAAACAGCGCGCTCCATCAGCGACATGTGGCCCTCGTGCAGGGCGCCCATGGTGGGGGTGAGGCCGATGGTCAGGCCCTCTGCCTTCCACTCGGCCACTTGTGCCTTCATCTCTGCAACAGTGGTGATGATTTTCATGAATCTCCCTTTCAACTGCCCAGCTTAGTCCTTGCCTTTGCGCCAGGCGGAATCGTGATGTTGGAGCCCTTTGGGCTAGTAAAGTTTATCGATAACCTCGTCGTCGATTTTGTAGGTGTGCTCAGCCGCTGGGAAGCTGCCGGCCTTAACCTCGGCGTCGTAATCTTTGAAGGCCTGCACCATGGCTGGCCCCAGGTTTGCGAAGTGCTTGACGAACTTGGGCTTGAAGTCGCTGAAAAGCGCAAGCATGTCCTGGTACACCAGCACCTGACCGTCGCAGCCCGCGCCTGCACCGATGCCTATGGTGGGGATGGTGAGCTTTTCCGAGATGATCGCCGCAAGCTTTGCGGGGATGCACTCAAGAACCACGGCGAAAGCGCCTGCTTCCTGGATGGCCAGCGCATCGTCGATGAGGGATTGCGCCGCCTCGGCGCTCTTGCCCTGAACCTTGAAGCCGCCGAAGGCGTTTACCGACTGCGGCGTAAGGCCGATGTGGGCGCAAACGGGGATGCCCGCCTGAGTGATGGCGCGGATCTGCTCGGCAACGCGCACGCCGCCTTCAAGCTTGACCGCATTTGCGCGCCCTTCTTTCATCAGGCGCCCGGCGTTCACAACGGCCATCTCAATCGAAGGCTCGTAGCTCATGAAGGGCATGTCGGCAACGACGAGCGCGTTTTTTGCGCCGCGTGCAACGGCGGCGGTGTGATGAATCATGTCTTCCATGGTGACGGAGAGGGTATCCTCGTAGCCAAGCATCACTTGGCCCAAGGAGTCGCCTACGAGGATGGAGTTCACACCAGCTTCGTCTTCGAGCTTGGCGGTGGAGTAGTCGTAGGCGGTGAGCATGGAGATCTTGGTGCCTGCTTCTTTCATTGATTGGAAAGTAGCGACGGTGTTTTTCATGTCCCTCTTCTTTCTTATATATGCATCAGACCAAAAGTTCCTAAAGCGGATATTTGACCGGCCTGATGTCGTCAGGGACACGTCTCCCGAATCAAACAGTCAACATTGTAGGCTCTGCGCGCGGTTTTAGCGGATGTTTTTTCGAATGAGGGCCAATTAGCCCTTGTTTTCGGCCTCGGCTTAGAGTATGAACGGGTTCATGCCAGCTATGGCGAACGCGCGGTTTCGTGGGATTTAAAAGCAAAGATTTCGCAGAAGCCGCAGGTCTTGGCTCCGGCGGAGGCAACGCATGGACTCAAGGCTGCTCAGCACGCAACTAGCCGGGTGCAGCCGCGGTGTTTCGCGCCGCTCTCATCGCAAAGGAAAAACTAAGGAAACGCCCGGATACGTGGCGTTTGACACATGGATTTTACGCTGTTAAAGTTTCGCCTTGCGTCTCAAAGGGAGACGTGCGTAATCCGTGCGTAACTGCAGAACGCACAGATATATGCAAGGCGTTTTACTAGTTTTAAAGAAGGAGTGAAAAGTTGCCTACTATTAATCAGCTGGTCCGTAAGGGCCGTGTCCGCTCGGTCGAGAAGAAGAAGACCCCGGCACTGAAGGGCAATCCTCAGAAGCGTGGCGTTTGCACGCGCGTCTTCACCACCACCCCCAAGAAGCCCAACTCTGCGCTTCGTAAGGTCTGCCGTGTCCGCTTGGTCAACGGCATGGAAGTTACCGCTTACATCCCCGGCGAGGGTCACAACCTCCAGGAGCACTCCATGGTTCTGCTCCGTGGCGGCCGTGTTAAGGACCTCCCCGGTGTTCGCTATAAGGTCATCCGCGGCGCTCTCGACTGCGCAGCCGTCGAATCCCGCGGCCAGGCACGTTCCCGCTACGGCGCAAAGCGTCCTAAGAAGTAAGTAAGCCCCCGGCAATCGAGAATCGATTGCGTTTCTGATTGAAAGGAATGATATATGCCTCGTCGTGCAGCAGCCGTCCGCCGCGAAACCCAGCCGGACGCAGTGTACAACAGCCGCCTGGTCACTCAGCTGATCAACAAGGTGCTGCTTGATGGCAAGAAGTCCACTGCTGAGGGCATCGTCTATGGTGCTTTCGAGATCGTCGCCGAGAAGACCGGCGAAGACGCCATGACCGTCTTCAAGAAGGCTATGGACAACATCAAGCCTACCCTCGAAGTCAAGCCCAAGCGCGTCGGCGGCGCCACCTACCAGGTGCCCATGGAGGTCAACTCCCGCCGTGCAACCACCCTCGCTATCCGCTGGATGGTCGACTTCTCCCGCAAGCGCAAGGAAAACACGATGAAGGAGCGCCTCGCCTCCGAGATCATGGACGCCGCCAACAACACCGGCGCATCCGTGAAGCGTCGTGAGGACCTCTACAAGATGGCCGAGTCGAACCGTGCGTTCTCGCACTATCGCTTCTAAAGGAAAGGTGATTAGCAATGGCTAAGAAGCCCTCCCTCGAGCAGACTCGTAACTTCGGCATCATGGCTCACATCGATGCCGGTAAAACCACCACTACCGAGCGCATCCTCTACTACACCGGCAAGACCCACAAGATCGGTGAGGT
>CAVHFE010000059.1:0-11919 GCA_963635145.1 Oscillospiraceae bacterium
TAACCGCCGATGTTCGCCCCGGCCGCTCCAGCGAGAAATGGCTCAACGCCTGGTGTACATCACAGGTATGAAAACAGCAAAAACACCGCGACTGATTCATGCTTGCCGTCACCAGCTCATAAGTAGTAAATCCTTGACGTCGACATCGCCCATTTGTTGATTTGCGTTCTGAAAACGATCAATCATCGACAATCCGCAGTTTACGGTAGCCTGACGCTCAAATAGCCCATCGGGAATATCTGGTGCTATTCTTTTCTTACCTCGTGTTCCGTTGATAGACAACGCGACATAGCACCCTCTCTGCTTACAGGAACTAATTTCGTTCCACAGCTCCTCGATATTAAACTCTTGCGCTCCGTAAATAATTGACTGCGAATGCGTATAAGGAGGATCGCAATAAATCAAATCTCCCTTCTTCGCATTGCGCATAGCTTCCTTGTAATCACAGCAAGAAAAGTTGGCGCGGCTTACTAATTCGTGCCAATTTTCAGCACGCAATCCGAAAGAATCCGCAGATATTGGCCTATGCGCCCCGACGGGCGTACTCATATAACCATCTGTTTTTCTAAATCGTATAACGCCGGAATAACATGTGCGGCTAAGTAAGCAGAAGTCAAATCCGTTTGGATTCTCATTGAACCTATTCCTAATCTCAAGGTAATGAGTCTTGGGGTCGTTGGAATAACTGGCTAATGTTTGTCGATAGTAATCTACAAGAGGCGTGGGATCTTGCTTTATTTGTTCAAAAATTTCAATCAGAAAAGGAAGGTTGTCGCTAGCGAAAAGCTCATGGGTGCCCGGAACCAAGCCGGTTTCGATTGACTGGGCAAGTTCAGCCAGTACCGCCCCACTCCCCAAAAAGGGCTCATAGTAATCATTGAAATTCTTCGGAAAAAGCGAAACGAGGGTAGTTGCAAATCGCTGCTTATTGCCAATCCACTTTAACAGCGCAGGAACCATTTAATCTCCGTAACTTATATGCGATAGACTTATACAAGACACGATTATATCTTTAAACGCATGAGAACATGCGAAGACATAGTTGTGCACTTTGGCCAAGCGCTTCAGGAAATACGGGTCGAGAAGGGTTTGTCGCAGGAAGAACTTGCGAGCCTAGTCGGAATGCATCGCACATATATTAGTGATGTTGAAAGAGGCGTCAGGAACACCTCGGTATTGAATGCAAAGCGCATAGCCAACGCCTTGGATGTCTCGCTTGCGGAAGTCTTCGGATTGGCGGAGACCGAAGATGATTAGATTTGACGAGTTCCAGGCCGAAACTCCGGATTTTTGGTTCAGGCAGCGCTTCATTTCTGAGCAGCTCGGCTATACGTCTAAAGAGCGCCAGGCAAAGAACAGGCGGTTGATGACCTATACGCCAGCGATGATAATAGATCTGTTCGCTGCGAAAGGTTATAAAATCAGCGAATTGGAGGCAGTTAAACAATCACGCTATAGCGTCCTTCGAGCAAACGCGGCAGACGTGGCCCGTGATAACCTCATGCAGGCTGACGAGGCTCGTGACTTGTATGAAAAAGTAGCCGCTAGAGCTAAAAAAATGGGGGTCTCATGGGACGATTTGGGAATCAATATACCGATGAATAAACAGAAAGGCGCAAAGAAAAACGTATCGTTTTTAACCGCGCTCGTTGATTTGTTGACTTACTTCGCCGTAAAAGATTACGCGATAACAGTTGATTATGATCCACATTCCTTGATGCGCTTGTCAGATTCCAGCCGCATTTTGCGTGGAGTCAGCTCGAGAAGGTTTGATGGGGCAATCCCTTCGGTAT
Organism: Oscillospiraceae bacterium; assembly: GCA_963635145.1. GTDB lineage: Bacteria > Actinomycetota > Coriobacteriia > Coriobacteriales > Eggerthellaceae > Anaerotardibacter. The sequence continues at coordinate 1,794 of CAVHFE010000059.1, forward strand.
CCGACCCAAGAATCATATGGGAAATAAAAGAGTATTACTACACGACCACATTTGGCTCTCGTATATCTGACGGCGTATACGAGACTCGCCTCGATGGCTATGAGATAGGTCAATTCCAAGAGATCAGCAGGAATAAACCTGTGCACGTTCTATTCACTGATTCATATTCTGTTTGGTGGGAACAAGGGAAATCATATCTTTGCCGGTTGATAGATATGCTTAATGAGGGCTCGGTAGACAAGATTTACTTTGGTCGTGAAGTTCTCAACTGGGAAAAGGATTTACATGACCTCCTTGCCTGAAAAGGCTAGGCCAGCATGCTGCCGGAAATAGCATTGAGTTACCATTGCTTCTTTGGGCAAGGCGGGCTGAAGCCGGGCTCATAGCTATCACCGTAAGCCATCGCGCAATTCGTCCTGTCCAAACTTTTAAATCACGCTTTATGCAAATCAATCCAGAAAAAGAGGCAGGTAATCGCTCTAGATTTTAATTCTGCCCCCGCCCACGGCCCAGGGCCGCCACGCGACGCCGCGCGTCGTCCCTGGGCAGCCGGCGGGGTAAGGCTTCCGCTATCCGCGCGGTCAACGGCGGCGGCCATAACCGTCACTGCGCGCAAGGCTTCGAGGTCGCCGTTCGACAGAACGCCGGTCGCGTAATCAGCGAGGTAGAATGTGCAGTATAAAGCCGTTGTTCGCACATTATCTTATAGGGGTGATACATGCCCGTATCCATAACACGCTACGTAGTCCTTTTGTCATCTCCCGGTGACGCCGAGTCGTACTGCAATATTGCCAAAGAAGTCATAAATTCGATCAACCGCACCCATAGCGAACCCACGGGGATTGAGCTCTATACAACGGATTGGCGCCGCGACTCCGCAGCGGACAGCGGCGACGAGCCCCAGGCGCTTCTCAACAAGCAGATCGTCGAGGGTGCGGATGTCGTGCTCGCGGTCTTCAAAGAGAAATTCGGCACCCCGACAAAGAACTACGGCTCGGGAACGGAGGAAGAAATCCGTCTCGGCCTGGAGAGCGGCAAGCGCGTCATGGTCTACTTCTGGCAACCACCGGAAGGGCATAGCCCGTCGTCTAGCGCTCAGCCGGATGAGATCGCCGCTTTTCGCGCCAGTCTTGGCGGATCCGCCTTATACAAATTGTTTGCAAGTGAGCAGGAATTCAGATCAGCCATCAAGCACGACTTCGAAAAGCTCGTTTACGAACTTGAGGATACGTCGGAAGCGTCTTCACCCTCGCTGTCGGTGGCGGCGATTGGTTGTGATGGGGATCTTAGCGACAGCGCTTTTGAAACAATGTCGGACTTTCCGATGTCAAAACTCAATAGTAAATACTTCGATGACAAAGTTTGCGAAACCTACCGCTCCGTAAAGGCGAGTCCCGTCGTTGAACCCGAATCAAAGATCCAGACACCAAAGCCGTTAGGCGCTGAAACAAACTTCAAGGGGGGCGGCGCTAAGGGAACTGCGTTGTCGCAAGATCACGACTCCATCGCCACAGTCGGTCGCTCGGCACAATCTATCGCTCAAGGCGCATTGAATTTCGGCACTTCAGGGTTGGCAAATAAACTCGCCACGCATGCGTTGCCCGTATCCGCGCCCCTTTACGAAGGAAAGCTTGCTGAGCCGGTGAATTTTTCCGACGAGGATATCGAGCTTGTCTCCCAACAACTCAGCCAACTCGGTATCGAATGTGACGCTAGCCTTTTCTATCTCGGCAGCCTCAGCAGATCGCTTCTTGCACCGGCGATGTATTGGCGCTCCGAAGAGCTCTGTGGAACCGAAGAAGAGAAGGAAAAATACAAGCTGCTATCTGAGCTCGTGTCGAGTTGCAGGCAGCGTTTTTACTTCTATAAGTTTATTGCTGATTATAGGAATATGGGCGGCGTAGCCCTTGCTCTGCGAAACAACGGAAAAGCACCTGCGCACCATGCAAGGGTCGAGATTCGCATCCCATCGGTGATGCTCATCAAGCACGAGAACGCTCCACTGCCGGACGATTACTTCATCGGCTATTTCCTAGCCAATGAAGATAATCTTGACCTCTTTGCAAAACATCTGTTCACCCCGCAAGAAGAACCTTCATATAGAAGCTATGAAGACTCGTGTGTCATAACAGAGTCGGGACAAAGAATAGGGCCTATGCACCAATCTAGATTTGGGGCGCTAACGTACGAATCTAGGCTGTTGAACAGAGAAGACTTTCTTGTCACCCTCGATTACCTTTATGCTGATTTTTCGGTTGTGGTTGACCACGCAGAGGGGGAGACGGTTATCGCCGTAGAGTTCGACCGGGTTCAGCACGGCTCCGCATACGCTTTCCCTGCCTATCTTCTGGTAAAAAGCACGCTCAGCGCGCCCATCAAATACCGTATTACGGCAGACGAACAAGAAAGTCCTATTGCGGGCGAACTCGTGCTGCAGGAAAACGCCAACTAACCCCTGTCGGTGCCCTCCCAGCTCAACAAAAGCAAAGTAAGCCGAAAGTTGTCGGACACATTCTAAAGTGCTCGTTAACGCCGGGACCTACGCCATAGGCTCGGCGTCGTAGCACCACAGCAGGAGTGTATAATCGCCCTCGCAAATCGGGTAAATATCAGTGTCGATTCCCGCAACGAGCTCACCCCATGTGCGCACAACGCCATCACCGCACATAAAACGCGTGTCCGCCGCGGGCTCTTTCCATTCCTTGCTCATGCCATCCCCATTTCTTTATTTCCCCCATTAACTCCAGCCTACCCGGAAATACCCGTTCTGACCTCGGCTTTTTTTGAGTGAAATGCCGTCCAGTAAGTCGGACGCTTTCATCTAGTGAGTTACCCCCAGTTCAGCCGTAGGAAAAGCAGAACGAAAACTCAATAATAATTTCCAAGTTCCGCCCACCGTACCGCCGGCGCAGACTCGCCGGCCTAGAAACGCTCCAACCCTCAAGTGTGATAATGCCCAAAGGCAAACCACCGCACCCAAGGAGAGCACCATGGCAGGCGAATCCATCCAACCGGCGAACGACGGCAACCGCAAGGCGCTCGTGCGCGAGCAGCTGGCAAGCACGCACATAACGCTTGCCCCGGTAGATGAGCCGGTCGATCTTTCCCGTGCCTGCAAGGTGCCCATCGGCCAGATTGCGGCCATCGGCACCGCATTCGCCTCCATGCCCGCGGCCTTCAGAACCGTCACGCAAACGGTAACCGTTCCTGGCAACGGCACGCTCCTGCAGGCGCTCGACAAGGCGGGCAACGTGATCGATTTCTCGCAGCTCCAACGGTTCAAGGACGGCTCCGGCGCGCTCGGCTCGTTCCGCGTCAACGGCGGCTTCCAGCAAGCGCACCTCGTGCAGGCCGACCCTCAAACAGTCACGGCATCGGCCATCATTCCGTACGATCCAACAACGCTCGCCATGGCCATAGCCCTGCAGCAGATCACCCAGAAGCTCGACGATATCCAGAAAACGGTCGGCGAGATGTTCGACTATATGCGACAGCGCGACAAATCGGAGATGCGCGGAAACCTGCAAACCCTGGCCGATGTGCTCGAGGGCTACCGCCTCAACTGGGACAACGCCCGCTATATGGACAACGCCCACATGAAGGTGCTCGACATCAAGCAGCGCGCCACGCAGGACATGGACTTCTACCGCGGCCAGGTCGAAAAGAAGCTGGCCGACAAGCCGCCCGTAGAGATCCGCGGCATGGTGGAGTCCCGCCTGGACGGCGTGCTCGATGCCCTGAAGGACTACCAGCTCGCCACCTACATCTACGCCTTCGCATCGTTCCTGGATCCCATGCTCTCCGAGAACTTCAAGGACGACAGGCTGGAAGACGTAGCAAACCGCATAGAGGCGGCGTCCGTCCGCTACCGCGAGGAGTACACCCGCGTCTATGATGCGCTGGAGAGCTCCACCAAGGGCTCGGTAGGCTCCGCCGTGCTCTGGGGCATCTCGCAAGCCGGCAAGTTCCTTGGCGGCGCAGTAGCCAAAACGCCGATCGGCGAGCATACCCCGATAGACGAGGCTCTGAAGGACGGCGGCAAGGCCATAGGCAGCTTCAACCACGGCGAGAACGCGCGCCTGCTCGAAAAGCTCCATGCAGCAAAGTCGCCCGACGTGCTGCCGTTCCGGGAAAGCGTGAAGGCCGTTGCTGCCCTCTACAACGAACCATCCCAACTGCTTACCGACGGCGATAACCTCTACGTCCTACCGTCCGTCCCAGATAACGAAACAGAGTAAACAAGGGGCAAAACGCGCCGCCCTTACCCAGCGCTCCCCGGCAACGTCACATCGAAGGCGTACACTCACGAGTTCGCTCGCAGTAAAAGCAGAATGAACACTCAAATATTATTTTCCAGGATCCACCACCGTGCCATCGGCGCGGTCTCGCCAGCCTAGCAACACGCCATTCCCCAAGTGCGGTAATGTCCAATGGCAAACCTCCGCACCCAAGCAGTCACACCATGCCATGCACGTCTGTTCAAGGTGTTGCTCTGCGAAATCCCATGTCAGGTGGCTAGCTCGTATCACCTTATGGTTGAGGGGTAATGATCTCGTATCCACCCGCAAAACAGCCTCACGCAATAACATCGCCTCTAAAACCGCTGGTCAAACACCAATTTAGGAAAAACAAATCTCTAATTCCGGCTAAGATCCCCGAACCGGAAAAAGCGCTCACCGAACCTATATGGGTTCCCAAAGTTCCGGCAATTCGTTATGAGGTAGACTAAAACCCCAGCTGACCAGCAAAGAGAGGGGTACACCATGGAACGTAAAGGATTTAGAAACACCGCCATCGCCCTGCTTGCCTGCCTTGCACTTTCGCTTGCCTGCCTTGCACTTACCGCATGCAGCGAGCAGTCCGCGAACCAAGGTCCAGACTATGCCGACGACGAGGCGATGGGAATCATCGCCAAGGGCTTCAAGGATCGCTCGGATTTCCTTGATAGCAAGGAGTACACAGGCTCCGATGCAGATCTCAAGAAAGCCATACAGAAAGAGATCGATGCCGATTCCTCACTCAAGGATCGCCAGTTCGAGGACTCCAAACTCCACGAGCTCGTTCTTTCTTACCTGAACTCGCTCGACAAACAAGTCGAAGTGCTCAACAACTATTCCTCATCGAGCGCTGATTTTTACACCGCCTGGCAGAAGGTCTACGACGAACGCAGCACGCTCCTGAAGAAGATGGTCGATGACTACGGTCTAACGGTTGACCAGTCTTGCCAGGAAGACCTCGACAAGATCGTAGCCAACGGCAACAACGCCTCCAAGAAGGCGGGTATCGAATCCTCACTCAACTCCATCGCCAGCGGCGCCACCTTCGATGTGGCCAACAGCGGTTACGGGTGGTACGAATACACTACGGTACTGGAGAACACCACAGGCTACAACTTCAAGCATGTCAGCTTCGTCGTCGCACTCTACGATGAAAGCGGCGTGAAGGCAGAAGAGCTCTACGCTTATACCGATGGCTGGAAGAAGGGCGAGAAGGTCAAGTTCGATGCAGGCACCAGCAAGCTCAGCACCACCAACATAAAAGCAACGCTCTCCTATTACGAACTGGAAGAATAGCCTAGTTCAGGAAAAGTTAGTTTTACCGTATAAGCCCTGCTCACTACGAGCGGGGCTTTTCGATGTCGGAACCAATCAGGCTCTACGAGACGCACTTTCACCCAGCGCTTCCCGGCAACGTCACATCGAAGGCGTACACCCACCACCGCAGCGTCTCGCCCTCGCCGATGGCCATCGAGCCGTGCCGGTACTCCAGGTACAGCACGGTCTCGTGACGCCCGAACCGCACATCGTAGCGAGCCGTCTCAACGCCGTTGATAAGCTGCCCCGGCGGGCAGTAGGCCATCACCTCGTCCACATGGAACGTCCGGCCGTCCGGCCACTGCACCGCCAGCGGGTCGATGCGCCCGCCGTCGCCCATGTGCGCCACAACGCCCACGTACACCTTGTGCACGCGCCGCGCCTTGCCGTCTTTCACCCTGTGTTCCATAGCCGGATCATTATCGAACAACTGTTCTAAGAACGGTAGCGAACAAAAGATGGAGATTCGGCCAGCCAAAGACGGTCGGTCTAGCCGATGACGGTCGGTTTTGCCGAAGACGGTCGCAAATGCGGTAAACCGAAGACCGTCGGTCGCAACAACGACCTCTGGAACAACGAACGGTTCCAACTCCGAGCCAAGCCCGAAGCGGAACCGAAAAGCAATCCCATTGTACCTAAACCGTAAGCCTCAACCGAAGACGGTCGGTAAAGCGGTAAGCCGAAAGACCGTCGCTCCCGGCAACATCCCCGGAAACAGCGGACGGTTCAATCGAAGACGGTCGGTAAAGCAGCACGCCCATAGACCGTTGCTACCAGCAACGCCCTCGGAAACAACGGTCTGCATAATCGAAGACGGTTGGTAAAGCATCAGCCACAAGAGACGGTCGCCAACGCGGCTAACCGGTAAACCCTTGGTCGTGGGGCATCGCCGACTGCAAGCGGATTGAATTTATCTGCCCCCGCCCAGCGGCCCAGGGCCGTCACGCAACGCCGCTAACGGTTGGGACTCGTCCAGCGCGGAAGCCCCGCCGCTCCGGGACGCTTCCGCCGGCTCGGGACGTGCCACGGCCGGCGTTCGCGCCGCTGCGGGTCTTCCATTGCGGCCACGGGTTCGCTCCGGCGACTGTCTTCGCCACGGCCTTCGGTCAGCCCGCTTGCGCGGTCTGCCTCCGGCAGCGGGCTCAGCCAGCCGCCTACGCTCACCCGTGGCCTGCCGCGAGCCTGCCAACTTGGCGCGCCCGCCGCCCGCGTCACGCCCTCGCAGCGGCTCCAGCGCCCTGCGCTCTGGGGCTACCGCGCTTGCGTTGCCGTGCTAGTCCGCGTCGCCGCGCGCCGTCCCCGGGCAGCCCGGCGGGGGCAACCCAGTAGCCGCAAGCCGCTAGCAAGGCATCTGCCGCCAGAGCCCAGCCCCGGCAGCGCCAAAACCGCCAACGCCGCAGCCCGTCTCCAGCAGCACCAGCCAGGCCGACACCGCATCACAACCGCACCGGCGGCCTCCAGATGCCCCAGAACCCCTCCAAGCGGCGCCACACCCGCCCCAACACCAAGAGAGCCCCAGGCGCCGCATAGCACGTCCCGCCAGCGCCGGTTGCGGGGCTATGCGCCGTCGGGCATTCCGCGAAGCGACTCGAGGATGTCCGCGACCCAGCCATCGGGGTACACCGCCGTGGCGGCACCGTCCGCCTTGCGAGAGATTCCTTCTCGCTCCAGTCCTCGAGCAAACTCGTCAGAGGATACAAGAGCCGCCATCTCCTCGTCCGTGACGAAGAGGAAACAGGCGAGGCTTTCCGTCCATCCGCCTTTGGTGATGTCCTCGAACTCGCCAACTGGGAGCTCGTCGAGCACCTCGACCTCGTCGCAGCACCAGCGCCCGTCCCATCCCCATGGGCTTCCGCCGAGCGTGAGCAGGGGCACCATGGGGTCGGCCCTGTCCCACGTGATCCCTCCATCGCCGACCAAGATAAGCTTGACGGGGCCAGCATCGCGGTCCACGTACTCGCCCCTCGTTCTGTTCAGGGCGTAGCGGAAATGGCGAACCTCCATACTGAAGGAGCCTTCATAGGGAACATCCCGGTAGAGCTCGTCATAGCGCAAATCGTCAAACACACGGCGGGTCTTGCCCTCGGCACATCTGAACAGCCCCCCGATGTTCTCGAAGTAGTCTTCGGCTTTGTCGTAGAAAGACTCGTCGTTAGGGTACTCGTCGAAGAACGCCGCAATCTCAGAACCTTCTTTGGGCTCGTAGTAATCGCCGAGGTACGCAATCGGGTCGCCCCGCCACCGACCCGCCAGGAGCGTGCACGCAGCATCGGTGTACAGGCACCCCAAGGTGGAGGCGCGGAAGGAGCGGTACCCGTACTCGTCGAAAGGCTCATCTTCGATGAGCTCTTTCTTTTTGGGGTTCACCCACATGAAGTACTCGCTCATGTATCTTCACCGCCTGTCTACCCGCAGATCAACTACTCGAATTGTACCCCCGCCTTGCCGATGTTCCTGCACGCCGCATCCTCGCGCGCATGCCCTTGTCATCAGGTGCCCCATGCCCCAAACTGCACCCAACGAGCGAAAGGAGACAGAACATGGAACGTGAAGACATCGAAACCCTTATGGCAATCGCCCCGGAGACGCGCATGGGCGCGGAGAGGATCCTCTTTGCCCTCGAGAAGGCACCCGACGGCACCAGCACCACCACATATCGCCAATTGGCCGAGCTGCTCGGTTGCGACGTCGACGCCGACTTCGCCTATCTGTTCGACCTGCACAGGGCCGTCATGCTGCTCTCGGAGGCGCACGGCCTCAAGCTCGACATGAGCAGCCACGACAACAAGGAAGAGGGTCTGCCGTTCCACCTCGATTACGTCGTCTGGCACCGCAAGGACGCAGCCTCTAACGGCCAGTTCGACGACGAGGCATCGCCGGAGAAGCGTGACTGGAAAGACGAGCACGACGATATGATCGCCGACGCCATCGCGGACATCCTCGCCAAGGCGCTCCCGGCCTATGTCATACCGCCGAAGCTTAGGTTCAGCCACGAGAATATCCCCGTCCTCGATGCCGAAATCCTTGAGGTGTCCTGTCTCTTCGATGCGGCGGGTCTTTCCTTCTCCCTTGGCTTCGAGCTCAACACCGGCAGGGGCGGCTTCCGCGCCTACTTCGAACCGGAGCCCGAACCCTCGGTCAGCGGGATCGACCTTACCTGCGAGGACCAAGACGAGGACTTCGAGGCCACCTGGGACCCAAAGACCAGCGAATGGGATAAGCCCTTACCGCTCGATGCCCCGCAGCCCAGCACCACCTTCTTCCTCCGTGACCCCGCGCCTTTCGTCAACGAGGAGGAGTAACCACTGAAGAGGGCGCAGGTCACACAGCCAACGCCCTCTTCTTTGTCTGTCGTATTGTCGAGAAGCCCGCTACGAAGCCGCCCGCACCCTTTGATCGCTATTCGCAAAGCTGGATGTCAATGCTCTCGGCCTCTATGTCTATGTGGCCGTTGTCCATGGATATCGCGAGCTTTCCCGGCTCAGGCTCCACGACCTCATAGATGACGTCCGCCATGGCCATATCCAATGTGAAGCTGATGCCGCTCACCCCATCGGCGCTGATGCGGGCAACCTTGGGAGCGCAGCTCCGATCCGTTGACTTCACCACGCCCGAGTGGTCTTCAATGGTCAGGAGGAAGGTCTTCCCATCGAATTTGAAGAAACCAACGTTCATATCGTGGAACGCATCTGCCTTGTCGAGAAGCCCCGCGAAGCTCTTCGCCGTTGTCCCCATGCTGCCACCGCCTGTCTACCCGTAGATCAACTACTCGAATTGTACCCCCGCCTTGCCAACGTTCCTACGCGCCACGTCCTCGCTCTCCCCATACCAGCGCACCCGATACTCCCAGGGAAGCATCAGCCCTGCGGCCACTTCCTTCATGTCACGCGTCTTCTCCGCCTCGGTGTCCTGGATGATGGAATCATCGAACAGCACGCGCACGCTACCCTCATCCGGCACCTTCTTGCCCATACCCCTCGCGCAGGCGAGCAACGCCCGCGACAAGTCCGCTATGGGCTGCTGCAGCGCGTTCTCGTGCTTCCTGATGTTCCTCATAAGGGCGCTGTTGTCGCTGCTCACCTCGGTAGCCGTCTTCACGTACCCCACGTTGTCGAAGTCGAAGTAGTTGATGCCCAGCCCCGTGAGGTCGCCGAGCACCTGCAGCGCCAGCCTCAAAGCCCTGCTCTGTGCCTCCGTGCGCAAAGCCGGTGCGAACTCCGTGATCGTGTCCTCCGTGCTCATTACCTTGCGGAACACGGTGCAGTCTCCCTTGCCGAACGGGATGGGGATCCTCTTCCCATCGGCGTTCTTGGCGCTGTCGAACATCACGTCCGAGAGGAACACCCTCATCTTGCTCACGTCAACCTCGTTGATAAGCGCGTCGAATGCCAGGTCGACGCTCTGTATGGCATCCACCGCATCCGCGAACACCGACATGCCATAGGGGGAACAATCCACCCTGGTATTGCATACCGCTGGCCTCACGATGCCGAAGGTGGGGAACGGCGAGCCCGTGTCGATACCCTCGGCCA
>CAVHFE010000060.1:0-11910 GCA_963635145.1 Oscillospiraceae bacterium
GAGTACACCCCCGTCAACGTTTCCCGTCTTGAGCTCAAGTTCGAGGCCGGCGAGACCGTCGACGGCGAGTCTCTGGTTGCCAAGGGCATCATCAAGAAGGCTACCGAGCCCGTTAAGGTTCTCGGCGACGGCGAAATCACCAAGGCCCTGACTGTCAAGGTCGACAAGGTCTCCGCTTCTGCTCAGGCCAAAATCGAGGCAGCAGGCGGAAAGGTTGAATTGCCTTGCTAAACTCGCTGATTCAAGCATTTAAGATCCCCGAGTTGAGGAATAAGATTCTCTTCACTCTGGGCATCTTGGTGCTCTATCGCCTGGGCTCCTATATCCCAGTCCCCGGCATTCCTTTCCGCGCCTTCGCCGACTCCTTCTCGGCACAGGGCGTTTCGATGGTCATGCTGGACCTCTTCTCCGGCGGCGCATTGTCCAACTTCTCCGTCTTCGCGCTGGGCATGATGCCCTACATCACCGCATCGATCATCATGCAGCTGATGCAAGGTGTTATCCCTGCAGTCGGTCGTTGGGCTAAAGAAGGCGAAACCGGACGTCGTCGCATCACCCAGGTAACCCGTTACCTCACCTTGGGCCTGGCGCTCATCAACGCCATCGGTTACTTGCTTCTGTTCAAGTCCGCCTCTTACGGCGTTGTCTTCAACGAAGCCGTCCCTGGTTGGTTCAGCGATATCCTCGTTGTCTTCACCTTGGTTGCCGGCACCGCATTCATCATGTGGATGGGCGAGCTTATCACCCAGCATGGCGTTGGCAACGGCATGTCCTTGATCATCTTCATCTCGGTCGTGTCCTCTGTCCCCACCGCCATCTTCTCCTCGATGAACGTTCAGTCCGATCTCGGCATGAGCATCGCCATCACCGCGCTGATTCTCGTCGTTGTTGTGCTGTGCATCCCCGCGATCATCTTCATGGAGCGCGCTCAGCGTCGCATCCCTGTTTCCTACGCCAAGCGCGTTCAGGGTCGCAAGATGATGGGCGGCCAGAACTCCTACCTTCCCTTGAAGGTCAACGCTGCTGGCGTTATCCCCATCATCTTCGCAAGCTGCTTGATTTACTTCCCCGCTCAGATTGCGGCTCTGTTTAACGTCAGCTGGTTGAGCGCTGCTGCAAACGCCATGAGTGCCGGTGTGATCAACTGGATTCTTACCGCTATCCTCATCGTGTTCTTTGCGTACTTCTACACCTCCATGGTTTTCAATCCGCAGGACACCGCTGAGAACCTGCAGCGTCAGGGTGGATTCATTCCCGGCGTGCGCCCCGGTGAGAACACCGTTCAGTACATCAAGGATGTCCTGCATCGCGTGACGCTTCCCGGTGCACTGTTCATCGCGGTTATTGCGGTTGTGCCTTCCATCTTGTTCTACTTCACCAACAACTCCTTGATTCAGGCCTTCGGCGGCACTTCGATCCTTATCATGATCGGTGTTGCCCTCGACACCATGACCAAGGTTGAGTCTCAATTGAAGATGTACAACTACGATGGCTTCTTCAAGTAAATTTCGATAATTTCGAAATCTTGCTGAACGCTTTTGAACGCCCCTGCTCAAATTGCTGAGTAGGGGCGTTTAGCTTGTGTTTCTGGTGTATGCTAGGTTCAATCAGAAACTTCTGAAAGGATTGACTATGAATATCGTTCTTCTTGGCGCTCCCGGTGCTGGTAAGGGCACTCAGGCAAAGAAACTCGTCGAGAATCACGGCATGTTGCATCTGTCCACCGGCGACCTGCTCCGCGCCGCCGTTAAAGATCAGACCCCTCTTGGAATCAAGGCCAAGTCCTACATGGATGCCGGCGACCTTGTACCTGACGAGCTGATTATCAACATGGTTAAAGAGCGCATCCAGGCTGACGATGCGAAGAAGGGCGTCATCTTCGACGGATTCCCTCGCACTGCTACCCAGGCTGTCGCTCTTGACTCCGAGCTTGCCGAGCTTGGTCAGCCCTTGGAGCATGCTGTCCTCGTCGACGTTAAGTCCGAGGTCATCATCAAGCGCCTTACCTCCCGCCGCACTTGCCGCGATTGCGGCTACATCGGCACCGATGCCGATACGTCTTGCCCCAAGTGCTCCGGCGAGATGTATCAGCGCGACGACGACAACGAGGCAACCGTCACCAATCGCCTGAACGTCTACGAAACCTCCACTGCTCCTTTGATCGATTATTATCGCGGCAAGGATCTTCTGGTCACCATCGATGGCGACCGTCCCGTCGACGAGGTTTACGCTGACGTGGTTGCTGCCCTTGGCTTGTAGTTAATCGGTTCAGAGGCGTTTTCTTGCGGTGCATTACGCATTGCAAGTGAGCAATTCGGCCTTATGCGGGAGTCAACGTTCACGCGTTGGCTCCCGTTTGCATTTCTATGCTTGCCCGAGCGTCGGGGGTGATTGGAATTTATATTCGGGTGAGCGGTAGCCACTTCGCCTGCGAGCTCCTTTTACCGAGGGATAACGGGTGCCCCGCATGTTTCGAATCTATTGCGCGGCGCGCTGTTGATACGATGAATGGGCTTCGCAAGCACATACATTAGCGAGAGGAGAGGTATGTCACAGTTGACCGAAATCCGCTGGCACGCACGAGCCGGCCAAGGTGCTGTTACTGCAGCAAAGCTTGTGGCCGACACTGCGTTGCTCCAGGGAAATTACATTCAGGCATGTCCTGAGTACGGTCCCGAGCGAACAGGTGCGCCCCTGAAGGCGTACACCCGCGTATCCGATGAGCCTATTCAGGTACGCAACAACATTCTGAATCCCGATATCGTCATCGTCATGGACGATACGCTGCTTTCCAGCATCGATGTCATCGAGGGCATCAAGGACGACGGCCTGGTTATCCTTAACACCACCATGAGCCCCGCCGAGGCGCGCGCGGCCATCAAGGCTCCCGAGCACGTGAAAGTTTACGTCCTTGACGCAACGGGCATCGCGCTTGCCACCATCGGCAAGGACATGCCCAACACCCCGCTTGTCGGTGCTCTTGCAAAGGTCACGGGTATGTTCCCCGCCGAGCTCGTTAAAAAGCGTTTCGAGCTTACCAATGGCAAGAAGTTCTCCCGCGACATGATCGAGCGCAACTTTGCTTCGGTCGATCGCGCATACGAGGAGGTGCACGACTAATGGCTGAATTCGGGTACGAGAATTTCGAGCATTGGAAGCTCGAGGATTACCCCACCGGCTTCGTTTGCCCCGATGGCGGTACTTCCACCAATTGCTACACCGGCGGCTGGCGCTCCATGCGCCCCGTCTGGGATAAGGAAAAGTGCAAGAACTGCATGATCTGCTGGGCCTACTGCCCCGATGCTTCCATCGAGGTTGAAAACGGCGAGATGACCGGCATCGATTTGTTCCACTGCAAGGGCTGCGGCGTTTGCGTTACCGAGTGCAAGTTCGGCGCCCTGTCTTTGATCACCGAGGCCGAAGCTCAGGCACAGGAAAAGGAAGGGGAGTAGCATGGCTGAAAAGGAATACTTCTCCGCAACCGGCAATGCCATGGTCGCCGACGCTATGCGTCAGTGCGCCCCTGACGTCATGGCCGCATATCCCATCACCCCTCAGACCACCATCGTCGAGGCTTACGCGAAGTTCGTTGCCGACGGTCGCGTTCATACCGAGTACGTTCCCGTTGAGTCCGAGCACTCCGCACTTTCCGCCTGCATCGGCGCATCCGCTGCCGGCGCTCGCGTTGCAACCGCAACCAGCTCTCAGGGTCTGACCTACATGTACGAGGAATTGCACATTGCTTCCGGCATGCGTCTGCCCATCGTCATGGCCAATGCCAACCGTGCAATCTCCGCACCTATCAACATCCACGGCGATCATTCCGACATCATGGGCATGCGCGACTCCGGTTGGGTCATGCTCTTCGCTGAGAATGCGCAGGAGGCCTACGACAACACCATCCTGGCCTTTAAGGTTGCTGAAGACCCCAACGTTCTTCTTCCCGTTTGCACCGCGCTCGACGGCTTCGTCACCACGCACGCCATGGACGTTTGCTGCAAGGAAGACGACGAGACCGTCAAGGAGTTCGTCGGCGACTACCACCCCGAGTTCCCCTTGCTCGACACCGACAACCCCACCGGTCAGGGCATGTTCGGCACCTTGGGCAACTACTACATGAAGACCAAGCTCATCGAGCGCCGCGCAAACCTTGCTGCGCTCGAGGCCTTTGAGCGCTACGGTGCCGAATGGGAGAAGATCACCGGCCGTCCCGTTAAGGCCCTCGATTGCTACGAAACCGACGACGCCGACTACATCGTCGTAGTCATCGGCTCCTGCGCGGGCAACGTTCGCCATAAGGTGAAGGAGCTGCGTGCTCAGGGCAAGAAGGTCGGCCTGGTTCGTCCTCGTATTTTCCGTCCTTTCCCTGCTCAGCAGCTTGTTGAGGCTTGCAAGGGCGCAAAGGCCGTTGCCGTTTTGGACCGTTCCGATTCCCTGGGTGCCGCTCACGGCCCCTTGGCGCTTGAGGTTCGTTCCGCTCTTCAGGCGGCTGGCGAGCCCATCCTCGTCAACGACTACATCGTTGGCCTGGGCGGCGCCGACGTCACTCTTGAGCATGTGCAGCAGGTGTTCGACCAGCTTGAGCAGCGTGTCGAAGGCACTTACGACGGTGCTCTCAACTATCTTGGTATCGAAGAGTAAGGAAGGGTTACAACATGGCTAACATTAAAGAGCTTTCCGCCCGTCCTGATGATCTGGCACCTGGCCATCGCCTGTGCGGCGGTTGCGGTGCATCCATTGCGGTGCGTCAGGTCCTGATGGGTCGCAACGATTACGACGTGGTCTGCTGCAGCGCAACGGGCTGCCTGGAAGTTTCGACCACCATTTATCCCGATAACGCATGGAACGTCCCTTTCATCCACAATGCGTTCGCAAACGCCGGCGCTACCATCTCCGGCGTCGAGGCTGCGTACAAGGGCCTGCAGCGCGCCGGTAAGATTCCCGCCGATAAGAAAATCAAGTTCGTTGCCTTCGGCGGCGACGGCGGTACCTACGACATCGGTCTGCAGTCGCTTTCCGGCGCCATGGAACGCGGTCATGACATCGTCTACGTCTGCTACGACAACGGTGCTTACATGAACACCGGCATCCAGCGTTCGTCCGCTACCCCCAAGGGCGCCTGGGCCACCACTTCCGAGGTCGGCAAGGTGCAGCAGGGCAAGATGGAGAAGCGCAAGGATCTTACCTCCATCATCGCCGCGCACGGCGTTCCTTACGTTGCGCAGGCATGTGTTGGCAACTGGCGCGACCTGGTGAACAAGGCCGAAAAGGCCATCGCCGTCGACGGCCCTGCCTTCATCAACGTTCTTGCTCCCTGCCCTCGTGGTTGGCGCATCGATTCCAGCCAGACTGCTGAGATTTGCCGCAAGGCGGTTGACTCCAAGTTCTGGCCTTTGTTCGAGGTCGAGAACGGTAAGTGGACCCTTACTCCGGTTCGCGAGAAGAACCTGATTCCCGTGACTGAGTTCCTGAAGCCTCAGGGTCGTTTCAAGCACCTGTTCAAGCCTGGTAACGAGGCTTTGCTCGAAGAGATTCAGCAGGACGTTGATGACTTCTGGGCTTACCTGGAAGGCCGCGTTGAGGGTTCCAAGAATCTCTAAGGCGCAAGCTGTTGCCTGCCTGCCTGCATGCATGCGTGCGTGTGCGTAGTTGCAAGCAAGGGCTTAAGGGTTTTGCTAGGCTTCTGGGACGCTAGTGGCTGAACATATTGGCTCCAACAAGAGGGTCGGCTTTTGAAGTGCGCTTCGACGCGTTTCAGGCCGACCCTCTTTTGCGTCATATATTCGTTTCTTTCCATTTGGAATTAAATTTCACTGAATTGCCGAATTCGGATTGACTCACGCCTGCTTGGTGCGTAGGCTATTCGCTAACAAATGAATACAATCTTCAGGGCAGGGTGAAATTCCCGACCGGCGGTAAAGCCCGCGAGCGCCATAAGCGTTGATTCGGTGAAACTCCGAGGCCGACAGTAAAGTCTGGATGGAAGAAGATGATGGGCTAGTCCCTATGGTCTTGCGTTCAAGCGTCCTGAATCACTTTGATTCAGGACGCTTTTTTGCAAGCAGGTTCGCGCCTCTTTTTGTCTTGGTGTTCCCCGGATTGTGTTCGCGGAATTATTGCTAGATAAAAGGAGGTGTTTTTATGGAAGACTCTTACTACATGCATCGTGCTCTCGAGCTAGCCATGCGCGGAGTGGGCAAGGTTAACCCCAATCCTTTGGTTGGCGCGGTCGTCGTCAAGGACGGTCGCATCATCGGGGAGGGCTGGCACACGGCTTTCGGGCAGCCTCATGCGGAGCGCGAGGCTTTGGCTGCTTGCTCCGAGGACCCTAAAGGCGCAAGCATCTATGTGACGCTTGAGCCTTGCTGCCACGAAGGCAAACAGCCGCCGTGCACCGAGGCCTTGATCGAAGCGGGCGTTGCCCGCGTGGTTATGGGCGCCCCGGATCCGAATCCTTTGGTGGCCGGAGGCGGTATCGCGCAGCTTCGCGCGGCAGGCATCGAGGTCGTCGAGGGCGTTTGCGTTGAAGAATGCGTCGCCATCAACAAAGCGTTCTTCCACTTCATCAAAACCAAGATACCTTATGTGGTGCTTAAGTACGCGATGACCCTTGATGGCAAGATTGCCACGCGCACGGGCTCCTCGAAATGGATTACTTCCGAGACGGCTCGCCGCAGGGTGCACGAAGATCGCAACCGCTACGCCGCCATCATGGTGGGCGTTAACACGGTGATCAAGGACAACCCCGAGCTTACGTGCCGCCTGGGCGACTTCGCTTCCCTTGATGCGTCAGGCGAGATCGGCCTTTCCGAGCGTAAGCGTGAAGACCAGCTTGAACTTGAGACCGATGCCGATCAGGAAGCCATCGAGGCGAACCTGGATGGCAAGGACGTAAGCTTCGCCGAGCTTTCTGCAAGCAATCCGATTCGCATTGTCTGCGATACGCATTTGCGCACGCCGCTCGACTCCAAGCTTGTTCAAACGGCCATCGAGGTTCCCACCTATATTGCAACCTGCGAATCGAACATGAAAAAGCAGATGCCGTACCGTGAGTGGGACGTTGAATTCATCGTCTGCCCTGAAGCCGATGGGCATGTTGACCTGTGCTTCCTTATGGAAAAGCTCGGCTCAATGGGCATCGATTCGGTAATTGTCGAAGGCGGCGCAGAACTGAATTGGTCCGTTCTTGCCTTTGGCGTGGTTAGCAAGATCCAGTGCTATGTTGCGCCGAAGATCTTCGGTGGCGGCGCGGCTCCTTCGCCCGTTGCCGGCTTCGGCATCGATATCCCCAAGCATGCTTTTGAGCTCGGGGAGCCCGAAGTTACCAAATTGGGCCCCGATCTGCTCATCGAATGTGAGGTGCTCTAGTGTTCACCGGCATCGTTGAGGAAGTGGGTAAGGTCTCATCCATTCGCAAGGGCGCGCATTCGGCAGTTCTAACCATTGCCGCAAGCAAGGTGCTTGAAGGCGTTCATCTGGGCGATTCCATCGCAACCAACGGCGTATGCCTAACCGTGACGAGCTTTGACGCTCAGGGCTTCAGCGCCGACGTTATGCATGAAACGCTGAATCGCTCTTCTTTGGGTTCGCTGCATGGAGGCAGCCTGGTTAACCTTGAGCGCGCCATGGCGGCGGATGGTCGTTTCGGCGGCCATATCGTGAGCGGTCACATTGACGGCACGGGTCGCATTCGTAACCTTCGCGTCGACGATAACGCGGTGTGGTACACCATCGGAGCTTCCACCGACATCATGCGTTACGTGGTGGAGAAGGGCTCGATAACCATCGACGGCATTAGCCTTACCGTCGCCAAGGTGACCGAGGATTCGTTCTCGGTGTCGGTGATTCCCCATACGCGGGCCGTCACCAATTTGGCTACGAAAGGCGTGGGCGATGTGGTCAACCTTGAGACCGACATCATAGGAAAGTATGTGGAGTGTCTGCTTACGAGCGGCGCTTGCCAGGGCGAAGGCGCCTCGACGTCCATTGCGGGTGGCGCTCCGAAATCGTCTGGCATCACAAAAGATTTTTTAGCAAAACACGGATTCTAGGAGATCCTTTTATGGCAATCGAATTCAACACCATCGAGGAAGCGCTTGAAGACCTTCGCGCGGGTAAGTGCATCATCTGCACCGACGACCCCGATCGCGAAAACGAGGGCGATTTCATCTGCGCGGCCGAGTTTGCAACGACCGAGAACGTCAACCTGATGGCCTCCGTTGCAAAGGGCCTTATCTGCATGCCTATGAGCAAGGCGGTTTGCGACAAGTTGGCTTTCCCGCCCATGGTGAGCGAAAACACCGACAATCATGAAACCGCCTTCACCGTTTCGATCGACCACGTGAACACCACCACCGGCATCTCGGCCGAGGAGCGCGGCCACACGGCGCGCATGGTGGTTGCCGAGGAGTCCCGCCCAACCGATTTCCGTCGCCCCGGCCATATGTTCCCCCTGCAGGCGCGTCCCCACGGCGTGCTCGAGCGCAACGGCCACACCGAGGCAACCGTTGATTTGTGCCGCCTTGCCGGCTTGAAGGAATGCGGGCTGTGCTGCGAGATCATGCGTGATGATGGCACCATGATGCGCGCAAGCGAGCTGGCCGAGCTTGCTCGCGAGCTTGACCTTAAGTTCATCAGCATCAAGGATCTTCAGGAGTATCGCAAGAAGCATGAAAAGCATGTCGAATGCGTTGCCAACACGAAGATGCCCACGAAGTATGGCCAGTTCCGCGCGCACGCTTACATCAACAAGCTTACCGGCGAGCATCACGTCGCCTTGGTTAAGGGCGACTTGGGCGATGGACAGGACGTGCTTGTGCGCGTGCATTCCGAGTGCCTGACCGGCGATGCCTTCGGCTCCCTTCGTTGCGATTGCGGCCAGCAGCTTGCGGCTGCCATGGCTCAGGTTGAGGCGGAAGGTCGCGGTGTGGTGCTGTACATGCGCCAAGAGGGTAGGGGAATCGGGCTTGTTAACAAGCTGCGCGCCTACGAGCTGCAAGACCAGGGGATGGACACCCTTGAGGCTAATCTTGCCCTGGGCTTTGAGGGCGACATGCGCGAGTACTACATTGGCGCTCAGATTCTGGCCGATCTTGGAATCAAGACCATGCGTATCCTCACCAATAACCCTGACAAGATTTATCAGCTCAAGGATTACGGCCTTGAGATTATCGACCGTGTTCCGATTCAGGTTGAGGAAACCGAGCACGATCATTTCTATCTCAAGACCAAGCGTGACAAGATGGGCCATCTGCTTCAGATGGAAGACTAAAAGCACTGAATTTAGTTAAAGATTGTTTAGTAATACTTATCAATTTGTATACAAAGCAAAAAGCTTGAAAGGAATTTGACAATGAATCTCATCGAAGGAAAAGTCGTATCCGAAGGCCTTAAGATCGGCATCGTCGCATCGCGCTTCAACGAATTCATCACCGGCAAGCTTGTGTCCGGCGCGATGGATGGTCTTACTCGTCACTCCGTTGACGAGGCGGACGTTGACGTTGCCTGGTGCCCTGGCGCCTTTGAGTTGCCCCTGATCGCCCAGAAGATGGTCGAGACGGGTAAGTACGATGCTGTTATCTGCCTGGGTGCGGTTATCCGTGGAGCAACGTCCCACTATGACCTTGTCTGCAACGAGGCCGCCAAGGGCGTCGCTCAGGTTTCGCTGAAGGCGGGCACCCCCGTTCTGTTCGGCGTGGTTACTACCGACACCATCGAGCAGGCCATCGAGCGCGCTGGCGCGAAGGCCGGCAACAAGGGCTACGACTGCGCCCTTTCCGCCATCGAGATGGTCAACCTTATCAAGGCCATTGAGGGCTAAAATCCTAAGAAGCAGCGGGGCGCAGCTTTCCAGCTGCGCCCCGCTTTATATTTTGGCTAGGAGAATTCGTGGCAACTATTTTCTTCGATTATGACGGCACCCTGCATAACAGCATGGCGATTTACGGACCTTCGTTTAGGGCCGCCTATGCGTGGTTGGTTGAGCAGGGCTACTGCCTCCAGCGTGAGTTCGATGACACTTGGATTAGCCAATGGCTTGGATGGACTGCGGAAGCCATGTGGACGACCTTTGCGCCAGACTTGCCTTCAAAGGTGTGGCATCGCGCGGCCGATATTGTGGGTGAGCATATGGATGCCTTGACCGCACAGGGTGAGGCTCGCCTTTTCGAGGGAATCCCTGAAATGCTCAACGAGCTAAAGGGCAAGGGCTACGAGCTTGCCTTTTTGAGCAATTGTCGCAGCGCTTACTGCTCGGTTCATCGTTCGCAGTTTGGGCTCGATCGCTGGTTCGATGCTTATTACTGTGCCGAGGATTTCAACGACATCCCTAAATGGCGAATCTATCAAGAGGTGCGCGATCGTCATTCAAAGCCGCAAGTTATGGTTGGCGATCGTTTTCATGATTTAGATGTTGCTACTCGGGCAGGTATCCCTTCCGTTGGCTGTGCCTTCGGTTTCGGCCGCGAGGGAGAACTCGAGGCCGCAAGCCTTGTTGCGGACTCTCCCTTAGAAATACCTGGCTTAATTGAGGAGCTGCTTCAATCGAGAGCTTAAGCAACCGTCCCTGGGTTGGCATGACGCTCGGCTCTTTGCCGTTTAGCGTCCGTATTTGCTGCCGGGTACGTTGCCGCGAGTGATGATGAGGTTGGATCCGCAGCGAAGAGGCCCTTTTCTATAAGGTGCACCTTGCGTTTTTCTCATGTTCCATCCCAGCTTCTAGAAATAAAAAACGAGGTCGGCCCCACATCGGGCGCCGACCTCGTTTGCGTAGCTGGGGGCTTGAGCCTTATTAGCCCCAAACTTCCTTGGCGATTTCCTGCACCAGGGCGATCTTTGCCCACTGCTCTTCCTCGGTGAGTTTGTTGCCGATCTCGCAGCTGGCGAATCCGCACTGTGGGGAAAGACACAGATGGTCCATCGCCACGTACTTCGAAGCTTCCTTGATACGCGCCTTCACGGTTTCCTTGTCTTCCAGGCCGGGCTGCTTGGAGGTGATAAGGCCAA
The DNA here is from genome assembly GCA_963635145.1 of Oscillospiraceae bacterium. Taxonomy (GTDB): domain Bacteria; phylum Actinomycetota; class Coriobacteriia; order Coriobacteriales; family Eggerthellaceae; genus Anaerotardibacter. Next base: position 11,005 of record CAVHFE010000060.1, read on the forward strand.
GCACCACATACTTGCCGTCGGCTACGTGGGCCAGAGGCTCGAAGCCGCCGGCGCGGGGCGTGTCGAACTCAAGGTAGAAAGCGCGAACGTTCTCGTTGGCGAACAGGTAGGGGGCAATCGGGTCGTAGCCGCCTTCAAAGGCGTAGGTGGAATGGTAGTTGCCGCGGCACACATGGGTGTTGATTACCAGATCTTCGGGCTTGCCCTCGATGGCGGCATTGTTCAGACGCACGCCAAGCTCGCTCACCTTCTGGATGTCAACGGGTTTAAGGCCGGTTTTCGCGGTAAAGTCCTTATCGCAATAGATGCCCCAAGTGCAATCGTCGAACTGGATGTTGCGGCAACCCGCTTCGTAGAGGTCGGCGATTACCTGGCGATAAGCTGCGGCAATGGCGTCCACCAGTTCCTCATCGGTGGGGTAGGCGGCGCGTAGGCTCTCTATCTGGCCATCGCAGCGGTCGAGCGTTACCTCCGAGAAGGTCTGGATGGGGGCGGGCATGGTCTGGCGTGCAACGTGGTTTTCGTCGGAAAGCGCATTCACGAACTTGAAGTGCTCCACAAACGGATGGTTCTCGCCGGTGATGGGGCCGGTTACCACGGCGGTGTCGGCCGTGGTTTCCTCATCGTGGAACATGTAGCCTTCGCGGCTGGCGCGGCGCTCGATGCCGTTGAAGCCCCACATGAAGTCGAGGTGCCAGTAGCTGCGGCGGAACTCGCCGTCGGTGATCACTTTCAGGCCGGCAGCCTTTTGCTTGGCCACCAGGTCGCGGATGGCTACATCCTCGATGGTTTTAAGCTGCGCGGCATCGATGGTGCCTGCCTCGAAATCGGCGCGTGCCTGTTTCAGGACGTCGGGGCGCAGGAAGCTGCCGACGATGTCGCAGCGGAACGGTGCGTTCTCTCCAA
>CAVHFE010000061.1:0-11423 GCA_963635145.1 Oscillospiraceae bacterium
GGATAGCAAGATACGCAACTTAGCCCCTTGTCGAAGGTTTCGGCAAGGGGCTTTTCTTTTGAGCCATACTTTTATGGGACTAAATCTTTGGGAGGAAGAATATGAAGATTGGATTCATAGGAGCAGGGAAAGTCGGCTGCACGCTTGGCCTTCACCTTGGTCAAGATCACGAGATTGTCGGATACGCCAGTCAAAGTCACGAATCGGCTAAGTATGCTGCCGAACTCTGCAAATGCGAAGCTTTTAAAAACGCAAACGAACTAGCGGCTCAATGCGACCTCTTGTATATCACGACACCCGACGATGCCATAGCCGCTGTATGGGAAACGTTAATAAAGGAGCCCGAAACTCGAGGCGCATTAAAAGGAAAACTCATCGCTCACGCGAGTGGATCTTTGCCCTCCGACGTATTCGCGCAAGCAAAGGAAATCGGCGCTTACCCTTATTCGACCCATCCCCTATTTGCCATTGCCTCTAAAACAGACTCAGCAAAAGAACTAGGGAATGCGCTTTTCGTTATCGAAGGCGCTAAAGAACGCATAGATGAGGTAAAGGAACTTTTCGCCGCCCTGGGCAATCCCACACAAACCATAAAAACAGAGGATAAAACCCGCTACCATGCGGCTGCGGTTCTTGCCTCAAACCATGTTGTCGCCCTGTACTCGCTAGCCGCCAAAGAGCTGGAACAATGCGGATTCACCGTAGAGGGTGCATGCAATGCGCTTTCTCCCCTGTTTCTGGGAAACGCGAACAATCTGGCAAAACTTGGGCCGATTTTGTGCCTTACCGGACCCGCAGAACGCGGCGACTTCCAAACAATCAACAAGCACTTGAATGTGCTTGAAGGGGATACGCGCAAAGTTTACGAGCTCCTGAACAACGAAGCACTTGCTATCGCAGAGGCAAAGCAAGAACCAACCTCAAGATAGTCAAAAAGTAGAAACTTAAAAAGGTGCTGAAACAGCAAAAAAAGGAACCCGAAAGGGTTCCTTTTTTTGCATTTGCGAAAGCATGCAGATACCTATCAAGCGATTTACTTGATGGTAACAGCAGCACCAGCTTCCTCGAGAGCAGCCTTGATCTCGTCAGCCTTAGCCTGGTCAACCTTCTCGGCAACGGGAGCGGGAGCGGACTCGACGAGAGCCTTAGCCTCCTTGAGGCCCAGGCCAGCGATCTCACGGACAGCCTTGATGACGCCGATCTTAGCGTCGCCGAAGCCCTCGAGGATGACGTCGAACTCAGTCTGCTCAGCAGCACCAGCGCCGCCCTCAGCGGGAGCAGCAGCAACAGCAGCGGTAGCGGAAACGCCGAAGGTCTCGCAGATCAGATCGCGAAGCTCGGCAAGCTCGGTGAGGGTCTTCTCACCAAGTGCAGCAACGATTTCTTCGTTGGTCATGGTAACAATCCTTTCAAGCGCCGCATGGGATTGGTTCATGCGGCAAAATTTTCAAATACAAAGTTCAAGCTGCGTATTTGCAGCTTTTGCTTAAGCAGCATCCTTTTCGGACATCTCGCCGAGGGCGATAGCCAGCTGGGAAGCAACCGCGGTAAGGGAGGAAGCGATTCCACCGAGGAGCTGATCGCGAGAAGGCAGAGAAGCAATCGCGTTTGCAGCTGCAGCGTCCTGGAACTCGTTCTCCATGATGCCGCCCTTGAGCTCCAGGTTCTCGTTGGACTTAGCGAAGTCCTTCAGAGCCTTGGCAGGAGCCACGGGATCACCAGTAGTGAAAACGAATGCGGAAGGACCGGAGAGAACCTCGTCCATGCTGGGAAGCTCAAGATCAGCCAGAGCGATGGACATCAGGGAGTTCTTGTAGACCTTCATGACGCCTTCAGCTTCGCGGACATTGCGACGAAGCTGCTCGACTTCCTTAACGGTAAGACCACGGTAGTCGACAGCCCAGACAGCGGTAACGTCAGCGAGATCTGCCTTGATGGCCTCGAGAGTAGCAACGTTCTTTGAATTGGGCATTTACGTACACCTCCTTCCCCATGCGCTCAGGTTCCGCGCAATGGGAGGGATCGCGAAATGAACGACCCCTGCCGTCCACAGGACAGCAGGGGTCAAAAAGCTTAAGCTATCGACCACCTCGGCGGGCCGCTTACGCGATTAAACCTTTCGGTGCCAGCTGTCTTGGGCAGCGGAACATTTTTTATCTGCTCAAATTGAGCCCTAATAGTTTCGCATGCCGCAAGATAGCTGTCAAGGGAAATCTATGCTATTTGCTTGCGATGCTCTCCACGATGCGGGGCGAGGAAACATCGCTCGACAAATTCAAGGCAACTTTATCACCCACTGAGTAGCGCACTACATCGACTACGGTGTCTATGGGGCAATCGTAAATGGTGTCGTCACCCTTCAGAATCAGGTAATAATGGCTCAAACCATCGACCACCACAGGCGAGATGGATTTGATGGTGCCCTTTGCAACAGTGCTGGCTTCGCTGGAGCCGGAATTGCCGGAAGAGGACTTCTTCCCCACCCCGTTTGCCTTAAGCAAAGCCTCGTAGGACTTTTGGGTGGCACTCAAGGAATCGCCGACCGCAACGTTTTGGTAACGCTGAATGTCAATCATCGCATACTTCTTAACCAAACCCGCATCGTCCTTCAGGGCCATGAAATAAGTCGGCTGCCCATTGATATTAAGAAGAAGAGGGAAGGTTGCGTCGTATTTAAGGTTTTGCACCTGGCCTTCCGCCGAGCTCATAGCCGAGGCCTCCGTTGCGCCGGCAACAGCGTAGAAGTGAGACTCGGCGGTACGTTGATTGATCAAGACGAAGCCGATTACGGAGTTATCAGCAGTAGCCGAGGTTACGCCCGTGTAGAGCCAAACGTCATCACCCTGAGCAATGTAGTTGTAGCCGGCCTGCCCGTTGGAGCCGGGAGTCGTCTGGCGAACGCCTTCCTGGCCCAGCCAGGAGTTGATCCATCCGTTGGAATAGGCGCCAAACCAGTTGTACTGCTGGACAAGCAAGTCGCTCGGATAGGCACGGTCGATCCATTCGGGAACATCCTCGATGGCAAAATCCTGGCATTCGCCCGTACAAGCATTGCACAAAACAACACGCTTGATAGTCGTACCGCCAAACAGACCGATGGTCCTATCCTGCACGGGATACACCCAATAAGGGTTGCCATCTTCGTCGATCTCGAAGGATTTCTCGTCGAACATGTAGGTCGGGTAATGAAGCTGAACATGGCGATCGACGTTGTTGAACAGCGGGTCGGAATCCGAATAACGAATAGGCTCAGACGTGCGCACCACCTCTGTATCCTGGGTGTTCATGTTGACAATCACATAACCAGGAATACCTGAGGACTGGTTGGTCCACCACTTGAATACATCAGCGTAGTTCAAAGGGCTCACGCGCACCGGAGCCCCTTTATAGTTGATCTGCGAATACAGAGGGGAAATCTCGAACTGTGAAACGTAATCGGCCATGGTGCCCATCGCGCGGTTGCCCAAAAGCATGGCAGAATCGCGATCGATGAACGGAATCGTGCTGTAGTCGATCTGCTCAACGTCCTCGGAAAAGTTTCCGTCCGTCGTCTTCAAGATGGAGGCATATTTTTGAGCATTGCCCGGGAAGAAGGACTCCGACATCAGCAAGCCGACCAAGCCAAGGGCCGCAATAAGCAGCGGGACTGCCATCAAACCCTTGAACAGCTTTTCCTTTCCGGGACTTTTCTCTCGCTTACCAATACCGCTCGCGTAAATCTGACGAAACGCGAAAAACACGATGAAGGCAGGCAGAAGAACGAACAGACCGACGAACTCCCACAAATCTTCGCTATGGATGTTGATCGCTGGATGGAACCACCAATAGCAAAACGCCGCGATGATCACGATGGCAACCACTATGACGATAAAAGCCTTGCGGCTTAACTGGGCAAGGCTGGTTTTAAAATCGGTAAAGTCGACGCTTGGTCGCTGAAACTCAACGCCTTCCTGGTCGAACATCGAGGTGAAGTCAAAGGGATTTTGCTTCATGCTCATAGGTCTCCCCCTTTTGATTCTTGCTATATGACAGGTAATTCTATACGAGATTCACTCGCTTTATAAGCCGAGGAAACGAAAAGGCCGTGCCCAAATGGAGCACGGCCTTATTGCTGGAAACGATTGCGATCAGCGAATCTTTGACGCTCTATGAGAGCGAACGAAGAACATATTGCAGGATGCCGCCGTTGCGATAATAGTCGCCCTCGGTCGGAGTATCGATGCGAACCAGAGCCTCAAAGTTGACGGTCGAACCATCTTCCTTTTTAGCGTGAGCCGAAACGATGGAAGGCTGCGGCAAGCCCTTCGTGAAATCAATCGGGTCAATAGAAATGAGCTCGGTACCGTCCAAGCCAAGCTGAGCTGCATTTTCCCCTTCCTTGAATTGCAAAGGAAGAATACCCATGCCGATAAGGTTGGAGCGGTGAATGCGCTCGAAGCTTTCGGCGAAAACAGCCTTGACCCCCTGTAACATAGGGCCCTTGCCAGCCCAGTCGCGCGAGGAACCCGAACCGTACATCTTGCCCGCAAGGACGACCAAAGGAATTGCCTCGCTCTGATAATGCTCGGCGGCATCCCAGACGGCCTTGATCGAACCATCAAGTTGATCGAGCGTCCAACCACCCTTCTTCCCATCGGCTAGCTTATTCATAAGCTTCACATTGGCGAAGGTTCCGCGCATCATCACCTCATGGTTACCGCGGCGTGCGCCATAGGTGTTGAAATCGGCCGGGGCGACCCCGTGCCCCTCAAGATAACGCGCTGCCGGAGAATCGGCAGCGATGGAGCCTGCCGGCGAGATGTGGTCGGTCGTGATGAAATCGCCCAGATCAAGAAGCACGCGCGCATCGGTGATGGGCTCGGGATCCACAGGCTTCTTGCCCATGCCATCGAAATAAGGGGCGCGGCGAACATAAGTCGAAGCATCGTCCCACTCGAACACATCGCCCGTCGCGCCGCTAAGCGCACGCCAGCGCTCATCGCCCTCGAAGAGATCCTTACCGGATTCATCGAAGACCGCGCTGGTGCAGCAATCCGCAAGAAGGCTTTGCACCTCGCTGGAATCAGGCCAAATGTCTGCCAAGAAAACATCGTTGCCCTGTGCATCCTGGCCCAAAGGCTGAGTCTCAAAATCGAAATCGATGGTACCGACCAGCGAATACGCAATGACCAAGGAAGGCTGACACAGGTAATTCTGCGACACATCGGGCGAAATACGTCCATCAAAATTGCGGTTACCCGAAAGAATGGAAGCCAGCTCGATGTCGTCGGCGATTTCATGAAGCTCAGGAAGCACAGGGCCGGAATTTCCGATGCAGCTCATGCAACCAAAGCCGCAGGTGTAAAAGCCAAGCTGCTTCAAGCCCGGCATCAAACCTGCCTTATCAAGAATCATCTCCGTGGTTTTGCTTCCCGGCGCAAGGATGGTCTTCACCCAGGGCTTAGGCGCAAGGCCCCTAGCCGCAGCATTGCGCGCCAGGATACCTGCCGAAAGCATCATCGAGGCATCCGTTGCGGTAGTGCAGCTGGTTACCGCCGCGATGGCAAGCGCACCGTGGGTAAGCTCGAAATCGTTGCCCATCAGGGTAACGGTCTTACTTTCGTCACCCAAAGCACGTTCGGCGCAAATCTCATGGAATCGAGCCTTGGCACCGGAAAGATCGATGCGATCGTGAGGGCGCGAGGGGCCGGCCAAGCTTCGCTTAACGCTCGACAAATCCAAGGTCAAAACCGAGCTGTAAACGCGCTCGGCCTTGGGGTCGTTCCAGAAGCCCTGTTCCTTGGCGTAAGCCTCAACAAGGGCAATCTGCTCATCTGAACGGCCAGTCAAACGCAAGTAATCAATCGTCTGTTCGTCAACGGGGAACAGCGTACAGGTACTGCCGTACTCGGGCGTCATGTTGGAAACGCAGGCTCGCTGCGTGGCGGAAAGGCTCGAAACGCCCTCGCCGAAAACCTCGACAAAGCAGCCGACCACGCCCTCCTTGCGAAGAAGCTGTGCGAAGGTGAGCGACAAGTCCATTGCGCTGCATTCCTCGGGCAACTTGCCCGTGAGCTTCACGCCAACCACACGGGGAACCAAGGTGGTGATAGGCTGGCCAAGCGCGGCCGCCTCAGCCTCGATACCGCCGACGCCCCATCCCAACACACCAATGCCGTTGGCGGTAGGCGTATGGGAGTCGGTACCGACAAGCGTATCGAAATAGGCGGTCGTTTCCCCCTCACCGCCGTTGGTCATAACGACCGATGCGAAGCGTTCGATGTTGAGCTGGTGGCAGATGCCCGATCCAGGAGGCACAATCGATACGTTTTGGAACGAAGATTGGGCCCACTTAAGGAAGTTATAGCGCTCATGATTGCGGTCGAATTCAAGTTCCATATTCTTCTGGAGTGCCTCTGAGCAACCGAACTCATCCGCGATAACAGAGTGGTCGATAACCAGATTGCAGGGAACCTGCGGGTTGATGTTCTTAGGATCTCCGCCAAGCGTCGCGCATGCCTCGCGCATGACAGCGAAATCAACGAAAACAGGCACGCCAGTGAAGTCTTGGAACAAAACGCGCGCCGGAGCGAACTCGATTTCGCTGCCCACCTCGCCATTCAATCCAGCCTTAACGATACGATCAACCAGCTCGCGTGCATAAGTGTCGTCATCAACGTTACGAAGAACGTTTTCAACCAAAACTTTAAGCGCCAAAGGAAGGCGTTCAATCCCTTCGATGCCTTTTAATGGGAAGTATCGATACTGTTTCTCTCCAACGCTAAGCTGGGAAGCCATCGAACTCATTTTCGCTCCTTTTTTCGCGTCCAAAAAACTAGCGGACGTAACCAAAAAACAAAAAATTTGAAAGTTTAAGCGCCCCGAAGCAATGTTCAAGAGCGCTTAAGGCACTGCACTGGTCGAAGAAACCTTACAAATCCTCGCTCAAAATACGGCACAGTTCGTCGGTGAAAGCGGTGCAGCTTGCCGCGGGCTTATCGGAATTCGTCGCATAACGAATATCGCCCGTTACAACCTTGGCATCCGCGTAAATCTTGCGCACAGCACTACGGATACGCTCGGCGCAATCGAACTCGCCCAAATGATCGAGCATCATGGCCGCGGAGAGGATTTCTGCGGTTGGGTTGCATTTATCCTGGCCAGCGATATCGGGGGCAGAGCCGTGAACGGCCTCGAACACCGCATACTCAGGGCCGATATTTGCGCCCGGAGCGATACCCAGACCACCGGCCAAACCAGCGCACAAGTCGGAAGCGATGTCGCCGTAAAGGTTGGGGAAGACAATGACATCGAAGCGCGAAGGATCCATCACCAGATTCATGCAAAACGCATCGATGATGTTGTCGTTGAACTCGATCTCGGGGTAAGACTCTGCGACCTTGCGAGCCTCGCGCAAGAACAAGCCGTCGGAATACTTCATGATATTGGCCTTATGAGCTGCCGTAACCTTCTTGCGGCCGTGCTTTTTCGCGTATTCAAAAGCGAACTTGACAATGGCATCGGATGCCGTGACAGAAATAGGCTTAATGGAGATGCCGGAATCGGGACGAACGGTGCCGGCTCCCTGCTCTTCACAAAAAGCGATAAGTTTCTTGGCCCCCTCGCTCCCCTCTTCGAATTCAACGCCGGCGTAAAGATCCTCGGAATTCTCACGAACGACAACGAGATCAACATCCTCGTAACGAGAGCCGGTTCCAGGAATGGAAAGGACGGGGCGCAGGCAAACATTCAGGTTAAGAGCCTTGCGCAAAGCAACGTTCACGCTGCGAAAACCCGTGCCAACAGGGGTAGTTACGGGACCCTTGATAGCCACTTTGTTGCGGCGAACAGACTCGATGGTGGACTCAGGAAGCGGAGAGCCGCAAGCCTCGATCATGTGAGCGCCAGCCTCAGCCAATTCCCATTCGATATCAGCACCCGCAGCCGCAACGACTTCCTGCATAGCCGCGGAAGTCTCAAGGCCGATTCCATCGCCAGGGATCAAGGTGACGACATGCTTTGCCATAAAGAAAACCTCCCGTAATACCGCACTCTTAAGCGTGCGTCATTTAAGAACTAATTAATTATGACGCTCATATGCTTAAGGAATACGGGAAAAGGGTGGATGGAAATCTAAGTTTTACCAATGCATAAACAAAGAAAACCACCAGCAGCAAAACGTAAGCTGGTGGCGCAGGTAAATCTGCAAATTGAAAGCAACTGAACTTTAGCCAAGAACATCGACGATTTGCTTGCAGCGCTTTTGCAAAGGCCCATGACCGTTCTCAGCGTCAAAAGAAACACGTTCCTTCAAGGCATCCTTCACCGAAGGTGAGATCTTGCCCTCGGCAAACTTGATAAGAGCGGCCAGCATATCAAGGTACTCATAATCACCGTGATAACACTGGATAGCTTCGTCGAGCAGAGGCCAAGCTTTCTCGGAGCGAGCGTTCGTGGTCGACCCCAAGTGGCAAATAAAGCGGAATGCCGCAAGCCTGACAAAGCCGTTATCCTCATCGAACAATGCGTTTTCTGCACCTTGAAGAGCCTTGTCGCAAGCACGTGAATCAACAGCAACAAGATTCGTTAAGGTATCCAAAGACTCCCAGCGTGTTTGAGCTTCAGGACGGTCCAGCGCGTCTTCGATCACTGCGATATGCGGAATCAAAAGCTCAGGTTCGATTTTGGAAAGCTGGGAAATGACGGATGCTGCCTTTTGCCTTTTGGAACGGGAATTTCCTTCAAGATTGCTAATCATTTCGTCAAGGAGTTTGGGCTTTTCCGCTATCATAGTCGCCAAATCTTTGATCGAATCCCGATTATCGCTCACGAAAATACCTCTCTCGCGCAAATGCTAATTGGCATTTGATTGAAAATGCTTGCAAATATCCACACCATATTATAAACGAGTATTTAAAAATACCCAAACCTGCCTTACCTGTGCATAAAAAAAGGAGCCTCAAAAGAGGCTCCTTTTAAACAAGCGATACAAAAACTACTTTGCAGGAACGTCGTAGTCGCGGTTGACTGCAGCATCAACAGGAACTGCAGGACTCATGGAAGAGGTGACGGTAACCGACTTGATGTAACGACCCTTTGCAGCGGAAGGCTTAACGCGAAGAATTTCATCCATCAAAGCGCCGTAGTTCTGAGCAAGCTGCTCAGCGGAGAAGGAAACCTTACCGATGACAACGTGAGCGATGCCATAACGGTCGGCACGATACTCAACGCGACCGGACTTGAGCTCTTTGACAGCCTTGGCAACATCGTTGGTAACGGTGCCGAGCTTGGGGTTAGGCATCAAGCCGCGAGTGCCGAGGATACGGCCAAGACGACCGACCTTGGACATCTGATCAGGAGTAGCGACGGTTGCATCGAACTCGATGATGCCCTTCTGAACATCAGCAACCAGGTCGTCGGAACCGACGATGTCAGCGCCAGCTTCCTCAGCAGCGCGAGCAGCGTCGCCCTCGGCGAAGACAGCAACGCGAACGTTCTTGCCAGAGCCGTTGGGCAGAGAGATGGTACCGCGAACCTGCTGGTTTGCCTGACGGGTATCAATGCCCAAACGGAAGTGAACCTCAACGGTCTCGTCGAAGTTCGCGTAGGCGATTTCCTTCAACTTAGCCATTGCCTCGTAAGGAGCATAGAACTTACCCTCTTCGATTGCTGCGAGAGCTGCAGCCCTCTTCTTAGAGATCTTAGTCATTGAAAATCCTTTCGTGGTTTAGCGGGCTTTTGCCCTTCCACAATCCAGCCATGTGGAGACTGGGTTTAACTTTTAAAACTAGCGAGCGTCCTCTTCGGCAAGAACGGTAGCAAGACGACGAGAAACCTCGTACTTCTTCTTGGGCTCGCGGCCCTCGATCTCGACGCCCATGGAACGAGCGGTACCGGCGACGATTTCCATAGCGGCATCGATGTCGTTGGCGTTGAGGTCGGGAAGCTTGATCTCGGCGATCTCGCGAAGCTGATCAACGGAAAGGGTGCCGACCTTACGCAGCTGGGGAACACCAGAAGCGCGCTTAAGGCCCAGCTTCTCCTTGATAAGGAATGCCGCGGGAGGAGTCTTGCAGACGAAGGTGAAGGTCTTGTCCTCGTAAACGGTAATCTCGACAGGGATGATAGTGCCGGTCTTGTCCTGCGTTGCAGCATTGAAGGCCTGGCAGAACTGCATGATGTTAACGCCCTGAGCGCCCAGTGCGGGGCCAACGGGAGGCGCGGGGTTTGCTTGGCCTGCAGGAATCTGCAGCTTAATGAAGCCCGTTGCTTTCTTTTCAGCCATTTCAGCGTTCCTTTCAACTGAAATATCGTTTAAGTATCACTTATAACAAGCACATCTGCGAGAAGCCCCTTCCACATTAGGGCGCAAATAGATGCACGTTATAGTCAAATTTAAGAGATCGTCTCGACCTGACCATAAGACAGCTCGACCGGAGTCTCGCGACCGAAGATGGAAACGAGAACCTTGACCTTGCCTGCCTCGGGGTTGATCTCGGAAACAACACCATCGAACTCGGAAAGAGGACCGTTGGTGACCTTGACGGCCTGTCCAACCTCGAGGCTCGAGGTGGTCTTCTTAGGTGCCTCATGAGAGGTGCGCTTCATGATCTTGTTGTACTCTTCGCGAGTAAGGGGCGCAGGATTACCTTCGCTACCGACAAAGCCCGTGACACCCTGAGTGCGGCGAACAAGCGCCTGGGTGCGATCGTCGAGCTCCATACGAACCAAAACGTAGCCGGGAAGAACCTTTTTCTCGGATTCCTTGCGCTGACCGTCAGTCTTGATTTCAGTGACGGTCTCGGAGGGAATCTCGATAGCGAAAATATTGTTCTCGAGGCCTTGCATTTCGCGAAGCTGCTCCAGTGCAGCCTTTACCTTGTTCTCGTATCCGGAATACGTGTGAAGGACATACCACTTTTTAGACATGTCTTACGCTCCCAAGTTCGAGATTGCAAAGAGGATGGGGGTGATGACACCGTCATCAAGGACGACACAGAACAGGCCGAAGAAGATAAGAGCCGCAACGACGACGCCACTCCACTGAATGACATCTTTGCGGGTAGGCCACGTAACGCGGCGCATCTCGGATCGAACCTGCTGAAGGAAATTAGGAGCCTTAGAGGGCTTACCTGAATCAGCCTTCTTAGCTTCCTGGTAAGGCTGGAGCTTCTCGGACTTGCTGCCGTCCTTGCTGCCGAAGAAGCGCTTTTTAGGAGCCTCCTCCTGGACAACGGCTTCGCCCTGCGCTGCCTGAGCCTTTTTGGCCTGGCGATTCGCAGATGCCTTTGCCCTTTGAGTTTTAGACTTCTTTGCCATATAACTTCCTGCTCTGGAAAACCAATTCTCTATAACGCCAAAGAAGCAGCCTGGAGGCTGCTCTTGCTAAAAACAAGCTGGCAGGCCAGGTAGGACTCGAACCCACAACTTGCGGTTTTGGAGAC
>CAVHFE010000062.1:0-11245 GCA_963635145.1 Oscillospiraceae bacterium
GATGCATGGCAGTCAGAAAGGTACTGGAAGCGGAAACGACCGGGAAGAACGGTGGCAACCATGACGAATATTCGGTTATCCGGAGATGGTAACCAACGGCAATAACCGTGGTAGCTAAGTGGTCAAATACTCACGCGCCCTGCACGACGTGTGTGAGGCGCTGAGGGAGAGGCACGGCGACAGCTATGAGCATATCTGGCAGATGCTCGAGACCGAGTCGTGCTCCGCGCTGGAAGAGCTCGGAAGGTCTAAGGGTAGCCTGAGGGCCTGCTCGAGGCCACGGCCCCGCAAGCCCGGTAGGAGGGGTTCCCCGGCGCGCGGGTGGCGCCGCCCGCGCGCCGGGGAACCCTACTTAAAGATTCGGGCATCGAGGCCAAAGCCTGGCGTCGAAGCGCCTACGTTAGGGCTCAAGTATCTCCATAACCGCATCGAATGAATTCGGAAGGTTATTGTCTATCTCGGATTCCCAGAGTTGCAGCTCTTTCGAGCCATTTATCTTGTTCGCCGGATTGGGGATCGCCCGAACCTTCACGGTCGAGCTGCGCAACGAAACCGTCATTTCCTCCTTGTCGACAACGCAGGAAACCCCTCGTTCTTGGGAAAGGGCTTCGGCTAGTGGTTTGAAAAGCTCTTCTCCGCATTTCAGCAGCTCCGTGCGCACTTCAGCCAAAGTCACATAATTGAGAAGATCGAGAGCCGCGAAACGATCAAGCGAAGTATGGTGAATCTTGTTCTGATAGTGCCTCAAGCATGAAAGGCACGAGGATTCGCAGTCGCATTCCGAGAGAATCTTCCTTGCCTTCTCGATCATCTTCTTTATCGTTTCGCTCTTCGCGAGAAGAGAGGAGTAACCCGCGCCACTGGAAAGGGAGTCGAAAAGATAGATGTCAACATAAGCGGCGCTTCCGGAGAACCTCCTGCGTGAGCCCACGCAAAGCTCGCTGAAGTCGATGTCGAGGATGTCGACAGCGGCGAGCCTGAAAGCTTCCGCTAAGGAGAGACACGCCTTCTTGAGCCAAGAGTTCTCGTACTCGGTGCAGACCTCTGTCGAGTTGAGCTCCATTTCGAAAATAACGAGGTCAGTATTGAATATGCTACCCAGAACCATCGACTCTACGAAGTCGTGCTGGCATTTAGCCAAGCCCCCTTTGGCATCGCGGATAAACGGAGGGTTTATCTGCTTGGCTTCTCGGGTTCTTTCTATTGCGGGATAAGCGGCGCCGCATTTTCGACAGATGTCAAAGCCCTCGCGCTTGGGTCCTCGATTGACGACTATCAGCGAACAGTCATGCCTGTTCGCATAGAGCATATGCGGATACCCCGAAGGAGACATCTTCTCATCTGGGATTGCCGAGTAACTGGGAAGCTCGGCATACGAGTTTTCGATGGTCTCGCGTGCCGTATCGGCCTCCCTGCCGTTGCGCGGAGCAAAGCCCCAAGGCTTCAAAAACTCATTCAGGGTCAAGTCCTGACCGCCGCAAAATGGGCAAGACCCGTTCTTGCCAAGGCTCTCCCTTAGGCCAAACCAGCCGCAAGCCGGGTTCTCGCAGAAGAGGATCTCTTTGCGGTAGTCGCCGCTTTCAAAGTAAGCCTTCGCCGGGTTCTCCCTGTTCTCGCTGAGTTTGGAGAATTTCGCCGAATGCGTATAGATGCCACCAGCGATGTAGGTCTTTTTGTCGATGACTATTTCCCGGCCAGGGGCGTATTCGCTCACGGCCAGGTCGAGCGATCTGTCGGGTCTTTGAAGAAGCTTCTTTCCTTTTGCCCTATCCTCGACCTCGAAGCCCACAACATTGCGAGGGAATGAGTAAGTTGGTAGAACGGCTTCTTCAAGAAGACAGTCGAGCAAGGCCTTGTAGCCGTCTCCCCCGGTCCTAAGGAAAGCCTCGGGCCGCTCTTTGTACTCAGCGGCAATCGAACATACCTCTTCTTCGATTGCCGCTTTGACTGATTCAAGGTCCACTTCTACCCCATAGGGAACAAGCGTCCTTCTCTCGCTGTCGTCGAGAGAAAACCGTTCCAAAGCCGACTTGAAGCTCGCGAATGCCTCGTCGAGGAAAGTATCGATCGGCATGCGCTCCGCTGAAATCCCCTGCTCTTCGCCAAACCGCGTGAAAAAGACCGTGGCCAAATGCCTTCTGACAAGCTTCTCGTTTGCGACGTCGATTCCTGGCTCGCGAAGCTCTCCTCGCACGATTTTCGAAGGATCGTTGAAGTACGCATTATCGAAGGGGTGGGTATCCACGTAGGTGACAATTGTTGAAATGGCCGAACCGCGACGACCCGCACGGCCCGCCCTTTGCTGATAGTTCTCTCTCATAGGCGGTATGTTCCTTAAGCCGACGGCGGTAAGGGAGCCTATGTCGATGCCTACCTCCATCGTAGTTGTGCAACTGAGGATATCGACGGGCTCACGATTCTCGCCGACAAAAACGTCCTGGAAGCGCATTTCATACTCTTCCGTCGTTGACCAGGTGTCACCCTCCTGATCCTTATGAGACAGCTGCGCTGTGTGCTCCTCGGTATTGATGCGCGTACGAAGCACTTCGTCATCGCCTTCGATAGCTCGGACGAGTGGGTCGCGCCAAAATGCGATGCCTTCAAAATTTCCTTCCATTGAGACCATATCGCCTTGTTTGCAGTGAGGACACTTCCCCCATAGGGTGTATGGGGCGACCCTTCCGCAGCGTGGGCACGTCATCCAATCGGCATCAGGGTTCACGAAAAGCGTTACTTTCGTCGGGCTGATGAAATGATGCTCGCTGCTACCTGAGGAGGGGCGCTCTAGGAATTTCACGAGTGCCCCCGTAATAGCCTTCACGCCATCTTCCGAATAATGCGACTTGAGAATACCCACGAGCGAGCCGCGCCCTTGCTTTTGCCCCTTGAAGGGATCATCGGGCAGCAAGCCGTACTGAGAGCCTGCATAAAGGATTCTCATGCGCACTTTTGGGGGTATATCGGGATCGAGGGCAGTGAGCCTGACGAGGGCGTAGGTTGACCATGCGTAGAAGAGGGCCTCGAATTCCTGTTGGCTCATCTCCACGCCCGCTTTTGACATGATCTTCTTTGCGTCTTTCCAGGCCTTCGTTGTTGGCTTAAGCCAAGCAACGGTGGAGTCCGACAACGAGCGGTAGCGGTCGCACAGGCTTAGCAGCATATATTCCATATATGCCTCAGGCGGGGTTCCCGCATCCTCGGCGCTGTACTCGTAGTCTTCGAAATCGTCTTCAAGATCCGCCATGCGATCCTCTACCACTTTCCTGGATTCTCCCGAGAAAACGGAAACTTTTCTGTCGTGGAGGACTTTCAGGAAAGCGGGATACAAGCGCTTCAGTGTTGCTCGGCCGCCCGTCTCCTCTGCCCATTCTTGCAACTCGTAGGCTGCGAGAACGAGGATTTTGGTTGTGAGGTTTTTGTCGGATGCGTCGGTCAGGTCCTTGGCGATTCTCGCTGCACCTTGCCTGCTATCTGAGAAAAGGACTACTTTCTTGCCGGCATTTGGGTTCGTCTCAAGCTCATCAGGGTTTTTGGAGCCTTGCTGGAGTTCGAATTGCCTTGCAACTACGTTGTAGAAAGGCTCGTTGCCGCGCGTGGCGAACCCCGCAAGCGCAAGCTTTCCGTTGCATTTCGGGCATTTGGAGGGACGGTGGCCGTCTGCATCGTCTTCGTCGCGGATGCAAAATGCAACACGAAGGAACCCTTCGTCGTTCTCGTGGCTGTCATCACGGTGGACTTTGCCGGTAATGGAGTCTAGCCAACCGACTTCCAGCCCATCCGCCGACTCTCCCTCTCCAAGGACGTAGAGAATGACTTCGGAGAACTTCTTCAAAGGATCGGGATCCACATTCCAAAGATAGAAATCGCCCTCGATCTCGGAAGCGTAGCCGCTGAGAAAGACGGCACCGCAGTTGCGATCCGTCTTGAGCTCGTACGTCCTTGCACCGCACGAGCATCTTCCGACTGGCTTGTTGACGAGGACTTTGCCAAGCGGGAGTCCATCGTTTTCACTCTCGGGGCAATTCGGGTTGCAGCACGCCGTCAACTCCTGCACGCCTCTGATAAACATGTGCATCCTGACTGGCAGCAGAACGCTTCCATCAGCGTTTCTGCCAAGAGCCGCCACATTAAGAAGCGCGTCCGTTGCCTCAACTGCATCCTTTTGACCGGGAAACGCAACGGAGGCGATCTCATCGAGGGTAGAGCAGCCACCCCTAACACATTGATTCAAACGACGGAAGGGGGCAAGCTTGGGCAGCATGGTCGCTATCCACGCCCTCGCGCCAGTCTCATCTTCAAAGGTTCGGCCTTCAAGCCCCGCCGCAGCGGCGAAGGCATCGATTTGGTCAACCATATCGAACCCTCCAGCCAGTAGGGCATCGAGGTCTATCTCGGCCATTACGGAGGCATCAACCTCCTTCGCGCCCCTGTCGAAGGTGCAGGCTGTTCTCCCGCGGATGATCCCCAGGTCAGCAGCGGGTTTCCCGGTCATATCGCTGTAGAAGGCAAGCGTAGAGCGGTCGTCTTCGGGTATGGACGCGCTCGTCAAGATGAACTGCACCCTTTCTGGTCCAACGCCGACTTTATGCATAAGCCTGCGTAGGAGCAGGGCGACTTCTCCTCCCGCTGCGCCCTTGTACATATGCGCTTCGTCGATGATCACAAGCATCTTCTCGTCAGGGTTCTGCTTAAGCCATCTCTTCGTTGCCGACCATATGCCGTTCTCGACGGATCTGATCAGCATGTACTGCAGCATCGAATAATTCGTGACGAGAATATCGGGGACGTGCGATTGCATCTCGAAGCGGGTGAGCAGCTCTGCATCGTCAGGCGACCATCCGCTCTCGTGGCGCTTGATTCCCGAGGCAAAGCCTGCAAGATCGGCTTTTGCGGGGTACCTCCCGTGGTCAATTAGTTTAGCCTTGTCGGCATCGCTGATGTCTATCAGGTCACGCTCGATCGTGCGAGCGTACTCATTGTCTCTCCGCTCGATCTGCCTGTCGCCTGGATAAGGGGTTCTTCCGGTGTACATGCCGAATTGCGGCCTACGGCCTTTATTTGGCCAAACCTCGTTGAAGCTCTCAGGGTCACCGCCCAAAATCCTCCTAAGCCTACCAAGCTGGTCGGAGACGAGAGCGTTCATCGGATAGAGAACCAGCGCTCGTACGGCACGGCCACGCCAGCTATCGGCTGATGTCTCGGCCTCAACTGCCATTTTGGAAATTAAGGGCCATATGAAGCACTCGGTTTTACCTGATCCGGTCCCTGTCGAAACGAGAACGTCCTTTCCGGTCCAATACGTCTCAAGGGCGTCTACCTGATGCGCATACGGATACTTGAAGACGCCTCGTTCTGCGTCGGCCATCGAGAGCAAATAGCCTTTAGCGGCATCGGGAATCCGAGCGGACGCCAATCCACCTGCAGCGATCTCGTAGGACGGGGTTGCTTCGAAATAGGGCTCCTGAAAGAGCGTGTTGCTGAATCTCAGCTCGTCATCGCATCTCCGACGTAAAGCCGGCGTTTTGCCGAAGTACTCCGTCTCAACATAGTCAACGATAGTCTTCTTGAGCTCTCTTTTTATCGACTCGACGCCCTTATTACTTTCCATTGGAAATCTCCTCAAGTCCTATAGAACTCGCCGCGAGCAGCTCCCGTATGAGAGGCAAAGTCTCTACCCTGATAATCCTGTTAAACCTATCGTCCGCATCCTTGATGGGCCATCCAACTGCATCGAGAAATCTATTGATATGCCCTGGCACAAATCCGATCGGCAGCACCGCCCGAGCGTGCAACTCGTCGAGCATGACATACCTTGCAACCGCGCCGTTTCCGCTTTCGCGCCTGAGGCGAAAGAAAAGCTCCTGCGCCTGATTCCAGGTAATACGCGAAAGGCGTAGGCGCCCCTGTGTTCGCTTCGCAACGAAGACGATCGGGGCAACTCCGTTTCCTTCTACGCGCGCAAGGGCGAGCCCCTCGATCCACTCGGGTGCCTCGACCCAGATGTCGGATCGGTTGACGTTCCGACGCGTTGTATGGATATCGGCAAACTTCACCTCGTCATAGCCTGAGGCTTTCTCCCAAACCATGTACTCGAGATCCCTTGTCCACCACGGTTCAGGACGCTCGACAGCTTCATTCTCCGCGGGAACGAGCGACAGGAGGCCGGATGTAACTATCGAGTCGACACCGAATCCGCATGGGCCGCTATCCCTCGACGTAATATCGAAAAACCCCGTAACGCATGACGTTCCGCTAGAGAGAGGGACGACGGATGGGATTGTGGCCGTGTAAGCCCCCCTGAATCCATTGGGTGCAAGGTCGCCTACGTCGATTAGCCTGTTGTAGATCGCCGGGATGCCTTTGCCGCCCGCATCGAGCCACTCCTCGATCCCGGGCCGTATGGCCTCAAGTCCCTGCGCCCAATCCTTGAGGCGTCGATTGAGGGCCTGCTTCGAAAGGCCTTCTTCGCCGCTTGCCCCATCGTCCATGCAGAACGCCGACAGCCAAAACCTGGCAGCAGAATACGTGACGCGGCGGCAAAAAGAATCCTCATCCTCGCCAGCGTGACGCCTCACCCCGATATCGGTTGCGATTATATTGAAGGCCTCGATGCTACGAGCCATAGATGCCCAATTTCTTGGCAAGCTCGGCTAAACCGACGTCCTCCTCGGACCATCTCCCGATAGCCTCAAAAGCCTCGGCATCTGCGCACGAGGAGATTAGAAGATGCTGCGAGACGTAGCGCTCTATGCCGTCTTCGTCGGTAAGCTCATCAACCGCGCGAAGCACGATTGAAGCCAGCAGAAGCGGTCCTGCGGGAAGACTGAGCGAATCCAGATCGTCGTTGAGCTCTCGCGCTCCCGTTAGGGCGTCGTCGATCCAATCTTTCGGGATATCGAGTGACTTTGAGGCGCATTGCATTTTGTTGGGCTTGGCTGCCGCACGATACGTCAGTAAGCTTTCGGCATTTGCCAGGAACACCTCGCCCCAAGCTTCTTTCGCAACGAGGGAGGCGCTGGCATGAGAAGCAAAAGAAAGCACAATGATGGGTTTTGGATCTTCCCCGAGAAGCGCGAACAGAACGCCCTCGTTCACGGAATCTATAACACCTTCAAATAGAACAACCGCATCATTTGAATCTTCGCTTTCCGCAACAGCTGCGATGTCCCTAAAGTCGGCTGGCACGCAAACCCTTCGGGCCCCTCGGTTTGAAATGGCTATGCTCAGGGAATCGGCGACCTGCCGCGCTACTGACCGCGGAACTGCGATGACTTTTGTCGCGGCAAGACCGCATATCAAGCCCCGCACAAAACTCTTTCGCTCCTCATCAGGCTCCCCGGCAACACTGGTAACGCCTAGCCTTTTCAAGTTGTTAAGCAAGGCGTCCTCGACGCTTCCGTCTATCGACTCAGCTTCTGCCGGGCGCCCCTCGACAACCAGGAGTCCCGTGGAGGAAGACTGCGGGCATGAGTGAGCTGCCGCAGCTCTAAGTCCAAGCTTGAGGGCGATGTTTGACTGGATCTCCGCAAGGACCTCTTCTTGCTCGTCAACGATGCGCTTCGATTCGTCGGAAGCGACTCTCACATCAGCCTCGAGGCTCGTCTTTTTTTTCTCAAGCTCCTTTATGTCCGAGCTAAGATCAACCAAGGAGGAACGGGCTTTCTCCTCTTCTCGCTTTGCGGAAGCCAGCTCCGCTTTGCGCTCCTCCAGCAGCGCATCGCTTAACTGCATTACGTACTCGACGCATTCGCGATAGAACTCCTCGTCCTCAAGCAGCGCCTTTTTGATCAACTCGCGGTCCGAGTCGCCCTTCTCCATGACAATGCGAGCAATCGACTCCCTGAGGCGCCGAACCTCTTCTTCTTGGGCATCCGCCCCGAGATACGTTTCCAATGCATCAGGACGCTGTAAAGCTGCGTCGATGATCTGGGAAATCGCACGCCGATCGGCCCTGGTGGCCTGTATCGATTCCTCGCGTATGAACCACTTAACATAATCAGAAGCATAGTACTCGAGCGGGCGGAGAAGCACGTTGCCATCGCTCTCGAGCTCGCCAAGCTTCGCATAGACCTTTCTGCAGCCTGTGAGGAGGTGGGGGGAGTCGATGATATCGATATCTTTAAGCCATACGCGAGGTGCGGAAAGGGCGGTCTCCTTCACGTTGGCGACCTCATAGCGAAGTTTAATCAAACCTCCGTCGAACGAGAAATCGCGCCGTTCGCATCTAATGGCAGGACAGCGACCTTTCTCGTGTCCATACGCTACGTAGAAAACACTCGTTGTTTTCCCATTGAATGGAACGCCGTCGGCCAGGGCGCTCCTCAGGCCCCGTTCGCCGTCGTCGACATCCAAGACGAACACCTCTCTGGGTTCGGGAAAATCAAGGATGCTCAAATTATCGTAAAAGCTTCTAGTTAGCTGCTTGCCAGGCTCGTTTGGATCAAGCCTCCATTGGAAGAGGAAGAAATCGGAATCCCTCTTGTCGTGGTTGTATGCTGCAGACGGATTATAAAGGTGATCGGGATTTTCCTGCGCTCCTTGAAGGGATGTGACGTGCTGTTGGACGATCGCGGGGACGAGTTCATCGAGGTTGTCGTCTGGGAAGAAGTCCGCAACGCGAAAATACTTGTAATAAGACCTTTCGCCGTAGTTGTCGGCATGGACTATGCATACCGAGTAACGCTCTCGTTCATAGATGTTCATGCCTGTCTTCCCGCCTTTCTGATCAGTGCGCGCCTACGGTCTGTACCCTGGCGCAGCTTGCGTTCGCCTTTGCCTCTCGCAATGGCGGTTTTTTTGTCGTAGGGCACGTTAAGCTCGATCAGCGCAGTTTTTGCGTTTGCCCCTTCCGAAACGACCCCGGTAGCTTGCCCGCACTCGAACCGTTTCTCGAAGACGACCAATTGGTCGAGCGATGCGTTAAGTTTTTGTTGGACGCAGACACGATCATATAAGCCATCTTCGAAACAAAAAGTCCTCTCTTCATCCGACAACTCGATGGTCGAGATAACGCCACTTCGGCCATAGCATACGATGCCCGCCGGAACAGACGCTTCAAGAATCCATCGTCCATCGCCAAAGGTCAGACGCGGTTCCACTCTACGCTTATGAAGTAAATCGTCAGCGTTCAAATCGCTTGGATGCAGAAGAACGGCTGACGAGAACACCCAGTCGCGAGTTGTTACAAAACCGAGCCGCGCATTGTTTTTGAGCACCGCGAACCCACAGCTCGCATCATCAGTCTTCCGAAGGGGCACGGTTCTAACGCGATCCGCGGTATCGACGTTGGTATGCACATAGAGATTCCCGTCTTTTGCCGACCTAACATCTGCCTCGAAAATGCATTTTGCATCCTTGTACACAGGAAGCAAGACACCACTGGCCATCAAAGCCGGAGGCCAAATGAGCTTCGGAGTGTCGCCAACATCATCGACCTCGAAGCCGCATCCTTCGAGGTAGGCTTTGCCCTGACGCCACCCAGTATCATCTTTGGAAAGCCTTACTTCATAAACATCTAGACTAGTCGACGCAGAGCGTCCGCCCGCAACCCCTACCTTGCGTGCACCGGTGAAGGCGGCACGCATGCGATTGCCTTCATCAGCGTGAAGCAACAGAAAAAGATCCGACTCAAACGGAATAGTATCGCCGATCTTTAGTCTCTTTCCCTGGCCTGTATCTGCATCTCTTGTGAAGACCATCGCTCGCCTCGCATCTTCAGGGTAGCCCCATGTGGAATTGAGATCATGAGTTGAGCAAACCAACTTGACAGCTGAACCGCAATTCAAGGAAATGTCATCGAAGGGGAGCTTCGTCAGTCCCGAACCAAAACGTTGCGGCGTAACGTTGTAGCTCTTCGAGCCGATAACGATTTTTGCTCCCTCTTTCTGGAGCTCCGAAAAGACTTGCGGATCGAGTCTTTTAAACCCGCCTTCCACTATGAATCGGCCGTGCGAGAGCGACCTTTTTACGAACATGGGCATGGGCGTGCGCTGATACGTCGAGAAGCAGCCGTGGCTGGTAGCATAGAGTTCACATTCATGAGCGCGCTCATTGTTCCGCGCGTGTCTAAAATGAGGCGATTGAACGCCTCTGGGCGACATCGCCGCAGGAAAGAGTGGCTGACGACACAGAGGGCATATAAACTTAATGCCCGATGGCGTTCTGCCATGAAACTCAAGCCGTATATCGTTTGCGGAAACGAGTTCTTCCTTTCCCCTCCGAATTCTCAGCGCTTTCTCCACGCCGTGTCACCTCCCTCGCGTCCACTCGTCCCTTAATTGCACATCTCGAAGCATCCCTTCATGCGTTTGCTGTCCGATTAGGGATCTGAAATCGTTTCTTTCAGGTCCCCCACCTCGCTGAAGGCGCCCAAGAAAACCTGCTTGTGGTGGCCCATTGCCGTTGCTTAGCATTATCCCTCAGGTTTCGGCCCTTATATTGCGCAAAAAGGAGCTCGATTAATTCCAATGTAGCGATCGCAAAATCCCAGATAATTTAAATATTGCATTTTGAGAACTTACACCGGATATTAGACTTGTGAGCTGGATTGATGTCGTTCTTTTGGCTCAGAAGCAACCTCATAATTTGGCTCGTTCCGCATGACCACGCGTAAGCCCCGCGCTTTCCCCACTTACCAGACAGGAATCGCCATGGGCAATATAAATAAAGTCGAGTCGGTTGAGATGTTCGCTGTAGTTATTTTTACCTGCGCGGCACCCCTCTTCAGATAGGATGCGGCGACCGGAAGGATGGGAGAAAAGACCTGCTCGAAGCTTAGAATCAGGGGAAACCAACCGTTTTCAGGAGACTCGATGCGCAACGCTTCCCGCCTCAGCATGCAGAGCCTGCTCTCGCTGGCCCTCGCGTTCCTGCTGTCGGTCTCATTGCTGCCCGGCTGCTCGGGCTCTTCGCGGCAACAGCAGACCGAGCAACAAGCGCCCGCCGCCGAGCAAGCGCAGCAAACCCAGGAATCCCAGCAGGAAGCGGCATCTGCCTCCACGGAGCCAAGCCCCCAGGAACAGCAAGCCTTCGACCTGGCCAGCATCCCGGCCTACTCGGGCTCGCCGTACGTCCAAGTCTGCGGCAACCAGCCGCTGTTCACCGATGCGGACAAGGCCCGCGGGAGCTTCGAGGAGTACAGCCCGATCGACTCGCTGGGGCGCTGCGGCGTCGCCTTCGCGCTCATCGGCGCCGAGACCATGCCCACCGAGGAGCGCGGAAGCATCGGCGCGGTGAAGCCTTCCGG
>CAVHFE010000063.1:0-11002 GCA_963635145.1 Oscillospiraceae bacterium
ATATGGCATGGTCTAAAGAGTGATTTGCGCGTAAACAATAGAATGTGCATTTTGGAGGAACTGGTGCAATATCAGCAGGAAACGTTACGCAAGCTGCAGCTGGTCGAGCTGGAAGTTCTGCTTGCGATAGATGCTGTTTGTAAAGAGTACGAAATCACTTATTTTTTGGATGCGGGGACCGCTCTTGGGGCAAAGCGCCACGGAGGGTTTATTCCGTGGGATGATGACATCGATATCGGGATGCCTCGTAAGGACTACGATAAGTTTCTTGAGATAGCACCTGCTACGTTAGGCGATAGTTTCACGGTGGCTAACCCGGAAAGCGACGATCGGCTTGCTGGCCTGTTCGCCAAGGTGTGGAAGAATGGGACGAAGTTTTTCACGGACGAAACCCTTGATGCCGGAGTTGACCAAGGCGTGTTTGTCGATATCTTTCCGTACGACCGCGTAGCCTCTGATGTTGCGGCTAGAAACGCTCAGCTGCGTTCTTGTTTGAAATGGCAGAGCCTCTCCTATCTCTATCACTCTAAGGCAATCAACGTTCCTCATAAGGGGTTTTTGGGCGTAGTGGAAAAAGGCGCATGTTGCATTACCCATACCATTCTCAAGACATTTTTTAGCCCGGTAAAGATAAGGGGAAAATTCTTGGATTCGGCGTTAAGAGCTCGAAATGATGGGTTTTCGCATTACCTAGCCTGCATGAACTATACCCGGCAGGGGATCTATGCGGAAGCCGCTCTTTTGCCGCCCAAACCCCTTATGTTTGAAGGTCATGAGTTTCCGGTTCCGGCAGACATCGAGAGGTATCTTCGCATTCGGTACGGCAGTACCTGGAATGAATTGCCGCCAGAGGATCAGCGTCACAACCACGCTCCGAAAGTCCTCGACTTAGGGGAATAAGCAGCTTTCTTTATGGACTTATAGTGTGTTGGCGCCCGCGAGTTTAGGCCTACCGTTGCGGGTTCGCTTTCTGGCAGGCGGCGATTATCTTTTTCGCGGTTGCCTGCCACGAGAATTCTTCCCTCACGCGTTTGCCGATGTTGCGTGCTAGAGCGGCGTTGCGTTCGGGGTTCTGCTTCAGCTGACGTATGGCATTGGCTATTGTGCGGGGGGCTTGCGAATCCAAGATTACGCCGTAATCGGGCGAGGGGATCATTTCGGGAACGCCGCCAACATTGGTGATTACGGGCGTTGTGTAGCACGCAGCCGCTTCCAGCAGGGAAGTGGAAAAGCCTTCAGACCGCGTAGGCAGGCAGAAGCAATCGCTCTGTTTCAGCAATGCGGCAATGTCGTTGGCTCCTAGGCGCCCGAGCAAGTGCATGTTGCCGGGGTTGTTGTCGCTGAGTTCTTGCTTTAGCGGGCCATCGCCTGCCAAAGCTATCTGAATCTGCGGATCATCGCTAAGCAGGCGTGCTGCTTCCAGCAGTTTGCGCACTCCCTTTTCGGGGATGAGGCGCCCCGTGAATGAGACGAGGAAGCAATCCGCGTTCCCTAGTTCAGTTTTGAAATTACGCCTTGAAGATTGGGCGAGGTATTCGTCTGCATCAATGGAGTTGTTGATTACGTCCAGACCTTCAATCCCGAAGGTTCTAAGCCACTCAACGCTAGCCTTGGAAACGCCGTAAAAGTCTACGTCGTGACGTTTCAGTTTGGCTGTAATCGCATGTTCGTACGATTTGACTGCAACGTCGATCGCTGGGTTCCCGAAGGTTAGGTATGCGGAGCCGTGATCGATGACAATGGGGCGCACGCTCGCGGTCTCGGCATGCTGTACGCCCAGGAACGTGTGTGGGTAGAAACGCGTATTGATAACGACGAAGCTGGTCGGGGAGTTCTTTATTTCGTCAAACAACCTGCGGAACTTAGCGTTCCTTTTTGGCAGAGGGAGTCTGCCTTCAATAAGTGGATAGCAGGGCAGGCGGTAGATGGCGATACCTTCTTCGGTTGTTTCTTTTTCGGCTAAACCATAAACGTTGTTAGTTATTATTTTTGCGGTCAGCCCCGCTTCAGCCAGGGCTTTTGCTGCGTTATGAGTAAATTGTTCAACGCCGCCATAGCTGGGAAGATAATTTGCGGAATATATGCAGACGGTACCGGTCAATTTCGCTCACTAACTGGGGTATTATGAATAGTTACGAGTAGTAGGCTACCATTTTAGGAACGATACTTTGAGGACATTGCTGATCATCCCGGCGTATAACGAAGAGGCATCGCTAAAGAGCACCGTAGATTCCGTTATTTGCAAGGCGCCTTCGGTTGATTTTCTGGTCGTAAATGACGGATCTAAGGATGGCACAGTGAGCGTGTGCCGAGAGAACGGCTATCCTTTTTTGGATTTGCCTACCAACCTTGGGCTTGCTGGAGCGTTTCAGGCAGGTATGAAATATGCCTATAGGCATGGCTATGATTGCGCTATTCAGTTTGATGCTGATGGGCAGCATTTGCCGGAGTACATAGCGCCAATGGTCAGCGTTTTGGGGGGGGCTGATATAGTCATCGGTTCTCGTTTCGTTGAGGCAAAAAAACCGCACTCTATGCGCATGATGGGAAGCAATCTTATTAGTTTGGCTATTAAGGCAACCACGGGGCAGGCGATAAAGGACCCCACTTCTGGAATGCGTGCGTTCAACAGAAATATGATTTCCGTGATGGCTAATGGCCTTAATTGCGGCCCTGAGCCAGACACCGTATCGTTTTTGATAAGGCATGCAAATGCAAAGGTTGTTGAGGTACCTGTTGAAATGGCGGACCGTATGGCTGGGGAGAGCTATTTGAATCCCTGGCGATCTATTGTGTATATGGTTCGTATGGCGATTTCTATTCTGTTCATTCAATTTTTCCGCAAGAGTCTTGGAGGCGGGCTGAAATGACATTGACCTTTCGTATTGTCCTGATTCTCGTCTCTCTGTTTACCTTGCTGTTTGTGACTAGACGTGTCCGTAGTTCGAAGGTCAGGCTAGATGACTCCATTGCTTGGTTTCTGTTTGCTGGTGTTTTGTTTGTTTTGAGCGTTTTCCCTGGTGTGTTTGATGCCCTGGCAGAGCTTGCTGGCGTTTATTCCACGACTAATTTTGTATTCTTGTTTTTTATTTTTGCGCTATTGGTGCTCTGCTTCAATCTAAGCATGCGTGTTTCGCAGGCAGATACGAAAATCAAAGAGCTCGCTCAGTTGTTGGCAATTGAAAAGTTCGAGCGCCATCAAAATGATAGGCAGAAAGATAAATAGCTAGTTACCAGCTCCGGTTATTCTATAGAGTCGCATGTTGCCTTCTTTGAGTACTAGCTCGAAGCCTTCTTTTGCATCTTTGACAGAGGCAATGCCGGTCCAGTCCTTGGCTTGGTAAGTGAAAACATGTTTTCTTTTCTTGTTTTGCGTCGAATCGAGCAAGAGAACGTATTTTGCTCTGGTCTTTTTGATCGCTGTAGTTGCATCTTTGTTGGTGATGTATGAAGACAAGGAGTGCCTGAGAATTCGGCTTTCCGCGGGTTCGTTCGGGTTGTCCTCGGGCGAGGTCAACAGGCTTCTGTAGTAGAACTGAACTCCAGTTACGCCGTACAAGAATGCGGTTCCGTCGAAGGGCGAGTTGATAACGACGTCATCTCCTGTTGTCTGCTTTGCCTTTTTTACGAAGTTGATTTCTTTGGCGGACAAAGACGTCGTTTTGTTCGTGACGTAGGTAGACTCGATCATTGCGCGCGTTGCCCCGAAGGTTGTTTTTACTTTGGTGAGCCCGGATATGTTGAAGTTCGGGGTTAGCAACAGGGTGGCAACTACAAGGGAGACTGCTCCTGCTGTTTTGCGGTAGGAGCAGTTATGGTCGGGTTTTGACAAGTGGGCCGCGTGCGCTTTGCAGAAATCAAGAATGCAAGCAAGGCCAAGTGCGGCCAGGGGAATCGCTCCTAGCGTGCATAAAGCGGCCGTCCTGTTTGCATCGGTGTACCAGAAGCCAGAAAGTATGTGCTTTAAAATAGATTCAGTAGATGCGGTTGAATAATGAATGGCCGCGCATAGGACATAGGCGAATACGAGCCAGCGAAGCTCCTTGTTTCGAAAGGCCGAAACGGCACCTATTAGAACGAAGACCGCCATTATCGGATTGGCTGGGCCGTCGCAATAGGAAAGGAGCAGGATGTTGAAAATGCCTTGCATCTTAGATGAGATGTGCGCCCAGTTGACCGAAAGCACCCCTTGCATAAACGAGGAATTGTAGGCAAACGCCCAGAAGCCTATGCACACCAAAGCGAATAGGGCGGCCAGCCAAATTCGGTGGCCGTCCTTGATCACGAA
Source organism: Oscillospiraceae bacterium (assembly GCA_963635145.1). Taxonomy (GTDB): domain Bacteria; phylum Actinomycetota; class Coriobacteriia; order Coriobacteriales; family Eggerthellaceae; genus Anaerotardibacter. The sequence continues at coordinate 4,289 of CAVHFE010000063.1, forward strand.
TCCGCAGAATGCTTCGCCATGCAAAATCTGGCTTACAGCAAAGAAGGCCAAAAGAACAACGCAGCTGAAGATGGCATTTGGCTGAAGCAACACAAGGCAAATGCTGGCAACAACAAGCAGAAGGGCGAGCTTCAGCCTTTCCGCTGCGCGATCTTGCGATTTAGCCAAAGCGACGAAAATAGCCAAAGCCGCCGGTATCATGGCAAAAGCAGCTAAGTTGGAGCAAAGGATTCCCCAGGTAAGCAATCGCCAGGGGAAGTCGAAAAAGCAGACGCAGGTTAAAGAGCCGGCAAGAATGGCCGTCTTGTTAGAGCCGAACACAGAGCTAAGGAAGGCCCACATTCCCAGAGGGAACGCCACTGCTACAAAAACCAGGTTGCTTGCGTTTTCGGCAATAGGTGCCGAGGCCGCAACCGTGTTAAGCAAAACCGCAGCAACCACATGCCAAAGGGCCGGATAGAAAGACCCCGAGCTTGCTGACTCGTAGCCTGCGACCGTGGGGAAAACGCTAATCGAGAAGGCCGAGAATTGCCCCGTTGAAGCCATTGCATAGACCTCATTCAGGTGGAATGCGTTGTCGATTTCCGTACAGAATTGGTTCGGGGACCCGATGACCGACAAAAAGGCATAGGCCGCTACGGCCAAGCCAAGGACAACGTACAGCCCAGCTATGGCAAAACTGTTGCCTGCGTTCGCCGTGTCTGCCATTGCTTCGTGCAGAGCGACTTTTTTGCGCTTGCGAAGCAGCCAGCCGATGGCGCCGATTGCAAGCCCCGTGACCGTGGAGGCGCAAATCAAAGCCAAACCGGAAACCTGTACGTGCGCAATATAGAAAGCTTCGCCAAAAACGAAAAGCATGAACAGCGAAACAAAGGGCGCCCAGGCAAGCAGGGTTTTCTTTTTCACAAGGGAGCCACCAAAGGCAAGGCATCCGGGTGCAAACATCAAAAAAACTGCAAGCAAGCAAGTGATGAAAAAGTTAAGCCACACGTTGATTCCTTAATGGTCCAAAACGGGCAATTTGCCTGATTACAGTAACATAATCCATCTCTTTACGGGGCTTGTCGGCTAGGCCGCCCAAGGCTTAGATATAATGTGAGTCTATACGTGTTCTAACGTCAGATGTTTGCCGACCTTTGAGTAAGGATAGTGCTTTTAAAATGCCCAAGGTTTCCGTGATAGTTCCTATCTACAACGTAGAGCAATATTTAAGGCAGGCCCTGGATTCGTTGAAGGATCAGACGCTCGAAGATATCGAGGTCATCTGCGTTAACGATGGCTCTACCGATGGTTCGCTGGAGATTATCAAGGAATACGTGGAAAGTGACCCCCGGTTCGTTTTGATTGATAAGGAAAATCGGGGCTACGGGCATTCTATGAATCGCGGAATCGAAAAGGCGACGGGCGAATACATTGGCATCCTTGAACCTGACGATTTCCTGGAATTGGATGCTTTCGAAAAGCTGTATGGTCGCGTTGAGGAGTACCGGGTCAGCACGCCTAACGCTGCGCCGGTTGACATTGTTAGGGCTGGCTACTGGTCCTTTTCCGATTCGGACGCTTACTATTCTGCCCGCCGCCAAAAGTATGGCGAGCTGGTGCGCTTGCCTAAAAAGAGCTGCATTCTTGATGAAAAGCAGAGGGGGATTGTTCTAAGGTCCCACCTTTCTATTTGGGCTGCGATTTATCGCAAGGCGTTCCTGGATGAAAAGGGAATTCGCTTCCATGAGGTTCCGGGCGCCGGCTGGGTGGACAATCCTTTCGCGTATCAGACCATCTCGTCTGCGCAGGCTGTGGTGTGGGATCCCGGCTGTTATTACAACTACCGTGTTTCCAACGAGGGTTCATCTTCGTTTTTGAAGGACGCCAATATTCCTCTTGATAGGCTGGCCGAAACAGCGCAAGTGCTAAAGGTGCTGGGCATTTGTCAGGGCCCTATATACGATTCGTATATTCATCGTCTGTCCAATTACGTGCATAGCATCATCAACGGAATGGAATTCGACGAGTTCCCTGAGGGTATATATCAGAAGATCGTCAAGCTTTATAAAGATGTTGACTATGAGGCAGTTAAAAATTGCGATGTCATTAAAGCGCCAACGGTGCGAATGTACGAAGACTTCACCGGCATTACGCTTGCAAAGTTCAAGCAGCGCGGCAAGGCGGAAAATCCCGAACTTACTTTTGTGGTGCCCGCTCACCAAGAGGGCAAATACATCGGCGAAGCGCTTTTGAGCGTCTTGAAGCACGATGACGTTCCTTTTGATGTTGTTTGCGCAACAAAGGGCGCCTCGACCGACTACACCGATGTGCTTTTGAATCAAATCGCCACAGTTGACGGTCGAGTTTCCATCGTCGACATTGAAAAGCAGAGTTGGACGGATGCTCTTAGGACCGAAAAGGTCGCTTTCCTTGGGGTTAAGCGCAGGTTTGGCCTGAAGTCGATCGCCGCTTTCCAAAGGCTTTCTGAAAAACACGATGGTTCGGACTTCGTTGTTTTCAATGCGGATCCAAGCAAGAAAACCGGCTTTCAGCTTGAAGGTGATAGCCTGTTTGCCGACACTATGAGTATCGCCCCAGGCCGTTTTGCCAACGTTCTTACAACGCGAACCTTGCTGCGCTCGATTGTTCATGCCGAAAACGAACTGTTGAGTTACGAAGGGCGCCCCTTCTTTGTGCGCGCTCTGCTTTCTGCGGCTTCCCCCGAAATCGAAGCTAAAACTTTTGTAAGGGGTATCCCCGGTTTTGAGGGCGCGCCCTCTATCAGAAAGGTGACCGTGAGCCCTCTTGAGGGCCAGGCATGTCGTGTTCCCGCGCTTATCCCGATGTTCAAAGTCCTTGATAGTATGGGCGCCTCCGCCGAAACTCGCCTTACTTTGCAGAGCCTTGCCGCCAACTACCTTGCGGAAGAGCTTGAAAACCGTGCGAATTATAAAATTGCATGCTTAATTGTTAAGGAATACCAGGAAACATATTTGCCCCTTTTGGGTGATTACGTAAAGCTGGAGCCAATCGCCGTGGGAGTCCCCGAGCTGCTGCATTACATCGCCGAGGGCGATTTGACACGAGCCTTCTATCTTTCCGGAACCCTTAAAGCTACCCGCTTACGCAAGGCCGAAGAGGAAAAGCAGAAGAAGATAGCGGAGCTCAAGGCCGAGAACAAGCAATTGAAAGTCGAGCTTAAAGCCTCGAAAAAGAAGGTGGTAGAGGCTGCGGCGCTAAAGGCCGAAGCAAAACCTAAGCTCAAGCCTAAAAAGAGCAGGGCTAGGAGGCTTGCTGGAAAAGCGGCCCGAAAGCTCAAGTTAAGGTAGCGCCCATGTCTCCCGCGATTAGTCTCGTTGTTCCCGTTTATAACAAGGAAGAGCGTCTTAGCGATTGCTTGAACTCCATTGCCGCTCAAACCATCGATAAGGTGCAGCTGGAGCTCATCCTAGTCAACGATGGCTCAACGGATGGGAGCCTTGAGGTTTGCCGGGGCTTTGCGGCGCGGAATTCGTTTGCCCAGGTGATCGACAAACCTAACGGCGGCGTATCCTCTGCTCGCAACGAGGGCATTCGTGTGGCAACAGGTAGGTACATTGCGTTTTTGGATGCCGATGACTCCTTGGCTGAAGGGTCGCTTAAGGCGATAGTCGAGGCTTTTGACTCCATGGCTGATGAGGTTGACCTGCTTGCTTACCACATTGCCTATTTCCATGCCGAAACGGGTGAGGTCACGTATCACAAGCGGGATAAGTGGCTTGGCGAAACCGGAGTTTACAAGCTGGTCGAAAACCCTTACATCTGCCAGACAACCATGAACGTGGTGGTTAAGAACAGCGCCGCCCTCATCCTTTTCGATGAATCGCTCACGATGGGTGAAGACCAGCATTTCATTACCCGGCATTTGCTGGATAAAGAAGCAATCGGCTATTGCGCTGAGGCTGAGTACCGCTATGTTCGCGACGGGGGAGGAGCCTCCTCCGTCGCGTACAGGCCTTTGTATGCCTACGAAGACATGATGCGCCTGTACGGGTTTTTCATCGATGTGGCTGACTGTCATCCTGCTATGGCGGAATACGCTCGCCAGTTGCTGCTGCACAACGTTTCCTGGCGTCTCAACAGCGACATGTTGTTTCCCAGCCATTTGACAGGCGAGGAATATGAAAAGCAAAATGCACGGCTGACTGCGGTGCTAAGCAAAATACCTGCGGAATCCTATGGACGTTCCCCGTTTCTAAAGCGCTGGCATAAGGCTTATTTTATGGAGCGCTACGGCTGCCTGGAAAAGGGCAGCGAGGCTTCTTTTGAAAGCAAAAAGGCAACGGTTAGCTTCCCTTCGCGCGATTACGTTTGGAAAACTATCGCGCCAAAGCTCGGCGTTATTCGCCTTTTGCAGCGGGAGCATGGTTTTGAGGTGCTGCTGCGGTTTGGCTGCCCTGTTTTCTATCTTGTTGATGAAGTTTCGCTTGAGGCGAAAATCGGGGGGATTTGGCAAAAGCTTGAGCTGGCTCGGTCGTCCTACGATTATTGGCAAGCACACGAAAAAGTTTGCCGTTTCTATCAAGTTCGTTTCATGGTTCCCTTCGCTGCTCTTGCTGCGGATTCCAAGGTTTCATTTAGGTGCTTTGGGCCTAATGGCGAGGCTAAGGGTTTGACGCTTGGCCTTAACGATAATCTTATGGCGTGGCGCGCCAATTGCTCGGTGCGTAGCGAGGGCTGGCTTTTCGCGGATTATTGTGTTTCTGCAGATAGCAAGAGCCTTAAGTTCAAGCGCCTGACGCTAAAGGACAGGCTCAAGCAGCGCTTGGTTACTAATCAGGACCCTGCTTTTGAGGCCAGGCAAAAATACAAGAAGTTGCTTAAGCAGCATAAGGGCAAGGAAATCTGGATTTATGCCGACCTGCCTTCATCTCCGGGTGTTGGCAATGCTCTTTTGCAATTTGCGCATGACATAAAGCAAAGTGATGGCATTGAGCGTTACTTCGTAACGGACTGCGTCGATCTGCTGTTGGGTAAGCACCCGGAGCTTGAAGGCCGCACTTTCAGGTGCGGCTCGGAAGAACACAAGGTGGTCATGCTCGCTGCGTCCGTCTTGCTTACTTCGTACAAGGAAGCATGGATCTTTTACCCGTTCAGTCATGAGGAATGGGCGGCTCTGGGCGATCTTGCGCGCGCGAAGAAGATCGTGTATCTGCAGCACGGAATTCTTCATGCCCACATGCCTTGGTATTTAGGTTACGACCGCACCTTGTTTGATTACGCAGTGGTCTCCTCCGCAACGGAAAGCAAGATGCTGCAGGGGGATTACGCCTACCCTCGCGAAAGCCTGCTGGAAACAGGTGCGCCGCGTTTGGATTTGCTTACGGCGGGGGATGCGCCCAAAGCCAAAAAGATTGCGTGCATCCCTTCATGGCGTAGTTATTTGGTCGCAGGTGATGGCAAGCAGCGCCTGGCTGAGGATGATCGTTTTTTGGCGTCGGCGTTTTACCGGGGTTTGGTGGCTTTTCTTGAGGCGGTGCAGGCCAGCGGGATTCTTAAGAAGTACGGCTACCAGCTTGATGTGAAGCTGCACCCTAACTTTAAGTGCTACGAGGGGCATTTCAACTTTGCAATGCCAAACGTCAACACGGTGTTTGAGGGAATCAACGAGGCGGAATACGCGGTGGCCATCACCGACTTTTCGTCGTACGTGTATGATTTCATCTATTCCGGTGCTCGGGTGGTGTACTTCCTCCCCGATGAAGCCGAGTTCCGTGGCGGCTTAAATCACTATCGCAAGCTCGAAATCCCCTTCGGCACTTTTGGCCCCTACTCGGCTGATCCCACCAAAGCCGCCGCCGACTTGGGCGATATCCTGGCTTCTCTGGAAACAGGCGCTTCATCGCCCTACCAGGAAAAGGTGGAATCGTTCTTCCTCTACCGCGACTCCCAAGCGCGCGACAGGTTGTATTCGGTGTTGATTAAAGCTGATTAGGGTATTGGCTTAATTCGGTTTGGTATAGTCGATGGGCTGCAGGGGCGAAACGTTATGCCCTCCTCTGGATCAACAGTGAAAGATAAGGCTTCTATATGGCTTCAAAGGAATCTTGCGTCGTTCATGGCGCGCATGCAAAGCAGAGATTGGATATGGGCGCGCTTCCGCTATCGAAGATAGAGGTAGTAGGCGCGATCGTTGTTCTTTTCTTGCTCTGTCTTCTTTTTCCCTATTCCGGTGACGATTGGACTTGGGCTGGCCAGGCCGCTTTCGACCGTTTGAGCTCGGGGTTCGAAAATTACAACGGACGATATGCTGGGAACCTGCTGATTATTCTTTTGTCCCGCTTTTATCTTCTGCGGTCGTTTACCGTTTGCCTGTTCGTGGTAGGTATTGCTTGGGCACTTTATCGCTTGATTGGTGGGGACAGGAGGATTTTCTGGTTAACGCTTATTTTGTTGGCGTTTATGCCTGAAGGCGTGCGCAGGCAGGCTATTGTTTGGGCCTCTGGTTTCACAAATTATGTTGTTCCGACATTCCTTCTCTTGCTGTACTTGATCTACGTTAAAGGGGCCCTTGAGGGAGAGCAGCCTCAGCGAAAGGGCCTTCTTGCTGCCGCGCTTTTCGTGCTGGGCTTTGTCGAGTCTCTGTTCATGGAAAATATCACTCTAAGCAATATCGCAGTGGCTCTGGTTGCTCTGGTTTATGCGCGATTTAAGTTCGGACGTTGGGACGTCTGTCAGATTTCATTCATTATC
>CAVHFE010000064.1:0-2209 GCA_963635145.1 Oscillospiraceae bacterium
ACTGCTCAAGAATAAGTTCAGCGGCCTGATTGTAGAGGTCAGAGCGGAGCCAGATCTATGCTGGCTTCAAGCGGGCGATGCTATGCATTGTCCGCGCGCGAACAGGAGTCAAAGTGGAGGGGAAGATGAAGATGGTAAGACGGATGAATCGCGCTGTGTTGGCGGTGGCTTTTGCGATGGTCTCGTTCGTGCTGTGCTTGTCGCTGACGGCCTGTGCAACGCAGAACTCTGGCAACGTGACGAGCGAACAGGACGAGCACAGTGCCGTGGAGAAAGCGACCGTTACCACCCGCACTCTCACCTTCCCTGCTGCATATTTTTCCGATAAGACGGCCGAGGAAGTTCAGGCCGCCATGCAAGAGAAGGGTTGCACCGACGTTACAGCCAACGAGGATGGATCCTACACCGTCACCATGCCCATCGGTAAGTACAACGAGCTTGTCGATTCGACGCACGATGCGGTGGTGGAGCAGTTCAACAGCATGCCGAACAGCGAAGATTGGCCGACTGTCACGGCCGTTGATTATGATGACCAGTTCTCCACGGTGAAGGTGACCATATCCAGCAGTCAGGTGAGTTTTCAGGAGGCGTTCGCACCGCTGGCTGTCGGGGTCGTGTCCTGTATGTACCAGCAGATCGCTGGTCAGCCGGTTAGCTGCACCGTAACCATGGTTGACCAGAGCGGTGCGGAGCTGTCCAGCTCTGTCTACCCGGATGTCCTTGACGAGGATCAGCGTGCTGCCGTTATCGCCAACTAAGGTGGGTGTTTGCGTGATGACAAGCAAGCTTAGGATAGTCCTTTTTACGGTTCTGGCCTGCGCCCTTGCTGCGAGCATGGCTTTGTTGGCCGGCTGCGCCGACAAGGGGAGCCAAGACCAGCCATCGAGTTCCGATGGTGCTTTCGTGCAGTCGGTCGCGAAGGGCTTCGAGGCGCGCGCTGCGCTGGCGGAGAAGTCGGCCAAGTCCGATCAATCCGAAGAGTACTACGAGAATCTGGTCGATGCCGAGCTGGAGCAGGTTGAGCAGTATCAGAGCTCGCAGTTTGAGGACAGCAAGCTTCAGGAAAGCGCCATAGCCTACATCAACTCGCTGAAAGACCAGCGCTCGGCGGCGGAGTTGTACGCAACCGATAACAGCAAGTTCAAGCAGGATTGGCAAAAGGCCTACGACAGGCGCACGGCGCTCCTGAAGATGTTCGTCGACGATTATGGGCTGACGGTGTCGTCCGCCTGCCAGGATGATCTCGACAGGCTCGTCAGCCATGGCAAGTAAGTAGAGCGCGAGACCAGCCAGAAAACAGCGGCTGAGTCTCTGGCTAGCGCCATTGACCTGGAATTCACCGAGCAGTACTCGTCCGTTGTCGGCAAGGCAACCACAACGAACGATACCGGTTATGACTTCGACTACATCAGCTTCGATGTCGAGCTGTTCGATTCGAATGGAGTCAAAGTTGAGACGACGAGCCTGTACGCCAACCATTGGCTCAACGGCGAGACGATCGTGCTCGATTGCTATGCTTCGGTCAAAGAGTTGCCGGCATCAGTCAAGGTCATCGCTGGTAGTTACCAAATAGCCGATGCTGGATAGGCAAGGGGCTTCTGGGACGTGGCGAAGCGCCGGTGGCGGTGTATCGTTCCGTCAAATGGCTATTTTGCGTTGAAAAAGAGGCTCCCTTCTGGCGAAGGGAGCCTCTTTTCGTGCGACTATGTCTTCTGCATGCCCGAGACGGTTGCCCGTCCTGTGTCGCAGTATCCTCGCCACCCTGTGAGTATCTTCGCCATTTCAATCGATATGGCGAAGATGCTGCGACAATGGCGAGGGTGCGAGGGGACTTCCCTGTTCGAGTCGTAGAAGAATCGTTGAGGAATAGCCTTTAGCGCCTGTTGGACGTTGGTGCGGTCGGGCGTTTATGCCCTTGTGCTTAAAGGTTTTGTTGAGCCGCTGATTATTGGCTATGAACATGTTTACAGCCAATAATCAGCGGCTCAACTGCTAGTACAACATAAAATTGTGCGGTCTTAACAAACAGGTGTTGGATATTGCGGCTTGGCGACTACAGAATTAAACGCGGGGAATCAATACAAAAGAAAAGGGGATCAAAATGTCTAACGAGCAAAACAATGCCGCTCCCCAGGCCAGTGGGCCCGAGGGGACGGAACGGCACCATGTGCTGAAGACCTTGAAGAAAGACTTCTTCGTTCTGTTCACG
>CAVHFE010000064.1:2219-7012 GCA_963635145.1 Oscillospiraceae bacterium
AATTTCGTTCTCATGCTGATCGTATCGCTATGCTCTAGCTTCTCGCTTTCCATGGCGAAAACGCCGCTTACCTTGTATGGCAAGACCATTGGCCTTAACCCAGCAGAAGTAGGTATGACATGGGGAACCTACTATCTGATTTGCCTGATATTAAGGCCCTTCATCGGTCCTCTTATCGACCGGTGCAACAAGAAGGCCTTGGTGGTGCTCTGCTTCGTGATGAAGGGGATTGCCTACTTGGGCTACGGCTTCTCGAGCGACGCAACCATCTTCTATGCTTCCAGATGGATTGACGCCGTCTCGTTCTGCTTGGCCACCTCCGTATTCGCTTCGGTTGCCTCCCTTCTCATCAAGAAAGAGATGATGGGAACGGGTATTTCCGTTTACCAGGCACTCCCGGCATTCTTCCTTATGGCGGCGCCTCCTACCTCTTCTTATATCTTCTCGAGCTTCGCGGCTCCTACCGTGTATTACATCGCTGGTACTATCTGCGGCGTTGGCATCCTCGCTGCGTTGCTGCTCCGTTTCCCGAAAGAGGAAAAGAGCACGAAAGAGCAGAGTGCTGCTGAGCGAACCAAGACGAGCCTCAAGGACTTCGTCAACAACTTCATTTATCTGCCGACGATTCCTGCTTGCGCGATGACGTTCTTCCTTGCGGTTATGCTTACCGCGAACGACACCTATCTTCTGGCAATGGCTCAGGAGCGAGGCATCGAAAATGCGGCGTTCTTCTTCACAGTGGGAGACTTCCTCAAGTTGGTGGCTGGATTGGTCGTCGGCGTTGGCAGCGACTTCATCTCGCTCAAGAAGATCATGATCCCGGCTTGTATCGCAACGGCGTTAGCCGCCCTGCTCCTCGGCGCAGCTGACAACCTGGCAGTGATTCTTATCGCTTCGTTCCTGTACTACACCGCACAGAAGGGCACCGTCCCTGTGATGATCAAGGCAGCTACCATGACTGCACCTGTGGAGCGTCGCGGTGCGGCGATTTCGACGAACTTCTTCCTTCAGGATATTGCTGGTGTTACCAGTGGCTTCATGTGCGCTGCAATGTTTACCGCTCTGGGCTATGCAGGTATGTACTACGCGCTCGCGCTTTTCCCGATTGTTGGACTCGCCATCTTCCTTGCTTCGTACAACAAGGTTTTCGGAAAGGCGATGGCTGCAGCGAAGCAGAAGGAATCGGAATAGCTGCATGTGTCGCGCGGGGCTGCTTCGCGCGACACAAACCCTATCGAACGAAAGGAATACTCTCGATGATCGTTAGCAGAAAAGAAATTGTCTCAGAGCCAATGGAGTGTCGTTTTCTGCCTCGGACTGCGGCTTCATATCCGTTTGGTGCTGCCGACCGGCTTGTCGAACCCATCAACCTTGCCGATTACGGGTACCAAGAGAGGGAATACCTGATCAGTGGGATGTCTCATGTATATGAGTTGCCAGACGAGCAGCAATACCCCGTGATCCAAACAGAGAAAGCGCCCTATTGCAGCAAGATGCTGGTCAGGCTTCCCGAGAATCCGGCTTCCTTTTCTGGAATCGTAGCTGTTGAGCTTCTGAACTGGGCATCTAAATATGACAGGTCGATTCCTGGTTGGGGTCAGTGCTTCGACTACTATCTTGAAAACGGAATAGCTTGGGTTGGACTTACCGTCAGGGATGTGGCGCTGGAAGCCGCAAAGCGGTTCGATGGCGACCGGTATGGCGAACTTTCTTTCGAGAACCCTAAGCCGGAAGAGCTCAGGGGAGAGCCCCAAACATGCTATGGGCGCTGCAATCTCGAAAATGAGAACGGCTTGATTTGGGACATGATCAGCCAAGTCGGTGTGCTGTTCAAGTCGGGTAGCAGCAAAAGCCCCTTCAACGGCTATAAGGTGCGCAGGGTTTATGCGACCGGCGCAACGGCGGGCGACCTGTCCGCGTACATAGCGGAGTTCCATCCGATCCATCGCTCGCCGGACAATGAGCCGATCTACGATGGCTTCTTGATGTACATGACCGGGGCGCCGGGCGGCGTCAACCAAGAGACAAACAAGAATGACGTAACAGACCCGCGGGACAAGTACTACTCAGAGGTTCCGTTCATCCATGTTCTTACGACGGGCGACATGCTCGGCGGTGGGTTCCATCCCGATTGGGCCTTTATGCAGCGGCGTCCCGATGCGAACGAGGCGAAGAAGAAGCTTCATCGCTACGAGGTGGCCGGATGTGGCGTAAGGTCGGCTTACGATAAGCACCGTTGCGTTTGCCAAGAGGATGTTGAAAAGTCTGACACTCCTTGGAAGGAGTCGGTCAGCTATGAGTACGAGTACCCTATTCGCTATGTCCTGAAAGCAGCAACCGAGCATTTGATCAGATGGATGGACGAGGGCATCGAGCCGCCTCATTCGCCTCTTCTTGAGACGACGGGCAGCTATCCAGATGTCGAGTACTGCAGGGACGCTGCGGGCAACACCCTGGGCGGGATACGCCTTCCCTATGTCGATGCCCCCTTGTATGCCTTCCAAGAGGAGGGGGGCGCTCACAGGCTTTCTGCCAGCATGATCCGCAGCCTTTACGGCAGCAAGGAGGACTACGTGAGGAAAGTGGTGGAATCTTGCCTTGAAGCTTATACAAAGGGCTGGGTTCTGAAGGCCGATGCCGAGGAGATTATCCTCGAAGCGGCGATGCGGCATATTCCAGAGTTGGAGGAATAAGAGATGGGAAGTTTGAAGGCTGGTGCTTCCCGGAAGTGCATAACCCCGGATGCAAGCTATTTTCCGATCGAGCACTTCAACAACCGGGCAACGGGCAAGCCGTCGATATTCAGTGGCGCAGTCAGGGACGATATCTTCTTGCGCATCATCGCAATAGACGCCGAGGGCACTTTGTTGGTCTGGGCTGTTCTCGATCTGCCCGGCGTTCCAGAGGCTGAAAGCTTGCGAGCATTGGTGTCGTCGTGCGCCCATGTTCCCGAGCAGCAGGTTGTGTTGACATGCACTCACAACCATAGTGGGCTGTATGCAGACAACCCGATTTTCGAGAAGTGGTACGGCGAGGATTTCACTAGGAAGGTCAAAAGGTACCGCCTGTTCCTTCGTGATGTTATACAAGATGGGGTTGCAGAGGCCTTGGCTTCGATGCGCGCTGCCAAGATGGGCATCGGTACATGCGAGAGTTTTCTCAATGTTTGCAGGAACGAACCAGGACTTGGCCCAGACGCTGGTACATACGGCTTCCTTCCTGGGAAAGAGGTAGACAGAACCCTGACGGCCATTAGATTCAGTGGGTTGGACGATTCCAATATCGCCACCCTTCTGAACTACCCTGTCCATGCATGTGCGATGATCCATAACCAGCCAACTGGTAATGGCACCGAAATATCCGGGGATTTCGTGGGGCGTGCCTGTTCCCTCCTGGAAGGAGAGGATGGAGGGGTCGTTGCCTTCACCAGCGGTGCGGCCGGCGACCTGAATCCTTTGCTTATGGCGCGTGTCAACATCCCCGAGCCCGATGGCAGCATTGTCACTAAGGATCTTGGCTCTGGTGGCCCCGCTATCCTTGAGTTCATGGGCGCTAGATTCGCAATGGATGCGCGCCGAGCGATTGCGTCCATTGGGTATTACGACGAGGCCGTAGAGGCAAAGGTGTCTGAGGAGAGGTTCACTCTCCCGCACGAATCGGTGACTATGCCAGGACCACCGGATCCGGTTGATTTTATCCTCGGAACGACAAGGTTGGGCCAGCTTGGCTTGATATCGACCAACGGCGAGGTGTTCAACGCCATCGGGATGAGGCTCAAAGATATGCTCTCGGTACCTTATCCTGTCATCGTTACGCATGCAGGGCCATGGACTGGCTACGTGAAGGACGACTCGGGGTCGGGCCTTTATGAAACTGCGGCAAGGGCGGCTGTCGTAAGCAACCTTCGGTCGATCGAGCCGTAGAGGGGCAAAACAAGGGGGCGGATCGTGAGAGATCCTTCGTTGGAATACTTTCCCGTGATCGCGGAGTCCGCAACGCTCTCCGAAGCGGCTGAGTCGATCGGGATGTCGCAGCAGGGGCTTAGCGCGTATCTCTCGCGTCTGGAGCGGCATTACGGCTTGAAGCTTGTGGTGCGAAAGCCCTCTCTCGCGCTAACCCCTGCTGGCGCAAGGGTTCTTGAGGCGGCTCAGGACATAGGCCGTATACACATGCTCTTGGACGAGGATCTTGCGGCTATCAGAGGCTCGGGCACGGAGACCTTAGGGGTCGCCATATTCGAGCCCCTGACCCAGGCCATTATGGGAAGCGACTTCCTCGATCCCTACTTTGCTGAGCATCCGGGATTATCGCTGGAATTCTTATCGGGAAGCAGTGCGGACGTGGTGTCCCTTGTCTCGAGGGGCAAGGTCGACATAGGAATAACGACCGTATCTGATCTAGGTGATTGGATCGACAGATATCCGGGGCTCGAGTTTTATTGGCTTTCGAAAAGCACGAAATACCTTATCGGCCAGGCTGACCTTATTGCGAAGTATCTTTCTGTCAGGGAAAGCCATCCTGATGGGATCAAACTGAAGATCCTCAAGGGAATCCCTTTGGTGCTTCCGTACTCCACTACTGGGATAAACAAGAAGGTTCGCTCGTACATGGAAGAGCATGGGTTGCCTTGCAATGTTGTTTCCGAGGGAAGAAACGACCAAATGCTCTCCTTGTATGTCGCAAAGGGTCGCGCGGCGGGTATCTGCATGAAGTCGGAGGCCAGCATTGCGCTTTCAAGATCGCTGGACGAAATGAGCATTTATCCGATTTCGGAGCCCGACCTTGTGGGCAGC
>CAVHFE010000064.1:7069-10815 GCA_963635145.1 Oscillospiraceae bacterium
GTGGGCAGCACGGTTCTTCTTCATAGGAAGAACGCGGCTCTTTCGTCTGCGGCAGAAGGCTTCATCAAGGAGCTTAAAACGAAGTGGCGCATCGAGTGAGAGCGTCGGTATCTTTTGCCCTGCCGCTCTTTATGAACAAACCCTCCCTTCCTCGCCCGCAGTCTTGCTTTTGCTCGACTGTGGGCGAGGCCCAAAACAGGCATGAGCGGCGCATCGGAGGAGACGGCTCGTAGCCGATCAGGGTTGCGGCTCGGCGCTTATGTTCTTCGTCGTTGATTCCCAGAACCACCTCCGTACCCATGCGACGCTTCAACTTTTAGGCGAGCACGCCTCGACGCTCTTGCCTTTGTGGTCTCGTTATAATCGAAAGAGACATATATGGCAGATGCTCCTGCATTTGCCTGTTTGCCGTACAAGCCCCGCCTTTCGGTTCGAGAGTGCAGGGCCGTTAGCGATTTACGCGGATCGACACTTTCGGTGCGCCAATGCTTTAAAGAAGAGTTTTGGGTGCGGTGGTTACATGAATCTTGATCAGCTTAGGTATTTCAGCAAGCTCGCTGAAACAGAGCACTACGGTCGCGCCTCCAAAGAACTCTTCGTTTCCCAACCAGCGCTGTCGAACTCGATCAAGAGCCTTGAAGCCGAGCTTGGCGTTTCGCTGTTTGAGCGCGTGGGGCGGAACGTGAAACTCACGGAGAGGGGAGCTCTTTTTCGTAAGTCCATAGACGAGGCCCTTTCCACTATCGACTCTGCCGTCGAGGAGCTCGATGCTTATCGCCATGGCAGATCGAGCCTTATTCGCGTTGCTTCCGTGGGGTCCGTCCAAAGAAACTTCCTGCCCGCGCTCCTTTCCGATTTCCAAAAGTCGATCGGGGCAAAGGTGACTTTCGATGTCGTCAGGTGCACGACATTCGAGGCAATCAACGCCCTCAACGATGGCCTTTGCGATGTTGCCTTTTGCGGTAGGATCCCCAGTATGCGCCGTGTGGCTTTCATTCCCCTGGTTATGCAGGATGCGGTTGTTGCGATGAACGTTGATCATCCGCTTGCCCGAAAAGACACTGTGTCTCTCGATGACCTTAAGGGCTACCCGCTTGTTTCGTACAACCCGCAGTCTTATATGTATCACGTTTTCAAAGGCGTCTTGAATAGGCACGGGCTGGGGTTCAAGCACAGCTTCGAAGACGAGACGACCGCTGCGACCCTTGTTTCCATGGACGCTGATTCGGTTGCCATTGTGCTGGATACTTTGAGCGATGTCTCGTTTCCGCGTGTTGCGTTCCGGAGGATCAAGGAGCTCGATGCGCCTTTCCATATGGTGTCGTGTGCCTATGTCGAGGATTTGCGGCGTCCGAAGATCGTTGATTCGCTGATCTCGTTTGCCGATGGCCGCCGCTTGGTGGATGCCCCTGAGCCTATGGAGCGGGCTTATTTCTACTAAGGCGGCACCACCCTGCAGTTGATCTGGATAGATTCGATGCGGTTATCAACTGTTCCAATGTCTGAATTTGTGCGCAGGATCTTTGCCTTTCCATAATCGTATTGAGCCTTGAAAGGTCAGGGCGGCCGCCGCATTCGGCGGCAAGGGAAGGAGAGAAAGGAGCAGAAATGGGGATCTGCAGATCGAAAGAAGGGGAGGTGCGGCCATGAGCGCAGAAGCAGAGATCAATGCCCGTGCCGATCGTCTCGAGGACGCTGATGTGAGCGCCTTGGGGAAGACCCTGCACGGCATCGGGCTCAGACTCGATCGTTTGCCTATCGGCGGATGGCATTGGAAGTTGCTCTGGCTGGTCGGCGGAGCGATGTTCCTTGACAATCTTGATATGTACATCGGCGGCGGACTCATAGCCTCGCTTTTGGCCGATGGCTGGTCAACGGTGGAACTGAACAGTTGGTTCCAGACGATAACCATGAGCGGCTACCTTATCGGAGCGCTTATTTCGGGCGTGGTCGGCGATCATCTTGGGCGCAGAAAGGCGCTCCTGCTGTTCATCGCCATATTCATCGGCGCAACGTTCATCGCTGGTTTCGCGCCTTCCATGGTCGTACTCATCGCATGTCGTGGCTTGATGGGCATCGGCCTTGGCGCATTCATTCCATGTGGGTACGGCCCGTTCGGCGAGTATATTCCGCCGCAAAAGCGCAGCAAGTACTCCGGGTACATCGGTCTTATCGCGAACTTCTCGCCGCCGCTGGGAGCTGCCCTTACCATGATCGTTATCCCGGCCTTCGGTTGGCGCACTATCTTCTTCGCGATATCTATTCTTGGATGTTTCATCTGGCTGATGATTTTCAAGTTCATGCCGGAGTCTCCCCGTTGGCTTGCCTCAAAGGGTCGCTTCGATGAAGCTGACGCCATCGTTAGCGCTGCCGAGAAAAGCTTTACCGATAAGGGGATCGCTCTGCCTGAGATCACTCAGGAGCAGATCGACAAGCTCAAGGCCGAACTCGACAAAGAGCCTGTTCAACTGCCGTACCGAGCGCTGTTTACCAAGAGGATGATCAAGAGGACGATTACCGCCTCTGCCGCGCTGATGGCGATGAATCTGATCGTGTACACGATCACGACCTGGACGCCCACGATCTTCGTCATGCAAGGGATGGACACCCAGTATTCCATCTTCATCACGTTCGTCATGCTCATGGGCGCGCCGTTCGGCATTCTCCTGCTCTCGCTGTTTGGCAACAAGCATCCCCGTAAGGCGGGCATGATCGTTTGTCTGCTCCTCCTCGCGGTGGCAGGTTATGTGTGGTCCCGTCAAACCGATGTCACGATCATCATGATCTCAGGGTTTGTGATGTGCACCATCACGTACTACTACTCCCTGCTCGCATGCTCTGTTTACCTGGGCGAAGCGTTCCCAACGGAAATTCGCCTTCGCGGCTCGGGCTTTTCCAATGCGATGGGCAGGATCATGTCGATCGCGACGCCGAGCATCGTAGCGTTCTTCCTTCAGAGCTCGGGCGTTGTTTCCGTATACGTGTTCGTTGGGATCTGCATGGTGATTTTCGCGATCATCATCGGCATCTGCGGCACCGAGACACGCAACAAGACCCTTGAGGAAATCAACGATGCAGTGGTAGAGAAATAGCCAAATTCTGCGAATAGTTATTTTTCACCGGGGCGGGCCGCGAAAGCGGCTCGCCCTTTCGTGCTTCTGCGGTCGTGCTCCCGGTTTGAGGGCCGGGCAATGAAGTTCCTCTCCAGCACGCGATAGTGCCCGGCCGTCTGGCTGCTTAGTCTTCCCAACCTGCTACCAAGAACAACGTGGTATGCGCGCGCCTTCGAAGACTGCGCTTAAGCAATTGAGCGAAAGTGACACATGTGTCACTTTCGCTCAACGAAGGTCGAACTGGCCGAAGAGAAGTAGATCCTGTCTGATTGCGGCCTGTCTCTTCCTGTACGCAGTCGCCCTTGCCGCTCCGACCTTTTCCACCGTGCCTTCGTCTTGAAGTTTCTTCAGGATGCGCTCGATGGTGCGCTTGCTAATTGTGGGGTTCGCGTCCATGATCTGGTATTTTGTCGCGGTGCCGATCAGTTGGTCGAAGTAGTCTCGCAACAGCTCTTCATTGCTGCGTGGCTTGTAGCCGGCGGCGAATCTCCGGTCCAGCTCTTTGTAGCAAGCTGATATCACGCCGAGCATATAGGTCACGAAAGGCAGGTAATCATTCTTGCCGTCTTGCCAGCGCACGGAGCTTGCGGCCAGCGCCTCGTAGTAGGTTTCCTTGGTCTGCTCGATCTCCTT
>CAVHFE010000065.1:0-8424 GCA_963635145.1 Oscillospiraceae bacterium
CCATGCCGACGCTCACGCGCAGCTGCCACTTGCGGCACTTGCCCTTGGGCTTGTCGCGCTCGAGCTGGACGATGCTGTGACCGACTGCATTTTGCTCAGCGCTATGGTTTATCAATAGGCATTAGAGCCCGTTGGGGATCCCGGTGTGGTGTCTCCATAATTCTGACATACAATGACTTTCCCCGGAGGCGAGGAGGTGGGTCAGTCATGGCGACAAATGAACAGATAAAACAGCTTGCGAAAGCCTATCTTGACGCGAACGATGACGCGTTTAGGACTGGCTTGCTTCAAATAGGTGCGGCTGAGGCCAAGAAGGGCCATGCCTCTGCGGCCCGAGAGATGAAAGAGCTCGCAGACCGGGTGAAAGGGCGTCCACGCGGAAAGATGCTCAATCTGAGCGTTGTGGACGGGCTCTTCCAGATTTATTGTCCTGATACCAGGCTTAACGAACTCATCGTTTCTGATGCCGTAAAGAGCAGGTTGCTCCGGATTATTGATGAGTATCGTAACCGCGGCAAGCTTGCCTCCTACGGTTATGCCAATCGCCGGCGTATCTTGCTTGAGGGTGCACCGGGTACAGGTAAGACTATGACGGCGTCCGTAATTGCGTCTGAACTAGGGATGACTCTCTATGTCGTGCAAATGGACAAGCTCATAACCAAGTACATGGGGGAGACGAGCGTTAAGCTTCGTCAGATTTTCGAATCTATCCAGCACAACGTTGGCGTATATCTGTTCGATGAGTTTGATGCTATCGGTGCCGATAGGGGACTTGACAACGAGGTTGGCGAGATGAGGCGCATCCTCAACTCCTTCCTGCAGTTTATTGAGGCGGACAGCTCTGAGAGCATCATTATCGCCGCCACTAACAATAAGCAGATGCTGGATCGCGCCCTTTTCCGCAGGTTTGATGACGTGCTCCACTATGGTTTGCCTACTGCCGATGAGGCAGGTATGATCGCCGAATCTGTTATCGGTGGGTACGATACCGACTTCTACGCCTCCACTGAGCTTTCGGAGAGGCTTGCCCGACTCTGCCAGGCGGAGATCGTCGGGGTGTGCCGTGATGCCATCAAGGATGCGTTGCTTTCCGGTAATCCCGTTACCAACGAGTCCGTGCTTGCGCTGTGCGATGAGCGCCTGGGCATCTATGGTTCGACTGTTGCCGAGAAGCTGGTCGGGTAAATGGGGAAGCCGAACATCATTCTCTCGAATGGGCCGGAAGCCTATCCGTTTGCACCCGTAAATGGTGGGAGCAACAAGAAAAGGGCAAATCGCATCGTTTCCGAACACGCCGCGAAACTGAGCGCTGAACTTGTCCGTGCAGCGGCTGAAGACAATGCTGCCGAAGCGAGGGGCGGCTCGTACCTCACCTTTACAAGCGCAGAGGGCTTTGACCTTGAGGTGGACAGCTTAGAGAACAAGCCCGGCAAGATCGTTGTGCTGAACTCGTCTCGTGACGAGGAAAAGGGCACGATGACGGCTACGGTTTTTGTGCCTGCCAAGAAGTCCGAATTCTTTAGCGACAGGGTCGCGCAGTATGGTGACCCTGCGCAGAACACCAAGAAGGGGAACCCCAAGAACGAGAAGCTTGTCGAGAGCATTGAGGCCGTTGCAAAGGCTGACGTCAGGGATTTGTGGGACGGTCCGGCCGATGGATTTCCTAGCGCGTTTCCCAAATGGTGTGAGCTTTGGCTCGATGTGTTCGTTGTGCCGTATGCCGAGCTTGAGGTTCGTTTGGAGCGCGTGTGCTGCGAGATCGGCATTACTCTCTCGAAGGAAGAGCTCGTTTTCCCCGAAGTCGCTGTACGTATGATCAGGGCTGACGGCCCAGGTCTTCAGAGGTTGTTCGATGAGATGGGGTACATCGAGTCCATGCGGCCTTGCGGTGTCTCTGTTTCCGAGATAGTCAACTTTGATGCCAGGAGCCAGAAGGAATTCGTTGACGACATGGTTGCTCGTCTATCTGTCGAACCAGCCGATACCGCGGTATGCGTCTTCGACTCCGGTGTTAATCGTGCGCATCCGCTTCTGGCCCCTGTCATCGACGAAGGGTCCGTCCTGTCCGCAGACCCTGATTGGTCCGGCTTGGATGCTAGCGGCCACGGGACGGAGATGGCAGGGCTCGTTGCTTATGGT
The DNA here is from genome assembly GCA_963635145.1 of Oscillospiraceae bacterium. GTDB lineage: Bacteria > Actinomycetota > Coriobacteriia > Coriobacteriales > Eggerthellaceae > Anaerotardibacter. The sequence continues at coordinate 2,140 of CAVHFE010000065.1, forward strand.
GACATGAGGCGATACTTCGAATCGACGGGTGAGATTTCGGTCCGGCATGCCGTCGAGTCAGTCGAGATATTGCCGCCCGAAGGCGAGAACGATGAGCGTCTGTACGGAGCCATCACTCATGATGCGGTTTACAGTGCGGAGATTGCCAACCCTTCGCGGAGGCGGACGTTTTGCATGGCGATTACTGAGGGTATGGGGCTGGAGGACGGCAGACCTTCCGCCTGGTCCGCCGAGGTCGATAATCTTGCTTCGGGGGCTGGGGAAGCCGACGGCGAAAAGCGCCTGTTCCTCATCAGCGCTGGTAACATTCAAGTTTCAGAGCTTAGAGATATGGATTCCTATGTCGAGTGCAATATGATGCATTCGGTCCAGAGTCCCGCGGAGGCCTGGAATGCCTTGACGGTTGGCGCTTATGTAGGCGATAACGTGCGCATCTGCGAGCACGGTTTCGAAGGGTGGCATGCTGCCTGCGAGCCAGGTTCTTTATCTCCTCATAGCAGGACTTCCGTCTTATGGAATGGCTCGTGGCCTGTCAAGCCGGAGATATGCCTCGCCGGCGGCAACGTTGCGGCGGATGATTTCGGCAACCACATGGACGCCGATGATCTCGTTCTGCTCACTACGAGCAGAGGTATCCCAAGCCACTACTTCGATGCTATTTGCGCAACGAGCGCTGCAACCGGCACTGCTTCTTGGATGGCTGCGGAGGTCGTGCGCTCCAATCCCGACCTCTGGCCAGAGACCGTAAGGGCGCTTCTTGTGCACTCTGCCCGTTGGACCAAGCAGATGAAGAGGGATTTCCTTCCCGACGGCGATGCGACCAAAGCTGGCCGGAAGAATCTGCTGAGGTCGTGCGGGTGGGGAGTGCCGAATCTCGACCGGGCCTTGGAATCTCTGGACAACCGGGTGAACCTGATCATTCAAAGGGAAATCAAGCCCTTTACCGAGGAGGGCAAGCTTAATGAGATGCACCTCTACGAGTTGCCTTGGCCGCAGGAAGAGCTGCTTAAATTGGCAGACAAGCAAGCGGAGCTGCGCGTGACGCTTTCGTATTTCGTGGAGCCCAATCCCAGCGCCAGGGGCCGCTCGACGAAATTCCAATATCAGTCTCTTGGGCTCAGGTTCCAGGTGAATAGTAGCACTCAAACGGCTGAAGACCTTTTGAGGTCGATCAACAAGAAGGCCCGAGAGGAGGCAGGTGGCGACAACGGCGGCAACAGTGGATCGGGGGATTGGTATCTCGGCCCGCAAACACGTGATGTCGGATCCATTCACAGCGATTTCAAACTCATGAGCGCAGCCGACCTTGCGAATGCACGTTACATAGCTGTATATCCCGTTGGAGGTTGGTGGTCGCACCGCTTGGCTCTGGGAAAGGCTGGCTGCACGGTGCGCTATTCGCTCATAGTTTCCATTGAGACGCCTGACGTTGAGGCTGACCTTTACTCGGAAATAGTTAACCGAATTCCTGTTGCTACGGCTATCTCCAGCCTTGCTTGATGGGTGAATCGCGTCGTGGCGATCCCTTGCGTTCGCTAATTCGCATGGGAACGGCCCTTCCTGCTGGTTTGCGGGAAGGGCCGTTCGCGTTTGTCGGCGTTGGTGCTATGGCTGTGTTGGTTCCGGCGTCGCTGGAGCGCGGGCGTTACGCGGCGTTGCTGGGGATGACGGTGAGGGTCGGGATGTCGGCATCATGTGCGGCGATGGGCTCGCGGGGCGGCGCGGTTTCGTCGGCCTCTACCGGGCGAAGCGAGCGCTCCAGCGCCTCGGCGGCGGCGCGCTTGCCGGCCATGTCTACGTGGGTGTAGATGTCCATGGTTATCTGGGGGTTGGCGTGCCCGGCCAGTTCCTGCATGACCTTGGGATGGACGCCGGCGCGGGCGAGCTGCGTGAGGTATGAGTGGCGCAGCTCGTGCAGGGTGTAGCCTTCCGCGCCGAGTCCCGCCCTGTCGCGGTTCCACCACCTGCCCAAGAGGTCGGGGACGACGCGGGTGCCATCGTTGGTGACGATTACAGGGGAGCTGGGTGCGGCTGGGAGGCCGCGGTCGAGCTGTGCTTGGCAGTGGGTTGCGAGGGCTGCGGCGTTGTCGTCGCCGAGCGGCAGTGCCCTGCGGCCTGCGCGGGTCTTGGTCTCCTTGAGGTTGCCTGTGCAGTCGAGGCTGTGCCTGACGTTTACAACACGCTCGCTGAGGTCGACGTCGCCCCAGGAAAGGCCGCATATCTCGCCGCGGCGAAGGCCCATGGTGGCGGCGAGGCGCCAGGCGAGGTGGTGCTCGTCTTCTGGCTTGAGCTGGCTCACGAAGGCGTTGAGCCTGGTTGCGCTCATGGCATTGCGCGGCGCGGTGTCCTTATGCGGGACGGTGGCGTTCTCGCAGGGGTTCGTGAGCAGGCGCCCCTCCCTGATGGCCTGCTTGTAGACGAGCCCGACCTGCTTCACGATGGTATGGGCGTAGGTGCCGCTCGCGGGCTTGCCGGAGATGGTGTCGCCATTGCGCATGGCGATGGTCATCTGGTCGATCATCTGCGGGGTGACCTCGGCGATGTCGACTTTGCCGAGGTGGCGGCAGGCGGCCTTGAGGCAGCATTCCAGGCTGCGGATGTGCGCGGCAGAGTAGTTGCCGGAGGCCTTGCGGGCGAGCAGGAAGCGCTCGCACTCGTCGGCGAACGTGATGCCCAGGCGGGCGTCGGCGACGCCGCTCTCGATCTCGGCGATGAACTCGCGGAGCAGCTTGGCGGCCTCGGTGTGGGAGCCCGTGACGCGGCGGGTGCGGGTGACGTAGCGGCCGGTCATGGGGTCCTTGCCGGTAGAGACGCGCAGCTGCCAGCGGCGACAGCGCGACTTGGGCTTGTCCTTCTCGAGCTGGACGATGGAGCCCTTTCCGCGCACGCGGACGGGGGCGTGGTAGCGGGCGGTCATAGATGGTCGCCGGGGTCGGGAACGTGCGGGTTCGCGAGCGGTGTGATTCTGATTGGCCTCATGGGTCGCCTTCCTTCTGCTGCTGCTTTTTGATTTCCGTGCTGTGGGTCGCGGGTCTCTCCTGGGCCCAATTTGACCTCCCATCCCTCTATGGACGCCGATTCTCGGTGGCGAGGATTCTACCCAGCGGGGGAGGACTGGTTGCGGTTGGGTGAGGGCGTGGTCTTATGAAGCCCTTGAAGGCGTTGATTTGCACCGGCGCTTCGCAGCGTTAGGCGTGCATTTGCTCTCTATGCGTTGGAAGTAAATTCTTGAATGACGCTGGTATGAAGCCTACAATCATAGAAAAACGTTGGAGAACGCTTTTAAAGCCACGAAAGGGGTGTCGAAGGTAATGCTTTGCCAGTTCACTTTTAAGAACTACAGGTCTTATCGCGACGAAACAGAGCTGTCCATGCAGGCGACCCCGATGAAGGAGTTCGGCCGCTCCCTCATCGAGTCTTCCGATGGCCAGAGCTTCCTGCCGGTGGCCGTCGTGTACGGCCCCAACGCCGGCGGCAAATCGAACCTTCTTGAGGCTCTCGATTACGTTTGCTCGGCGGTAACTAGGCCTATTCGATTGCTATCCCTCCGCGCGGGTGCCCCCGACGGCGAGCGGCCCTCGATGGCCCGCTGCTCTTCGTTCGAGTTCGACAACGAATCGGCCGCCGAGCCCACCGAGTTCGAGCTCTACTACCGCGTCGGCGAGCACGAATACCGCTACGCCCTTGCCGTTCATGCCAACGAGATCGTGTCCGAGGGGCTGTGGCGGCGTAAGCTGGGCGCATCGCGTTCGGCGATGCTCTTCAAGCGCGAGGGCGCCGATGTCGAGCTCGGCGCCATGCTGCGTAAGCTCGCGACGGCTGCAGCGTTCAACCCGAGCCTGCCATACTTGTCGTTTCTCTATATCAACTTTGATGCGCCCGTGGTCAAGGAGGCAGCCGGCTGGTTTCTTGAACTCGTGTTTCTCAACTACAACAACTTGTACCTGGAGCGCGCGCTCGAGCAGATCCTCAACGAGGAGGACTCGCCCGAGATTGCGCGATTCCTGCGCGCGGTGGATGTGCGGATTGATGGCTTTAGGGTTGAGAAGGAATCCGAGGGGCGTGACCGACGCGTCTTTGTAAAGCATAACGTGGGTGGCAAAAGCTACGAGCTGCGGCTATCTGAGGAGTCCGCCGGCACCCAGAAACTCATGGGGCTGGCGGCTTTCCTGCTGACGGCGTTGGAGCGCGGCGGGACCGTGGTGGTCGACGAGCTGGACGCCAAGCTGCATCCGAAGCTCTTGCGCTACGTGATCCTGCTGTTCAAGAACCCTGAGGTTAATAAGGGTCGCGCCCAGCTGATCTTCTCCTCGCAGGACGTGTCCACCATGCGAAACGACGTGTTCCGCCGTGACGAGATTTGGTTTGCCGCGCGTGACGAGGACGAGGCCAGCCATTTGTGGTCGCTTGCCGACATCCATGAGGCCAACGGTAACCTGGTTAGCAAGAACGCCGCGTTCGACAAGCAGTACCTATCTGGCCGTTACGGCGCCGATCCATATCTCACCCGCATCGAGAAGTGGAATTAGCATGGCCGCCAAGAAGGCAAAGGGCTGGCGCAGCGGCAGGCGCGAGTGCCGCTCGCGAATGGTCCAGATGACTCGTCACCTCGTGGTGAGCGAGGGCAAAGAGACGGAGCCGCGCTACTTCGAGGGCGTGCGCGCGGCGCTCGGTGATGCAAATGGCCGCAAGGTCTCCGTTGTTGTTAAGGGCACCGGTAAGCACACGCTTGACCTTCTCGACTTTGCTGTAGAGCACTGCCGTTATGCGCCCGAGACGTTCGACCACGTCTGGCTTGTGTTCGACAAGGACGACTTCCCGGCGGCTGATTTCGACGCAATGGAGCGCAAGTGCACGGAGCTCTCCGACGATTCCAGGACGTTCCATGCCTTGTGGTCGAACCCTTGCTTCGAGTTATGGCTGCTCCTGCACCTGCGCTACACGACAGCTCCTATGACGGCCGCCGAGTGCCAGCGCGCCCTGGCGCGGGCGATGTCAAAGGACTTGGGCGCCGAGTATCGCAAGAACCTCGACGGGCTGTTCGGGATGCTGGACGCTCAGCGGAACGAGGCGCTGCAACGTGCCGCGCGTTTGGGCGCGTATCACGACGGCCTGGGCAACGCTAAGCCGTCGACACGAAACCCCGCGACCAAGGTGGGCGAGATATTCGACGTGATAGGGCCGTATTTGGTGGAATGATTGGAGCGGGTATGGAATATCAAGCGGTGGATGAGGTCCTTCGACTTTCTGCCCGATTGGATGAAGTAGTTAATGGGGTCGTGTGGACCCATAAAATACACGAGAAGCAAGCTGACATATACGAGTTTGCCGGCAAGATTCTTTCGCTCATTTCCACTATTACGGTTGCTATGAGCGGATCTGGCGCGGTTGCCTCGATTGTCGTTGACGGCTACGTGCTTAAATGCGTCATTTTGTGGAGTGTTATGCGGTTAAAGACGGAGTTTGCGTTGCCCGCTCGAGAATCGATGTCCCCATTGTCGACGGTTAACCAATCTCGACCGTTTGTTTTGGGAAGCATGACTATGGCTGCCAACAGCGGCGATTTATGATTGGGGGCTGCAATGGATTTCGTTAACTTCTTTGGAAACAGTTCGGGGTTTAGTGGTCCTGTGATAGATGCCCCAAACTCTCTCAAGGAGCTTCTCGACCGCCTCGGGGGCTCAGACTCCGACGTCGTGTGGCGGGGGCAGGCTAATTTTATGTGGCCGGCCTTTCCGACGCTGCATAGGCGCCTTAGGCGGTCTGGCTTGTCCGATTGTCAGATCAATGAAAGCGTGATTGGCCTGGCCGAGGGACATGTAATTGCAGATGCCAAGGCTCAGGGGCTACTTGCTGGCCATGGTTCTGTTCTTGAATTTATGGCCCGCCTGCAGCACCATGGCGGCGCGACCAGGCTTCTTGACGTTACGACTGATTATCGCGTCGCGTTGTATTTCGCGTGCTCCAGTCAGCCGGATACGACCGGAACGATTCTCTGCTATCGTGTGAACCCCGAGAACAAGATTGAGCTTGAGGGCTGCGGTGTAGAGGGCGGTCCCGATTGGAATGACCTTCTCGGCCTCTGTGATGACGGGCGCTTGCGTCTCATTATGCCTGCGGCCTACGACATAAGAATCGAAGTCCAGCATGGTGCGTTTCTGCTTGCCAAGCTCCAGGGAACGTTGGCCGAGCCGAGCGTGTTTACCAGCCAGTCTTACGATGCCGAGGTAACGCATATTCTTATAGAGCCGCGTCTCAAGCTCGAGGTGCTTGGCTATCTTAAGG
>CAVHFE010000065.1:8434-10704 GCA_963635145.1 Oscillospiraceae bacterium
CTTAAGGACGAGGGAATCACGAGGGGCACCCTGTTCCCAAGTATTGAGGAGTTCGCTCGCGACCATTCCGTTAGCACGCCTATTCATTTGGCGTAGCCCGTGCGTCGGCTCTGCCTCGATTGGCCGCGCCAGCTCATGTTTGGGTACGTCCGTCTTGCTTGCGTACTGATCACTGTTAGTCCCTACTGATTACTGCGAAGGATGCAGTAATCAGTAAGAGCGATGCACTAAGCAGTAACGCTTATTCTTCAGGAGAGTCTTTTTTGATCCGGTAGAACTGATGGGGGTCGTTCGGGCTTTTTCCCACCCATTCGAGCATGTTGGCCTCTGCAAGCTTTTGGAGGGTTCTCGATGCTGTCAGTCTGCCAATTCCCAAGGAATCTGCCAGCATTTTTGTGGTGACCTTATCTTGTTCAGCCGCGCTTTTCATGGCAACTGCCTGCCTATTGTCGGTCCTTGGCTTATTGCCGCTGTTGTTGATGACCTCTCGTCCTCCTGGCAGATCGAACCTAACAACAGTGGAGTTGGCGGTCTGCTTGAACTCGAACGTCACGCCTGCCGCCTCGCACGTTTCCCGAATGCGGGGGATGCCGGTGCCGTACTGCTCGATAACGCCGGCCTTGTAGAGCGCCTCGGCAATCAGCGGGTTGCGCGGGTGGAACTCGTCGGATTCCCCGGATAGGTGCTTTTCGGGCGCGTCGCCCTCGGGAAAGAGCCCCGGGCTCACGATCTCGACGAAGTCCTTGAATACGTTGACCTGCACGGATGTGCCCGTGGTGTAGTCGCGGTGGCATAGTGCGTTGGCAAGCGCCTCGCGGATCGCCTCGTCCGGCACTTCCGGAACTTCTTGGCGGTGCATGCCGGACTTGCCGATGACGACCTCGTTGCGGATGTTCCTGGTGACGAAGCGCTCGGCGAGGTCGAGCAGCGGCAGAATCGCCCTGCGTTGTTTCTTGGGCAAGGCGGCTGAGGCTATTCTTGTCGCCGCTATAATGACGTCATGTTGAACGTCTCACTACATACCGAAAAGCCTTGGCTTACACCAAAGGAGCAGGTTGCGCATCTTAAGTCAAAGGGCGTGCGCTTCTCGCTGATGTCTGAGGAAGAGGCTGTTGGTTACTTGGCGGAGAACAACAACTACTTTAGGCTCAGGTCGTACAGGACGGGCTTTTCAAAGGTCGACTTCGGATCGCGTCAAGGCCAGTATGCGAACCTTGACTTCAAGATGCTTGTCGATCTTTCTATTGTCGATATGTTGCTGCGCAACGAGATGCTTCCCATGGCGCTCGATATCGAACATTTCGCAAAAGTGCGTCTTCTGGGGCGCATCGAGCAGGCGGGCGAGGACGGATATTCGGTAGTGCGCGATTTTCTTGCGTCATATGATCGCGTTGGCCCTACCGGCGGGATCATAAACCGAACCAAGGTAGAAATCGCCAGAGGAGAGTCTAGTCCGTACGTTGCTGGCGTTCTTGCTAAATATCCGGACTTTGGCTTCCCGGTCTGGGTGTTTTTGGAACTCGTCGCCTTTGGCACGTTCATCTACTTTTACAGGTTCTGCGCCGAGCGGTTTAACGACAAGGCCATGCTTGACGAGTTCTATATTCTGCAGAGCGTTAAGTGTCTGCGTAACGCATGCGCTCACAACAACTGTGTTTTGAATGATATGAGCAGCGGTAGGCCTATGTTCAAGCCGCGTAGTGCCGTTTCGGCGGCAATCGGTCGCATTGACTCGATTGGTCGCGACCAGCGAAGGTCAAAGCTAAGTAACGATAGACTCCAACAGGTTGCAACTGTCCTCTATATGCACAAGAAGCTTGCGTCTCCTGGGGTTCATGAGAACCGCTGCCGGAGTCTCTGGGCGCTTGTGGACAGAATGTTTAAGCACGCAGACTATTACTCCGGTAACTACCAGATCACGTCGGGGTTCGAGTTCATTGCAAAACTTGTTGAAGCATGGTTCAGTGATGGGGCGAGTGTGGCGAAGAGGTCTAGGGTTGATTCGCTGCGTTCAAGTGGTTAGGATACATCTACAACGAAAAACGGTTCGCCGTTTTGCAAAGGGGGGTCTCCGCAAGGGGAAACCCCTTATTTTTTACCTGTTAACGGCGCATGGTTACGATATCGGCTTACGGCACATGGTCAGCCCGGTTGCCCGTAGCGGCGCCGACACCAGCGTTCGCGACGCTACCCAACCTCGGCTTTAGCTGATTGAGATTGCGCAAAATAACGAAACGCGATAGATTACGCAGTCTCAATCAGTGTTTATG
>CAVHFE010000066.1:0-10624 GCA_963635145.1 Oscillospiraceae bacterium
TATACCAGGGCATTTTTTCTGCCCTTTTTGCCTTTTCACTATACGTTGCTTACATGAAAGGGGAACAGATGATCGAAATCGTAATTGCTGCGGTCGTGGCGATTATCGTCGGTTTTGCTATCGGCTACTTCCTTATGCAGAAGGTCTTGAAAGACCGAAACGATGCTACTACGCGCGAGGCTGAAACCACCTTGTCCAACGCGAAGCAGGAAGCCGAGCGCCTGAAGCACGAGGCTCTTCTCGAAGCTAAAGACGAAGCCTTGAAGATGAAGCAGGATGCCGAACGCGAGAGCAAAGAGCGCATGCGCGAGGTTCGCTCTTCGGAAAACCATCTGAACCAGCGCGAGCAGAGCCTGGATAAGCGCGTTGAGGCTTTGGATCATCGCGAACACCAGATCTCTTCGCTGCAAGGCCAGGTGGACCGCAAAGCGAAGGATGTTGAGCGCGCCGAGGCCGAGGTTCATGCCCGTCTTGAGCAGGTTGCCGGCCTTTCCGCCGAAGAGGCAAAATCCGAGCTTCTTGAAGGCCTGAAAGAGGAATGCGTCCACGAGCAGGCCGCGATCATCCGCGATTCCGAGGCTCGCACCAAGGCGGAAGCCGACAAGAAGGCTCGCGAGATCTTGGGTGTTGCCATTCAGCGTTTGGCTGCCGACCATACTTCCCAGATCACGGTTTCCACTATCCATATCCCGTCCGATGACCTGAAGGGCCGCATCATCGGTCGTGAGGGTCGCAACATCCGCTCGTTCGAGCAGATCACCGGCACCAGCCTTATCATCGATGACACCCCCGAAACTGTAACGGTTTCCACTCACGACCCGGTTCGCAGGGAAATCGCTGCCGTTACGATGCAGAACCTCATCAGCGATGGCCGCATCCATCCTGCCCGCATCGAGGAGATGTACCACAAGGCCGAGAAGTACGTGAACCAGCAGATCAAGGAAGCAGCGGCTCAGGCCACCTTTGACACTGGCATTCACGACCTTCACCCTGAATTGGAGAAGATCTTGGGTCGTCTTCGCTACCGCACCTCTTACGGTCAGAACGTTCTCAATCACTCGCTGGAAGTGGCCTACGTTTCCGGCATGATGGCATCCGAGCTGGGACTCGATCCTGTTCCCGCGAAGCGCGCTGGCCTGCTGCACGACATTGGCAAGGCCGTTGACCACGAGGTTGAGGGATCCCATGCGGTGATCGGCGCCGACCTTGCACGCCGCTATGGCGAGGATCCGCTGATCGTCCATGCTATCGAGGCGCATCACAATGATGTAGAGCCCAACAGCGTCATCGATGTGCTCGTCCAGGCTGCCGATGCGGTTTCCGCCGCTCGCCCCGGCGCCCGTAAGGAGAACATCGAATCCTATATCAAGCGCCTGGAGAAGCTCGAGGAAATCGCCAACTCCTATCCGGGCGTTGAGCGCACTCATGCCATCCAGGCTGGCCGTGAGGTTCGCGTTATCGTCTCTCCCGAAAAGGTGGACGAAGCGCACTCGGCAGTTCTGGCGCACGATATCGCGCATCAAATCCAGTCCGAGACAAAGTATCCCGGCCAAGTGAAGGTTGTTGTTATCCGCGAAACCCGCGCCGTGGATTTCGCGAAATAGTCCTGATGAAGCGCGGTCGCAACGGCCGCGCTTTTTTCTTCCATGAGCGATACCTCTCTCGAACAATTCATAGAAAACGTTTCTGGAGACGCCCATCTGCGCGTTCAGGACAACTTGGGTTTTGGGTATGTGCGCCTGAAGGCCGCCGAGGCTCAGCGCAGGCAAGCGAAGCAGGATATCCGGTGCTTCGAAGACGTGGTCATCGAGATGCTCCGCAATTCGCGCGATGCTCACGCTCGCATGATCTTCCTTGCAACCTGGACCGAGGGCGCCCGTCGGCAGCTGACCATGCTCGATGATGGCGATGGCGTTCCCGAATCGATGCATGACATCATCTTCGAGCCGTTCGTCACTTCCAAGCTCGATTCTTTCCGTTCCGATAGATGGGGCGTTCATGGCAGGGGCATGGCGCTTTACTCCATCCGTCAAAACGTTCAGGCGGCCAAAGTCCTTGCTTCCGAACCGGGCTTGGGATCCGTCTTCTCGGTTGTGAACGACAGCGGTGTGCTGCCGGAAAAGCGCGATCAATCCACTTTGCCTTCCATTGTTAAGGATGCAGAGGGAAAACGGCTCTTGCGCGGCCCACACAATATCGTTCGAACGGCGCTTGAGTTTGCCATAGATGAGCGGAACGATCTTGCGGTTTATCTTGGCAGCGCTTCAGAGATCGCCTCCACGCTGTATTGGATGGGAAAGGGCGCTCTTGACAAAGTCCAAACCGACGGCGGTGAAGCGGGCGAAGAGCCCTATATCCAGCGATTCGGCAGATGCAACGATGCAGCCGCACTAGCTGCCCTTTCGGAAAGCCTTGGGCTTCCGCTTTCCACCCGCACGGCGTACCGGATCATGGCCGGCGAGGTGAAGCCGCTCAAGGCACTGTTGGAAGCGGTACTCGGTTCCAATTCGCAGAGCCAGCCTGGGCTAAAGGGTAAGAAGGCTGCATCGAAGCGCCTTTCCGCCCGCATCGCCCCAGAAGACCTAGAGCCTCTTAAGCATTCTGTCGTCGATTCGTATGCTGCCATTGCAGAAGCCTACTATCTCGAAAAAGAGCCCGACATCAGCGTCAAGGTCAAGGGCTCAGAACTCGTGATAAAGGTTCCCCTGAAGCCCCTTTAGGCTTCTAGGGCTTGTGTAATCTTGCCTTGTTGGACTCGCGTATCGGGCCGTTCGCCGGCTACTTCCCCAACTGCCCGCACTGTTTGATCAGACGCAAGATAATGAGTAAAATATCTGCTCACTTACGATATGCAGCATAACGCTGCGGACATACAGCACAAACGCACCAAACTCGAAAGAAACGCACCATGAACGACGCACCAATCAATGCCTCGCAGGCCAAGGGCGGTTGCCTTAAAGTATCCTCGAAATCTTCCCCTGCATCTGTTGCGGGCGCTATTGCCGGCATGATGAAGGACGGGGTTCAGGTAGAGATCCAGTCTGTCGGTGCGGGCGCGGTCAATCAGGCGGTGAAGGCCATCGCCATTTCGCGCGGCTTCCTTTCGCCGGTTGGAATCGAGATCGTCTGCGTTCCCTCGTTCGCCGACATCGTCATCGATGGCGAATATCGTACGGCCATCCGTTTTTCTGTTGAGCCGCGTGCTCCTCGCAACGATTCTGCTGGAATCGACAGCGGTCTTTCCGCGTAATCGCATAAGAAGAGACTACCGAAAGCTAAGAATTGAACGTTAACTCACAAGAACAATCTCCGCTAACTCAAGTGCCTGATTGGAGCGACTTTTCTGGCGGCCAGATCGAGGGAAAGACCTTTTCGGTTGTGACCTTCGGCTGCCAGATGAACAAGCATGATTCGGAGCGCATCGTTGGCATGCTTACCGCGTTGGGCGCCGAAGAAGTTGGCACCATCGAAGAATCGGACATCATCATCTATGTGACCTGCTGCGTAAGGGAAGCTGCCGATGTTCGCCTGATGGGCCAGGTTGCGTCCCTGAAGAATGTCCCGCTGCGCCCCGGCAGCCCGGTTTCCAAACGAGTGGTGGTAATTGGCGGGTGTATTGGTCAGCGCGATGGCGAAGATCTGGTTCAGAAGCTTCCCCATGTGGACGTTGTTTTCGGCACGTTCAACCTTGCCAGCCTTCCGCGCCTTATCGAGCAGGCGCTGGAAACGGGCGATCATGCGGTCGAGGTTCTTTCCGAGGCTAAGGAATTCCCGACCGACCTGCCCAGCGAGCGCGAGTCGAAATGGTCTGCCTGGCTCCCTATTTCCATTGGCTGCAATAACTTCTGCACGTACTGCATCGTGCCCTATGTCCGTGGCCGTGAGAAATCGCGTACCATCGAAGACATCGTTGCTGATGCGATGCGCATGAAGCAGGATGGTGTGAAAGAGATCACCCTTCTGGGTCAGAACGTGAACTCCTATGGCCGCGACCTATATGGTGAGCCGCGTTTTGCCGATCTTCTTCGCCAGGTTTCCGCTACCGGCATCGAGCGCATACGCTTCGCCACGTCGCATCCGAAGGACTTGAACGACGACGTTATCAAGGCCTTCGGCGAGTTGGATAACCTCATGCCGGCACTGCATTTGCCCGTGCAGTCCGGTTCCAACGCCGTTCTGAAAGCGATGAACCGCCGCTATACTCGCGAACATTACCTTGAAACTATCGCCAAGCTTCGGGCTGTGCGACCGGACATTGCCCTTTCCACCGACATCATCGTTGGTTTCCCGGGCGAAACCGAGGAAGATTTCCAGCAGACGTATGACCTGATCAAAGAGGTTGGCTACCATCAGGTATTCACGTTCATCTATTCTAAGCGCGAGGGTACTCCTGCCGCGCGGATGGAGGACAGCACGCCTCGCGAAGTGATCCAGGAACGTTTTGAGCGTTTGGTTGATCTGGTTCAAGACAACGCTCTTACCGTCAACCAATCCGATTCCGATGCCACGGTCAAAGTTCTTGTCGAGGGCGTTTCCAAACGTGACCCCAATGTTCTTTCTGGACGCAGTCCGAAAAACCAGACGGTGCATGCTCCGATTCCTGATGGAATGAGCATCGAGGATCTTCAGGGTTCTATCGTCGATGTTCATGTCACCCAAGCCCGCGCTTGGTACCTTAAAGGCGATGTCGTTTCGTGACGCAAACCGTTGTTGCCATTCTAGGCCCAACGGCTTCTGGCAAGTCGGACTTGGCTCAGCTCGTTGCCCAAGAACTTGATGGGGAAGTGGTCTCCGCCGATTCCATGCAGGTGTATCGGGGCATGGATGTCGGCACGGCAAAGCTGAGCTCTGACCAGATACTCGTGCCGCACCACCTTATCGACATCCTCGATCCTGGCGAGCCGTTTTCCGCTCAGCTGTTCCAGCAGTTGGCTCGTCAGACCTTCGAGCAGATTTTCGAGCGAGGCAAGGTTCCCGTCCTGTGCGGTGGAACCGGGCTCTACGTTCAGGCCGCCCTTGAGGATATGCGTTTCCCGAAGGGCGATCAGACGTGCAATCCCGTTCGTTCCAAATACGAGAAGCTTGCCAATGAACATGGCTCGGATTATGTGTGGGGTGTTCTTCAATCCCTCGATCCCGAATCAGCACGGCTCATCCATCCGAACAATGTTCGTCGGGTTATCCGCGCGCTGGAAATGCATGAGCAGGGTATTTCTTATGCCACGCAGGTCGATGGCATGAAGTGCCTCCCTGAAGTTGTTCCCTCATTCCGTTTCGGGCTTATCAGGGATCCAAAGCTGCTTGCTGTGCGAATTGATACCAGGGTTGATAGCATGTTCGAAAACGGCCTGGTAGATGAGGTAAAGCGACTGCTGGAGCGCGGCTTCCGCACTGCTCTTACTGCGCCGCAGGCCATCGGGTATAAAGAGGTGGTATGGGCTCTTGACGGCCAAATCACCATGGCTGAAGCCGCTGAGCAGATCAAAACAGCCACGCGCCGCTACGCCAAACGTCAGCGCAGCTGGTTAAGGCGTGATAGCCGGCATATTCCCATTGATATGGATTCCGCCGATCAAACGGCGGTGGTTAACTTCATCGTCGAAACGTATAGGCAACGTACTGCCGTAAAATGATTCCAGCGAACGCTTTCCGCAAAGGAGACTTCTATGAAACTTGATTTCATTAAACTGAATGGACTTGGAAACGACTTCGTCTTCATCGACGATATGGATGCAAAAATTGAGTTGACTGCTGACCAGGTCGCATTTCTCTGCGATCGTCATTTCGGCATCGGCGGGGACGGCGTCGTGCTGGTACGTCCTTCGGCTCGCCCCGAATGCGCCGCTTATATGCATTACATCAATTCCGATGGAACCCTTGCCGAGATGTGCGGAAACGGGGTTCGCTGCTTCACTAAATTCCTCGTCGATAATGGCTACGTGGATCCGCAATCGGGCTCGTATATTGCCGACACCAAGCGCGGCCCTCTGCCCATTTCCTTTGAGCTTGACAGCGAAGGCAAGATGAGCCTGGCTTCGGTCGATATGGACGAGCCCATCTTGGAGCCTTCCGCGGTTCCCACCAACCTTCCGGCGACTGCTGAATCTGAGCTTGGTTTGCCCTTTGCTAAAGAAGCTGAAGTCGAATCTCCTTGGGGAACCTTCAAGTTCACCTGTGTTTCCATGGGCAACCCGCATGCCATCTGCTTCTTCGATGATGTCGCATCGTTGTCTGGCGAGTGGTTCTTGAGCGAGGAAAAGAACCTGGATACCTTCGATCTTGAGCGTATCGGCGCTTACTTCGAGAAGCATCCCGTATTCCCGGCCAAGACCAACGTTGAGTTCATTGTCCCCGCTGAAGACGGCTTGCATATGCGCGTGTTCGAGCGTGGCTGCGGCGAGACCTTAGCCTGCGGTACTGGCGCTTGCGCTTCCTTGGTTGCGGCCGTTCTTACGGGAAGAAGCGAGCGCTCCAACAAGGTTCATCTTCGCGGCGGCACGCTCGATATCACCTGGAAAGACGACAACCATGTTCTTATGACCGGCCCTGCCGTTCAGTCCTTTATTGGCTCTGTCGAACTGTAAGGATCCCATGATCGTATTCGACGAAGTAAAGCAGCATGGCCCAAAAACAATCATAGAGAAGCCCCGCGAGCGCGCAGTCCTCGTTGGTGTGGAGCGCCCTGATCAGGAATGGACGCTTGAGTCTTCATTGGCCGAGCTGGAGAGGTTGGCCTGGACCGCTGGAGCGGATACGGTTGCCAAGACCTCCCAGCGCCTTGATTCGCCGAATCCGCGCACGTTTGTCGGCAGCGGAAAAGCCGAGGAAATTGCTAGCTTGGCTCGCTCCTATGCGGCAGATGTGGTCATATTCGATGATGAGCTCACTCCTTCCCAACAATCGAATCTTGAGTCTATTGTTGGGAAGGACGTTAAGGTCATCGACCGTACCGCATTGATCCTCGATATCTTCGCCCTTCATGCAACCAGCAAAGAGGGCAAGCTGCAGGTTCGTCTTGCCCAAAATCAATATCTTTACCCCAGGCTTCGCGGCATGTGGGCGCACCTTGCTTCTAACCGAATGGGCGGCGGTGTCGGCAGCCGTTTCGGCGAAGGCGAAAGCCAGCTTGAGGTCGATAGGCGCCTTATTCGAAACAGGATCACCTCTATCCGCAGGGATCTTGCGAGCCTTTCCAAGAAAAGGGATCTGCAGCGCAAAAGGCGAAACGATTCTGGTGTTTTCAAGATTGCCTTGGCGGGTTACACCAATGCCGGTAAGTCCAGCTTATTGAATGCGATTACCGGGTCGGAAGTTCTAAGCTACGACAAGCTGTTCGCTACCCTCGACTCAACAACCCGCCAGCTTGTTCTGCCAGAGGGTAGGGAAGTGACGTTGACCGATACGGTAGGGTTCATTCAAAAGCTCCCCACCACCTTGGTTGAAGCTTTCAAGTCTACCTTGGACGAAATAAACGGGGCGAACCTGATCCTCCACGTGGTCGATTCCTCTGATCCGAATGCCGCCAAGCAGATCGATACTGTGAATATGGTACTTGAGCAGATAGGCGCACAGGAAATAGGTCGAATCGAGGTCTTCAACAAGAAGGACTTGTTGTCGGATGCCCAATATGAGGCCCTGCAGGCTCGCTATCCGCATGCCATATTCACCTCGACAGTGAATCGTGAAGGTCTGAATGAGCTGATCTCAAGGATCAGCGTGGTGGCATCGGCTCAGGACGAGCTGTTGGAGCTGATGATCCCATTCAACAGGGGAGACCTGGTTTCTTTGGCGCACCAGCGATGCACAATCCTCAACGAAGACTACACCGAGAAGGGTACGCATCTTGTGGTTCGTGCCGGCCAGCAGGTTGCGGCTATGCTGAAGCCCTTTGCATGCGAACCTAAATAACCTTCCTCAGAACCGCTACGACCTTGCCGGCGATTGCGCAGTCCCTGGTGATGATAGGCTCCATCGTTGAATTCTCAGGCTGAAGCCTGATGTGGTCGTTTTCTTTGTAGAAGCGCTTTACCGTGGCGCCATCCTCGATGAGCGCAACGACGATTTCTCCGTTTCGCGCAACTTGCTGCTGCTTCACCACAACATAGTCGCCATCGTTGATGCCTGCTTCGATCATGGAATCGCCGTGCACCGAAAGGATGAACGAGGCAGAATCACCAACCAGTTCGGTGGGCAGGGACATGGATGACTCGATGTTCTGCTCGGCCAATATTGGCTCGCCGGCGGCAACGTTGCCGATAAGGGGCAACTCGAGGTTGTTGTTAGAACCTTCCGATCCGAACGTTTCAGGCTGATGGTGCTTGCTGGCTAGCGAAATCGAGCGAGATTTACGCTGGTCTCGTACTATGTAACCTTTTTCCTCGAGCGTTTTAAGGTGCACATGAACTGTGGAAGGGGAGGAGAGCTGCACTGCCTCGGCGATTTCGCGCACGGTTGGGCCAAACCCCTTCTGTGCGATGTAGGACTCGATGTAATCATAGACGCTTTGCTGTCGAGCTGTTAGAGGCTTGGACATTGCGACCACCTTAGAACCAATACGAACGGATGTTTGTATTTTTGTTGACAGGAACGAATGTTCGATTTACAGTATACACGAACAAAGGTTCTATGCAAGGAGGTCTTCAATGAGCAAGGAAAAGGTAACGTACCGCGTGTCGGGTTCTGCAGCGCTAAAGCCTGAGTATTATGACGAGAAGGGCTCCTCTGCATCCATCATCGATTTTGAAACGGTTCGCGCTCATTCTTTGGAGGGAACCCAAGCAGCAAGGCCGGCTGCCTCTCGTCCTGCTTGGAGCTCCCACAACGCAAACGCGGTTTCGTTCTCCGAATCTTTGAAAAAGGCTTTCATAGGGCGCGGCCGGGTTGCCTCTGCCGATCCGCTTGAGGTCGCGAAGGTAGTCGGCATTCTTGCCGCTGCGGCTATCCTGTTTGCTTATCTTGGTGCGTAATGGGGTTTTGTAAGGGGAAGACGGCAGCTATCGTTACGCCTCGTTGCTTCTCGACCACTAATAATTGGATTACCCGGGCATATCGCTAAAAGCAGCACAACATCTTGTATACTGAATGCGTTTATTCAGTTTAAGGAGATGCTATGCGTTGCCCTTCATGTGGCTATATGGAATCCAAGGTAGTTGACTCTCGTCCCGCAGACGAGGGCGCTTCAATCCGCAGGAGGCGCGAATGCCTCAGCTGCGGCTCAAGGTTCACGACCTATGAGCGCTCTAGCGAGAATCCGATCATCATCACCAAGTCCGACGGCTCCTCGGAGGCCTATAACCGTGACAAGCTTTTCCGCGGCCTTTTGATTGCCTGCGCTAAAAGGCCGGTCTCGTCCGAAAAGCTTTCTCAGATCATCGATAACATTGAATTCGAGCTGAGGAATTCCTCGCAGAAAGAAACCTCTTCGAAGGAGCTTGGGGATATGGCTCTTAGGCGCCTTGCAGATGTAGATGAGGTTGCGTATATCCGTTTTGCAAGCGTTTACAAGGACTTTAAGAACATAGACGAATTCCGTGACGCATTGAAAGGTCTCTAACATGACTGAACTTGAGCTTCCTGTTAAACAGCTGACCGACAACGCGCTGGTTCCTCGCAACGCCTACAACGGAGATGCCGGCTACGATCTTTGCTCAACGATTGATGCGTCGCTAGAGCCCTTTGAGAGAATGCTTATTCCAACCGGTCTTGCATTCCAGATCCCGGATGGCTATGCAGGTTTTGTTCTACCGCGAAGCGGAATGGCAATCAAAAAGGGTTTGTCGCTGGTCAATTCACCAGGCCTTATCGATAGCAACTACCGTGGGGAAATCAAAGCCATCGTTATCAACCTCGATCCAAAGAACCCGATAGAGATCCATGCTGGCGACAGGATTGCCCAGCTGGTCATCATGAAGGTGGAGAGCGTTCGTTTTAACCAGGTGGACGAACTGGACGATTCCTGCCGCGGCGAGGGCGGCTTCGGTTCCAGCGGATTCTCTAATGTGAATCGGTGATAATATATCCGTTGGTTCGTCGTAGATCTAAGTGTCCTGGACTTAGATAATCTAGGACGCATTTCCTCGTGGACGACCCCCGGCTATATCTACATTGCCGTGCACTCACTGGGTGTTTCCACGAAATCTACACAACCTTTTGGAATTGTTCGATTCAAAACGCATGCAGCAGTGCTACCGTGTCAATTGTGCACGGCAGTGCCGCTTCTGATGGTTGTCGGGGCTCCGCCCCGACGTAGGCCGGACTCTGGTTCGGTCTGCCGCTTTGTTTAGCCAACGGCTCTCCGCCGATGGGTAAGCATCAAGGAACGGTCGCCAGTTGCGTCTCCGCGCAACAAGGTTTGCCTCCGGTTGATCACCGGCGGAACTCATGCTGAAACGCATGGGGGCAGGTCTAGTGCCGGCTGGGTCCTCCACCTACGGGAGCGACGCGCCAGCCCTGGATTGGGTACAGCACCAGGCCGAGGGGAGGTAGTAGACCCCTCTACAAGCCTGGAGAAAGCCTAGGCCTGCTAAACCAAAGGGAGACCCACGGGTCTCCCTGCTTTCCGACTCGATCCCCGCCGAAAAGGGGTAGAGATACGGGGCACCGCGGACATTGCGCTACCGTGTTA
>CAVHFE010000067.1:0-10069 GCA_963635145.1 Oscillospiraceae bacterium
CCAAGATAGTACGAGGTCATCATCGTGCCTAGGACAAACGTCCCCAACCAACTCGTGAGCCAGATAGACAACTGCTCAACCAGAGTCCAGGCACTGAAAGAGAACATGGCCTTGAGCTCAGAGAAGCTGTACTTAAAAGACGGCCTCCATGTCGATCGAGCAGTAAGCCACACGGCAAGAAGCAGGTTACTCGCAATCGTTCCGGCTATCATCGCCCAATACCCAAAGCCAAAGAAAGCCAGCGGCACGGAGACGAACAGGATCAGCAGCGATGAGCCGACCTTCGAGTAGAACAGCGTCTTGAAGTCGAAGCGCCTTTGGTAAACCGCAGTCTGGACGCTGATGGCCGCCGTAAGCGGCAAGGAGGCGCACGCAACGGCGATGGCGGCACCTATCGTCGCATCGCCCAGCAACGCGGCCAACCAGTCGCTCCCTGCAGCAATAGTTCCCCAAAGGATGAACGATATGACGAGGTTCGACCAGAAGGCCACATTGCACGAGAGGGCAAACTGCTCCTCAGTATCGTACTCATGCTGGATTAGGTATTTCTGAAAGCCGGCATCGGCGAATAGGTCGGCAAAAGAGGTGACCATGGTCACGATCGCAACGATGCCAAAGACCTCCGGCGTAAGAAGATGTGCCAGGATCAGCGTCGTGACAGGCGAGATCAGCTTCGAGATAACCTGCGTGAGAAGCGACCATTTAGTGGCTCGCGCCGCCTTGGAGGCTATGCCGTCCCTGGCCATATCTTCGGATTTCTGTGCATTCAAGACTCTCCCTATACGCCTACAGCTCAGATATGTCCAACAGACTCCCGACCTTCGCGTCCCAGTCAGGCGGACAAAAAGGCATGAACCCGGCGCAAGGACAAAACGTCATCTCAGAGAACAGCGCCCTGCCACCGTGCCCGTAGAAATCCGCTCGTACGAACGGCATCCCCTCAGACAGCTTCTTGGCGCAATCCACCATCTCACTGAAGCAGCTCGGCTTTTTGGGCAGCTCCTCAAACGGGCTGTAGTCTTCCCGCCTAAACGGCATAAATTCCCAGTTCATAGAAAGAAAGCTAATCCGCGCAGACTCATGGTTATCTAAGCCCTGCGAAACGTAGAGAAACCTCGGCTCACCGTCGAAGCAGTAGAACTTGTAGTCAACCATACCGTCGGAGGCCGCCTCAACAGGCTGACGGGCATGGAGCCAAAGGGCGGCATCATCACTCACAAGGAGCCACCCCCCCCCGTGATATTCGAGAGGTCGATCCAGGAACCGAAGGAAGCATCCCACTCGGCCGGATCGAAATGTTCGAAGCCGGCATTCGGATAAAGCGTAATCTCCCCGAAGTAGAGCCCCTGCGCCGACTCATAGAAATCGACCCGGCAGAAAGGCAGCCCATCAGCAAGCTTGTCGGCCATCGTCTTCATCTTCTCGAAGGCCTCAGGCTGCGCAAGGTCAGGTCTGATCGGGTGCCCGCCCTCAGCGACGGGAAGTGCATGCCACTCATCATCAAAGAAGGTCTCGCTTAGCGTGCCATCGGTGAAGCGATCCGTCATGACAAGGGTCACAAGCCTACCGTTGGTAAACCGAAAGAGCTTGTAGTCGTAGAGGTCGCCCCTCCCTTCGGAAGGATCAAGGTATTCCTCCGCAAGGATGCGCGGCTTAACGTTCTTGTAGGGCCATTCGCGGGTTCGCCAGTAGTAGTTGACCGCCAGCGATTTCTCAATCTTCGCCCTAGCGGCATCGATGTCAAAAGTAGCCTTATCACGACAAATTGCGAGACCACCGGAATCATGCGTGCACTTAAGCACAAAACGGTCGGGAAGCGCTTCGAGGTCAATCTCGTCAAAGGAGTCCCACACACCCAAGGTGGGAACGATATGTTCCCACCCAATACGCTCGGCAACCCAAGGCTTAACCTCGACTTTATCGACAAGTTTGGTATACAACGGGTTATGGTCATGGATCTTCAGCCACTGCAGTTTCTCGTTGAATGTAACGGGGTGGTCAAGATTTAGGCGGGCACCCATTGCCGCGCGGTACATAGCCTTTAAGTGCAGTGCGTCAGGAACCCAGTTGGTAAGACCCTTTGCGGCAGCATAAGCATAAGCAAGCCAAGGGTTGTGGATGAACTTGTTGAATCTGCTCATTAACGGCCTTTCGGAAATCAAATCATTTTTGAAGAACCGAACTCATGCTGTACGCAAACAAGACAACAGTGATAGGCACGACGACATAGAAGCTAAGCACCCGTCCGTGCTTCCCGGAACAGCGCATCATTAGATAAGGCACTAATATAGTCAGAAAAATTGTGTAGTAGGAAAGCGCTCTTCCCATGATGCCAAGCGAGTAGGAAGCCCCCTGGAGGCAGAGCGCTAGACCCAAAGCGAAGACAGAGAGCCTGACAATGCCCGGGCACTTTTCGAAGTCTTTTTCACTTCTCAAGGCATACAGCGTGACAAATGCCACGAAAAGCAGGAGTAGCAGCATCGAGTAACTCCCGCTCGCGACTTCGTATTTGGAGCCGATATATCCCGCATACTGCGGAAGGATCTTGACCGCGACCAAAGCGATCACGCGGCCGAGAACCAGACAGGCGACCGAAGCAGGAATCGCAATCTTTAAGAATCGCATCACGTCGAAACGCTTGTAGAACCAAAGCAAGCCAAAGCAAATCGCAGTGGAATGGAACGTCATCGCTACGCCGACAGCGACTGCAAAAGGCACTGGCTTGTTTGATTCGATCCACCTCGTCGCGAAAAGGCAAATCGAAAGCGCGATCATCTGTCTGAAGATACCGAGGCTGTACGCAAACAGGCTCAACGCGCAGTAAATCAGAAAACTGATGAAAGGCGAATCACTGTACCGGCCAAAGAACTCCATGAGCAACGAGTAGATGAGAGCCGCCACCACCAAGAAGAAAACATGATCTGGCATGTAGAAATGTGCGCAGATCTTGGTGAACAGGAAATAGCCAGGCTCGTAGTCGTAGGGGTACACTAGCTCAGCCGTCAGCACATCGCTCCAGGAAATCCCGGCATAGTAATGGAGCGCTCCTAGATAGTTGACGGTGTCTGCACCAACAGTCACGTCTCGGGCGGAAACGAAGAAGACAAGCGCCACGCAGAAGCAGGCGAGATAGGGTCTCCATCTCCGCTGCTGTTGCGCAACCGAAATCGCGGCGGAGCTGCCATTGCGCTCAGAAGCGCCGCGAAAAACCAGAGCCGCCAGGCCTGCAATGGCAACAAGTGTCAGGTAAGGAACCATCTAGCCGAGCTCCAGGTCCATCGCAACATCTCTGTACAAAAGCCCAACGAATTTCTTGGCCTCGCTGACAATGTCATACCCCGCCGCCGACATCGCGCCCTTCGTTTCAGGTCGCTCTGTCCTCGCGGCAGACCCTAGGGCTTTCGCCCAAGCATCAACATCGTCGATAGGCAAAAACTCCACCAGACCCGCCACGTCGGCCTGCCTCGTCACCGCGTCCGATACCACGCAGGCAAGCCCGGCCGCCTGAGCCTCAATCACCACGTTCGGCATGCCCTCGTAGAGCGAGGGCAGTGCCAGCACATCGAAGGCCGAGAGCAGCGCAGGCACGTCGGGGCGCACGCCCGTAAACACGATATTGCCCAGCACACCCAGAGCCTCCGCCTTGGAGCGAACCTCGCACTCCAGCTCGCCTTTGCCCACGAGCACGAGTCTTGCGTCTGGCCTGGCCTCCAGCAGCCCAGAGAAGACCTCTATCAAGAAGCCGTGGTTCTTCTGCGGCGCGAATCGCCCAATGTGCCCCACCACAAGAGCATCGCCATCAATGCCGAGCTCCGCGCGCACGGCGGCGCGCCTTTCAGACGAGAATGCATAGACATCTAGGTCGAGCGCGTTGCGCAGGTAATGAACCTCGCCACACCTCACCGCCTTCGAACCGAACGTGTACTCGGCGGCCAGGTCCGATGGAGCTATTTTCACATCTGCCACCGACGTCAGCGGTCGACGCAGAAGTTTTTGCAGGAGCATGCCAAGGCCGCCTTTGCCGTCGCTGGCATTGCTCGAACGCATGGCGAGCCTGCGCGCGCCGGCCTTTCTGGCGACCCAAAGGTCAATGGCCGAAAGCGCATCAGATCCAATTCGCAAAACACAGGGGCATCCGTCTTCACGCACCGCAGCAGCCAGCTCGCGGCGATAGGCGGAAAAATCCTTGGTTTTGCGTGTGACGCGGAACACCTTGCCGCCGAGCCGCTCTATCTCGTCCTCGTAGTAGCCCCGCCACTCGCCCGATACAACGAAGTCCATCTGGTAGTGGGCACGATCCAGCTGTCGGTACATCTTCATCAGGAACGTCTCCGCCCCACCCGCGTCCATGTTCGACACGATACAGAGAAGCCGTTGTGGGGTAGCTTTTTTCATAGGCTGGCTCATGCAGCACGGCCTCCCAATCCCATCAGGTCAACGATCTTGGACACCCAGACATCTGGCAAGTATTTCTTTGCTTCCTGCGCGCAAACAAACCCCATGCGCTCGATTTCCTTAGGATGGAGAACGCACCATTCGACTGCCGCTTCCAGGTTGGGGAAGTCCTCGCTTGGGTAGATGAGACCCGTCTTCATATGACCGATGATTTCGGCGTTGGCGTTCCAGTCGCTTGCCACAACGGGAATGCCAGCGGCAAAGGCATCGACCACGGTTCCGGGAAAACCCTCCCCCTCCCATCGCGTGGGGAAGAGCAGCACATCCTCTCGCCTAACCACAGAGACACTGTCCTCATAGTCGACGCACCCCTTGTACGCAACAAAGGGCATTTCTTCCAAGAGCGCGTCGAGTTCCCGTTTGAAGCCGTCTTCCACTGGCCCCCAAATATCGAGGAACAGGTCTTCGCGACCGAGCGCGCTTCGCGTTTGAGCAACGGCACGCGCCGCATCGGCGACGCCCTTCTCCCTCGTGACCCGGCTGAACGTACAGAAACGAAATCCTGGCCCCTTCTCAGACTCGGCCGGATCCACGATGTTCAGGTTCTTGAAGTTAGGGATGACCTCGATATTAGTAAGCCCAATTCGACCGAGCTCGCCTTCCAGCCCCCTAGTCTCCACCCATATCGAGTCGAACGCTGCCATGTATCGCAGCCACGCCGGGTTCTTCTCAATGAGCTCGGCGGTGTTACCGCCGATAACATCGAGGTACACCTCGCGCCCGAGAACCTTCTTCGCCCAATAGAGCATCGGCAGGAATACCCCAAGGCCGCCCCGCGAAACGATAAGGACTATTTTCTCGCAGCAGGCAATGCACTTCAGGGCATCGGCTAGAAGTTTGGGTTTGTTCGAGTTGTTGAGCCAGGTATCAACCACGACCATATTGGCCAGGCCGACTTTAGCCAACTCGTCGTACAACGTCTTGGTCTTCACCGTCTGCCCGTCAAGATGGCGCTCGTTTCCGCCGAAGTGCCCGATTATCCCTATACGCTTAGCCATGCGCCGCACCCATGAGCTTAGAGATATCGAGTTCCCGACCCCATTCCGAATCGTATTTCTTGGGATTGAACGGCATCATCCCAGCAGATGGGGTGAAAGTCAGCTCCGCGAAGTAAAACCTGTCGGCTGTGGCGAAAAAATCCACGCGCACGAAGGTGAAATCTTCGCACAGTTTCTTGGCGGCGTCGCGCATCTCGTCGAAGTACGGCGGCAGCTCATCGACATCAAGGTGCGCGTAGTCGTCGCGTTCGATGTCCAGGGGTTTGCCGTCTATGTCGTAGTAGCCGATTTTCGCCTGGCGGTCGTGCGCCAGGTCGTAGGAAATGTAGATGTACCTGGGCTCGCCATTGAAGCAGAAGAACTTGTAGTCGGTCAGCCCGTCGCCCAAAAACTCCTCGCCCACAATCATTCTCGGGGATATTCCCGAGTAGTGCGGCTCAACGTTGAACACGCCGAAGTCCTCTTTGAGCCACTTGCCCAGCTGCCGCTTGACCTCGCGCTCGCCCAGTTTTGACTTGTCGGGACATATCACGTTGTAAGCGCAGCCATGGGCGCACTTCAGGACGAAATCGTCAGGCAACGCGTCCCAGTCGATGTCGTCAGGACTCGCCCAAGCACCAAGCGAGGGCACCAAAATCCCGTCTAGGCCTTTCTCCGCAACGTAGCCGCGCACAGCGTACT
This sequence comes from Oscillospiraceae bacterium, assembly GCA_963635145.1. Lineage (GTDB taxonomy): Bacteria > Actinomycetota > Coriobacteriia > Coriobacteriales > Eggerthellaceae > Anaerotardibacter. The sequence continues at coordinate 6,135 of CAVHFE010000067.1, forward strand.
TGTCCGCGCAGCGCACCACCAGTTGCTCGCCTGGGTACGAGTGGATCTTCAACCACTGCACCTTCTCATTGAAAGTCTTCGGGTTCTTCAGATCCACCCTCTCGTGCAGCACAGCACGCGAATACATTCGAGCCAGGGTCTCTTGCGGCAATACGCCGTACGCGACCCTCTGTCCGAGGCGACGCAATTTGTAGAAGATGTTACTTCTTTCCATCGTTTTCCTTATTCAATGCTTCGAATTGGAGCTAGGTGAACTTCGATACGTTAGGCGCCAGGCTGTAGTTTCGAGCCATGGACATAAACCAGCTTCTTATACGCCCCGAAAACCAGATTCACGAATGTCCTCCAGCACGCGTACGGAGCCAACAACCCCTCACCCTGCCGCCAGAGCGCATAGAAGTGCGCAACCTGGCTCTTGAAGCCCACACCATGAGAGATCGAGCAATTCCTCACGCGGTATCTGCCGAGCACCTCGGGCAGCAGCGCGCAGTCGGCCTTCTCTGCCACCTTTAGCCACATGGCATAGTCGTTGTGCTTCTTCAGATCCGCTATCTGGACCAAGCCCACCTCGCGCCTGTCGTACATCACGGTCAGGCACCCCGGCCAACAGTACTGGCGCATGCCGCCGCGGGTAATTCGCGCAGGCCCCGAGCAGCGCCGACCCAGGGGCTTTCCGTCCTCGCCCATCGTCTCGTAATCCGTGTACGAGAAGCTGCATCCGCTGTCGCGCATGAACGCGAGCTGCCTCTCCAGCTTATCTGGGGCCCACAGGTCATCACTGTCCAGGAAGGCCATCCAGTCGCCCCTCGCCTCGCACAAAGCCCGGTTGCGCGAACACGCAGCACCGGAATTGTGCTCGTTAACGAACACACGGATGCGGGCATCCTCGCCCGCTATGGCCTCAGCGATGGCTACAGTACCGTCCGTCGAGCAGTCGTCGACGATAAGCAGCTCCCAATCACCGTAGGTTTGCGCCTGCACACTCGCAATCGTTTCCGCGATATATGTCGCTGAGTTGTACGACGGCATCACGATGGATACCGTACCGTAGCCTTCCGTATTCCCGTTCACAGAGCTTCGCACCCCCTTGCGATGGCATCCAGCTGAAGGACGCCCCACACCTGGCGCTGCAGCGCCGAGCCCTCGCGCTTGATGTGCTTCCGGAAAGGTCGTAAGCATGCCACAGCTACGTTCACCGGGAATCGGAACCTCACATTCAGCCTGCAGTAGGCCTTACGGAACCCGAAATACTTCTCCAGGTAGTCCTGAAAGGCCGTCTGATGCAGCACGCTGCGCTCGCCGTCGCAGATGTAGAAGTCCCCCTCCAGCCGCTCAGCGTAGTAGTCGACCACACCCTTCACGAGCGCTGCATTCACCTCTTGCTTCTCCCATGCGGGATCGGCCTTCATGCAAATGAAGTCGGCGAAACTGCCGTGGTCTACGACCCTTGCCCATGCAGCCAAAGAGCCTCCGTCCTTAGGAAACGCTCCCAGCACGGTGCCTTCCCAGCGCTCAGCATTGCGCCTTACCGTGTCCACATCCTCGAGGCCGGCCGCGTATTCATAGGTCGCATAAGCAGCGACGCTGACATCGGCTATCTGCGCCGAATACTCTTTGGGGTCGATGGGGCGCACGTCGAAGTTCGACATGCCCTTCTTCACCACGTAGCGGCGCTTGGACTTCAGCGCAGCAATGTCGAAGGGCCTATCCAGAATCTCATACCACCACCCGGTCTCGCGTCCGCAGTCGAAGTCAGAAGTCCACCTTGCCATTAGAGGCACCCCCCCCCCCAACGCTTAAACGAGACATCGAACTCCCCGCTCGTGAACGCAACATCCTCATGCGGAGCGCAGTCGGGGAGCAGCGCATGGTTGTAGAAACGCCAGGTCGTGGGAGTCACTGCGAAACCTCCAAAAGTTGCTTGCCCTGTGCCTGCAGGCAATCGTATTCATCGCGAGTCACGCGTCCCTCGGCCAGAAGGTAGTCGCCGTAGTCGGCGGCGGTGGCCATGCCTTCTTCCGTGATGCCCTCTTGTTTCACAAACGCCTTGGCGATTGTCTTGAAGAAGATGGCAACATCGCTCGCAAGTGTTATGCGCTCGATGTACTTCAAGTCGTAAGCCAGCTTGTCATCCCAAGCGATGCCGTTGCGCCCGTTCACCTGCGCCAACCCGGAAAGGCCGGGTCGCACCATATGACGTTTGCGCTGCTCGGGAGTCATGAACACCATGTCGCGGACAAGCTGCGGCCTGGGGCCGATAATGGCCATGTCTCCCTTCACGATGTTGAACACCTCAGGCAGCTCGTCCAAACTCGTAGCGCGCAGAGCGCGGCCGAATTTGGTTAGGCGCACCTCGTCAGGAAGCAGGTTCCCCTTCGCATCGCGCTCGTCAGTCATTGTGCGGAATTTGCAAAGGTTGAAAATACGCTCATCTTTTCCTGGGCGTGGCTGCTTGAACAGCACGGGGCTGCCAAGTTTCACACGCACCAACACAGCCACGATAGCAAGCACCCACCAGAACAGGGCGAGCAATATCAGCGACAAGCACAGATCGATGGCCCTCTTTCCATGGCGCTGGTAAAAAGTCTCGTTGCCGGGATTACTCAAAACATCCCCTGATAACCTCGATAATGCGATCCTGCTGCTCGGGCGTCATCTTGTTGTCGGAAGGCAGACATAGGCTGCGGTGGAAGATGTCTGCGCCCACATCCAGCGGCAGTCCATCCTTTCCCGTGGCTCCGCCAGCGATGTAGGCATTGGTCTTGGCTCGGCCGCTGCCCTCGCGAGTCACAAAGGCGTTCATTCGGTAAATGGGCTGCATGTGCATAGGTTTCCAGACGGGCCGACCCTCCGCATTGATGGCGGAAATAGCCTCCAGGATCTCAGTCGGGCAGCTTTTGCCACGCTCGCCGATGTAGAGCGCCTCACTCTCGCCGCGGACCTGCTTGCACATGGCCCCAGGGTCTATCAGCATGCAGCTCAGCCAAAAGTTCGGCTCGCACACGTCGGGGGCGTAGGGGTTCATGCTCACGGGCAAACCTTTGAGACCTTCCTTGTAGCGCACGTAGATGGCCTTCTTCTGGGCTATGTGCTCCCCCAGGTGCGGGATCTGCCCGCGCACCACGCCGGCAATCACATTGCTCATGCGGTAGTTGTAGCCCAACTCCTCGTGTTGGTACCACGGCGCCGCCTCGCGCGACTGCGTGGACCACTTGCGCACCTTCTCCGCCTGCTCCTCGCTATCGGTCAGAAGCATGCCGCCAGCGGAGCCGGTGATTATCTTGTTGCCGTTGAAGCTGATGGCGGCCACATCGCCGAAGGTTCCGGTCTGGCAACCTTTGTAGGTGGCTCCCAGCGACTCGGCAGCATCCTCAATAAGCACGGCGCCATGCGCATCACAGACGGCACGGATCTCATCGATCTTGCCAGGCGTACCGTACAGATGCGCCGCAACGACCACCTTGGCAGTTGGATGCAGCTCGAAAGCCTTCTCCAAGGCCACGGGATCCATGTTCCAGGTATCGCGCTCGGTGTCCACAAACACGGGCACGCCGCCCTCGTAAACAACCGGATTCACGGTGGCATCGAAGGTCATGTCCGAGCAAAGCACCTCGTCGCCCGGCTGCACGCCGGCGAGCTTCACCGCCAGGTGCAGCGCCGCCGTGCCGCAAGACAGCGCCACAGCATGCTCGCAGCCGATCACCTCGGCCATCCGCCGCTCCACCTGGTTGATGTTCTCGCCCACGGTAGACATCCAGTTGGTCTCATACGCCTCGGTGACGTACTTCAGCTCCTCGCCGTGCATCGTCGGCGAGCTCAGCCACACTTTCTGCTCAAAAGGCCTTATGTCTGTTCTTGCCATCAATTCCCCTAGTTATTAAATTGCGGGTTGTAGGTGGGCACGACCTCGGCAAGCACGCGCTTGACCTGGTCGT
>CAVHFE010000068.1:0-9895 GCA_963635145.1 Oscillospiraceae bacterium
CAAAACGGGCGAAGCCGATGAAGGCCTCGCCCGTTTCTTTGCCTATGGGGTCTTGGTTGTCTAAAGCGCTTAGCCGCCGAAAATCGCTAGCAGGAAGCCTGCCGCAACGGCCGAGCCGATAACGCCCGCGACGTTGGGGCCCATGGCATGCATGAGCAGGAAGTTCTGCGGGTTGGCCTTCTGGCCTTCAACCTGCGACACGCGCGCCGCCATGGGAACCGCCGAAACGCCGGCCGAACCGATGAGCGGGTTGATCTTGCCGCCGGAAAGAACGCACATGAGCTTGCCGATGAGCAGGCCGCCAATAGTGGCCATGCAGAACGCGAGCAAACCAAGAACAACGATCATCAAAGTCTCAACGGTAAGGAAGCGGCTGTACAGAGCCGTGCCGCCAACCGAGATGGACAAGAAGATGGTGACGATGTTCATCAGGGCGTTCTGAGCGGTGTCGGAAAGACGATCGGTAACGCCGCACTCGCGGAAGAGGTTGCCCAGCATCAGGCAGCCAAGCAAGGGCGCAACGGAAGGCAGAAGCAAGCAAACGAAGAGGGTAACCACGATGGGGAAGATGATCTTCTCCTTCTTGGAAACCGTGCGCAGCTGCTCCATCTTGATCTTGCGCTCCTTCTCGGTGGTCAGAAGGCGCATCAGAGGAGGCTGAATCAAGGGGATCAGAGCCATGTAGGAGTACGCGGCAATCGCGATGGCAGCCAAGTACTCAGGCGCCAGCTGGGAGGTAAGCCAAATGGCCGTCGGGCCGTCGGCGCCGCCGATGATACCGATGGAGGCAGCAACGTTGGGAGCAAAGCCCATGGCGCCGGCCAGCAGAAAGGCACCGAAAATGCCCAGCTGAGCGGCAGCGCCCAAGAACAGGCACTTGGGGTTTGCAAGCAAAGGACCGAAGTCGGTCATGGCGCCGACGCCCAGGAAGATGAGCGAAGGATACAGGCCCGTTTTAACGCCCAGGTACAAAACGTCGAGGATGCCACCTTCGTGGAAGATCTCGGTGACGTTCACCGTGCCGGCAATGTAGCCGTCCCACAGCTCGGGGTGATACATGCCGCCGCCGGGGATGTTGGCCAAAAGCATGCCGAAGGCGATGCCGCACAAAAGCAAAGGCTCGAATTTCTTGGCGATGCCCAGGTACAGAAGGAAGCAGGACAGAAGGAGCATGATGAGCTGACGAATATCGCCGCCCATTAGGAAGAATCCCGAAGTCTCCCAGAGTCTTTGAAGAATCTCTACTACGCTATCCACTTATGCCCCTTAGATGGTCATAAGGGTTTCGCCCGTTTCAACGGACTGACCCACGCTGACGATGACGGACTTGACGGTGCCGGCGCAAGGAGCGTTGACCTCGACGTTCATCTTCATGGCCTCGACGATGGCAACGACATCGCCCTCGGCCACAGAGTCGCCGACCTTGACGTTCAAGGAAACGACGCTTGCGGGCATAGGCGAGGTGACGGGGGTGCCGGCACCTGCCGCAGCGGCGGCCGCGGGGGAAGGAGCAGGGGCAGCAGGCGCGGCAGCGGCGGGAGCTGCGGCGGCAACGGGAGCAGCCGCAGGCGCAGGAGCAGCTGCAACCTCGGGAGCCTTGGCCTCGTACTCGTCAAGAATCATGGCCGAGCCCTGCTCGACCTCGACCTCGTAGGTCTTGCCCTTAAGCGTGATTACGTACTTCATTTAACCTCCTTGATGGAGATGAACCTGAGTTCATTCAGTGGTTTGCCCAGCTCGTCGGCGACGATGGCCATAAGCATCGCAGCGTCGCGAGGGTCGGTGTCGTACAACTTGATATCGCCGGCGGAACCCGGTGCCAAGGGGGCAGCGGGTGCGGCGGCGTCTTGCGCATCTTCCGTGGCGTCGCTTGCAGCAGCCTCGGCAGCGGCTTCCTTAACGGGAGCCTCAGCCTTGGGCTTGCGCGGCACCAAGATGAAGGTAAGAACCTTAATGAAGAGGATCAAAACGGCAAGGACGCAGAAAACGATGGCGATGCCCAGCACCGAATAGAACAGGTAGTCACCCATTCCCATTGTCATCGCGGTGTTAACTCCGTTCATTACTCAACCGCCCTAATGCTGTAGGAAACGCGCTTCTCCTCCTGCTCCTGGCGAGCAGCGAAGAATGCCTCAGCAACCTGAGGGAAGGCGATGTAGGAAAGAACATCTTCCTCGCAGCGAGCGCGATCGCCCAGCTCGGCCTCGGCCTTTTCGTAAGTGTCGGTGGGAAGCGTGTCGGCATAGCGGCCGGTAAGGGGCTGCTCGTCGCCCAGGACCTTCTTCAAAATCTCGGGGTCGATGGGGGCGGGAGTCTTGCCATACTCGCCGCGGCAGTAGCCCTTGACCTCGTTGGAGACGTTCTTGTAACGCTCGCCCACGAGCACGTTGTTGACGGCCTGGTTGCCGACGATCTGGGACGTGGGGGTGACCAGCGGAGGATAGCCAAGGTCGGCGCGCACGCGAGGAACTTCCTTCAGAGCCTCGTCGTACTTGTCCAGCGCGTTCATCATCTTAAGCTGGGACAGCAAGTTGGAAAGCATGCCGCCGGGAACCTGATGATCAAGGCACTGGGTGTCGGTGGTAAGGGAAATGGGGTTCAGCGTGCCATCTTCAATGTACTCGTTGCGGATGGGCTTGAAGTAGTCGGCGATCTCGAACAGGAGCTTCTCGTCCAGGCCGGTGTCGAAACCGAGCTCGCGAAGCGCGATGGCCAGGGTTTCGGTTGCGGGCTGGGAGGTGCCGCCCGAGAAGGGCGAGATTGCGGTGTCGATGACGTCGACACCGGCCTCGGCGGCCTTCAGGTAAGTCATGAAAGCGGTGCCGGTGGTGGAGTGGGTGTGGACGACCAAAGGCAGATCCACGGAATCCTTGATGGCGGAAACAAGCTCGTAGGCGTTGGCCGGGGTCATGATGCCCGCCATGTCCTTGATGCAGATGGTGGAGACGCCCATCTTCTCGAGCTCCTTGGCCATCTTCACGTAGGCGTCGCGCGTGTGCACGGGGCTGGTGGTGTAGGAGATGGTGCCCGAAGCCATGGCGCCGGCCTCCAGCGCGGCCTCGATGGCGACCTTGAGGTTGGTGAGGTCGTTCAAAGCGTCGAAGATACGGATGATATCGATACCGTTGCGAACGGATGCCTTGACGAAGCGGCGAACAACATCGTCGGAATAGTGCTTGTATCCCAGGATGTTCTGACCGCGCAGGAGCATCTGCAGCTTGGTATTGGGTGCGGCGGCGCGAAGCTTGCGCAGGCGCTCCCAAGGATCCTCGTTCAAGTAGCGAAGGCAGACGTCGAACGTTGCGCCGCCCCAGCACTCGAGGGAATAGTAGCCCGCCTTATCAAGCTTATCCATGATTGGCGCCATCTTGTCGTAAGACAGCCTGGTTGCGATAAGGCTCTGACCGGCATCACGCAAAACCGTTTCGGTGAATCCGATCTTTTGATTGGACATGTGAACCTCCAATAAAATCTTATCTTGGGGCGTGAACGTACCCCCAAAAGTCTGACTTTCCAATTCTACTTGCCCATAGCGCTATATGTAAGAAAAACGCAAAATTTAGGGTCCAAATTGAAGGAATACTCGATGAAGTGATGCTGTTTTCGGCCGTTTTCACGCGTTAACGCGTTCATGTTGCACCGTGTTTATGGGCACGAGACGCCATACCCCGGGTGCTGGTTTAGCAAAACTTATGGACGATGCGACTGACGACTCCCCTATCGCACGCCAAGGCTCTATCATCGAAACATTGCAGAAACATCGCAGCCCCTCAACAGGGCTTATCGAAAACACCCGCCCCATCGCAAGGGCAAGACCCAAGGCAAGCTAGGTAGGCATCATGACCGAGCACAACAACGAGCAAGGCGCCTGGAGCGCATCGAGCAATCGTCCGCGCCCGCGCATCAACATCGCGGACCCCCTTCAGCCCGCGCAGCCCCAGGGCGCGCACCAAGATGCGACGCAGAAGACGCAGGCACAGGCACCGGTTCGGGATCAAAACCAAGCGCAGACCCAGGCTCGCGCGCAAGCTCCGGCCCAGGCGGCCTACCGGCAGGCGCCCGGCCGGCAAGCGCAAGCAACTCATCAGCAAACCCGCCGGCAGGCGCCTGCTGCACGCGCGCAGCAGGCCTATCAGCAGCAGGGCCGGGCAGAGAACGCGTACCCGGCGCAGCGCCAGGGTTCCTATCCGAACCAGGACACCGCGCAGGCGGGCCCTCGTCAGTACAAGCAAGCGCCACCTCGCAAGAAGCGCCGCGCGCCCAAAGTGATTGCCGTGCTCGCCATTGTGCTGGTGGTAGCCGGCGCCGCCGCTGGTGGCGGCTGGTGGTGGTACAACAACCATGCGGTTGAAGTGACGCTCAACGGTGCCGCAACGACGATCGAAGGTAGCCAGCGCAGCATCCAGGGTCTTATCGACGCCGGCACCGTAACTCCCACTGCCGGCAACCATCTGGCAGTTGATGGCAGCGTCATCCAGCAAGGCGGGGGCAACGCCGCCACCGTCAAGCTGAACAACGCCGAGACCAGCGATTTCTCCAAGCTCCTTATGGACGGCGACACCATCGAGGTAACCAACGGCTCCGACACCACCGAGGAGTACACCGAGGAAACCAAGGAGACCAAGCCCGCCAAGGCGAGCGTCAAGGTAACGGGCACGGGCGCCATCCACAAGGTGAGCGCCCCCAGCAAGGAAACCGTCAAAGTGCTTACCGGCAAAGAATCCGGCAAGACGAAGACCGAAGTGGTTAAAAAGTCGAGCGGCCTTACCGTGACCAAATGCAACGCCTCCACCAGCAAAAAGGTCATCGCGCTCACCTTCGACGACGGCCCCTGGCCCACCACCACCGACCAGATCCTCGACATCCTGGCCGAAAACGACGCCAAGGCAACCTTCTTCACCATCGGCAAGCAAATTGCCAGCCGCACCTCCAGCGTCAAGCGCATGAAGGAAGCCGGCCACCAGATTTGCACGCACACCTACGATCATGCATCGGGCTCCGGCCGCGGCGTCAACATCACCTACATGTCCGCTTCCGAACAGAAAAAGGAAGTGAAGAAGGGCTACGAGGCCATCAAGGCCGTCACCGGAGAGGACGCGAGCACCGTGGTGCGCCTGCCCGGCGGCAATGTCAACGAAAACACGTACAGCAATCTTTCCAACCTGATCAGCGCCGAAATCAACTGGAACGTCGACACCGAGGACTGGAGTCGCCCCGGCGTCGATGCCATCTACAACCGCATCGTCAACGCCAGCTCGGGCAACATCATCCTCATGCATGACGGCGGCGGCGACCGCTCGCAAACCGTTGCCGCCCTCAAAAAGGCGCTCCCCGTCCTCAAGGAAAAAGGTTATTCCTTCGTCACCATCGACGAGCTGCTGAAAGAAAACCAGTAGACGGACGCAGGGCGAGATCTACTGGGCCACCAAAGATAGACGCGCTGCCAAGCAGCCTACGCGCTCGCGCAAAGCGGCCCGGCCAATTGCATGCGCGCACCCCGCTGATTCCGAGGCGATTCGAAGAACTTGTGTCTTTCATCGAATTCAGGGCTTGCAATGTTCAATTAAGGCTCAATACGGTTTACAGTGTTGCTTCACATAAAACCAAAACGACTTGAAGCCAGGCCGCAAAGCCGGCTTCATTCGCTTTCAAGGAGTTCAAAGGGAGCAGCCATGCGCGAGTTTTCAAAGTCTTCAAAGCTGGACAACGTCCTGTACGATGTCCGCGGCCCCGTCGTCGACGAAGCGGCCCGCATGGAGGCAGCCGGCGCCCACGTGCTGAAACTCAACATCGGCAACCCCGCCCCCTTCGGTTTCCGTACCCCCGACGAAGTAATTTACGACATGTCGCGCCAGCTCACCGAGTGTGAAGGCTATTCCAACGCGAAGGGCCTGTACTCGGCGCGCAAGGCCATCATGCAGTACTCGCAGATCAAGAACATCCCCAACGTCACCATCGAAGATGTCTACACCGGCAACGGCGTGAGCGAGCTGATCAATTTGTCGATGTCGGCCCTGCTGGACAACGGCGACGAAGTGCTCATCCCCAGCCCCGACTACCCCCTGTGGACGGCTTGCGCCACGCTCGCGGGCGGCCACCCCGTTCATTACATCTGCGATGAGCAGGCCGAGTGGTACCCCGACATCGACGACATCAAGAAGAAGATCACCGACCGCACCAAGGCTATCGTCATCATCAACCCCAACAACCCCACAGGCGCCCTGTACCCGCGCGAGGTGCTGCAGGAGATCGTGGACGTTGCGCGCGAGCACGAGCTGATCATCTTCTCGGACGAGATTTACGACCGTCTGGTGCTTGACGATGCCGAACACGTCTCCATTGCCAGCCTGGCGCCCGACCTGTTCTGCGTCACCTTCAGCGGCCTTTCGAAGTCGCACATGATCGCGGGATACCGCATCGGCTGGATGATCTTGTCGGGCAACAAGCGCATCGCCAAGGATTACATCGAAGGCATCAACATGCTCTCCAACATGCGCCTTTGCTCCAACGTGCCCGCGCAATCCATCGTGCAAACCGCGCTGTGGGGGCACCAGTCGGTCGAGGATTACGTGAAACCCGGCGGGCGCGTGTTCAACCAGCGCGAGTTCATCTACGAGCGCTTAAACGCCATCGACGGCATCAGCTGCGTGAAGCCCAAGGCGGCCTTCTACGCCTTCCCCCGCATCGATACGAAGAAGTTCGGCATCACCAACGACGAGCAGTTCGCCCTCGATCTGCTTAAGGAAAAGAAGATACTGCTCATCCACGGCGGCGGCTTCAACTGGCACGAGCCCGACCACTTCCGCGTGGTGTACCTTCCCCGTCGCGCTGTGCTCGGCGAGGCCATGGACAAGCTAGCCGACTTCCTGGAGCACTATCACCAGTAAGGCTGGCGGGGCAAGGTGCGCGGCGCAGACGAAAGCACCTGAGCCAAAGATTTCATGTCGTGCGCGCATCTTCTTGCATTGAGCGGGGCGCGTCGGATAGTCCGCGCGTCAATTGAGGCTTTCATATCAAGCCGGCCCCGGCGGCGGGCGAGGCTCCTTGCGGGTATCGCTCGTTCCGCCGTTCAGAAGCCCAGGTCATCGACCTGGGCTTCCTCATGCGCTCACCGCTTCAGTTTTGTTATGCGGATTCCTTCGGAATCCTCTTTTTGGTTTTCAGAGCGACACCCTCCAGGGCCCCGCCCGCCGCAGTACGAAAGATCCGCAACTCCAACAGCAAGAAGGGACCCTAACGGGTCCCTTCTTGAGTGTTCATTGGTGTTAGACCAAGTATATGCGTATGCTACCTTACTCGGCTTTGCGACGGCGAGCTGCGACAGCGAGAGCCGCGGAGCCCAGGGCAGCGAAGCCGAGAGCGGCAACGCCGGCGTCACCAGTTTCGGGGCTGGACTTGGAATCCGAGCTATCCGAATCAGAGCTGCTGGACTTGGATTCGTCGGCCTCTTCAATCTCGATGGGATCGGAAGTTGCTTCGTCGGTGTCGACCTTCTTCCAAAGGGCAACCGCCTTGGAGTCGTGCTCGAGCACGGTATCGGCGGAAAGCTTGTAATCATCGGAGTAGTTGCCGTTCAGGTACCAGCCAAGGAACTCGTACTTGGCAATCTCCTTGCCGGCGGGCAACTCGCCTACGGCCCCTCCTTCTTCAAGGCCGCGAACTTCAACGGTCTTGTCTTGAGAGACAAACTCCAGATGGTAGATGGCCTTGATGGAGGCATTACCGTCCGGAATTTCCTCGCCCATCTTTTTGTAGCACTCACGCGCGTTAGTTTCGTCGCGGAAGTAAACCTTGAACTCAAACTCGTCACCCTCGTAAGAGGCGCTGGTGGACACTACCCAGCTTGCCTGAGCTTTAACGCCCGCAGCATCGACGACCTCGAAACGGCCGTCCTCGCGCTCGAGGAAGGTCTTACCGTCAGCAACCGCGCAAACGTTCTCCCAGTCCTCGAATATGCCACCATTGATTTTGAGCAAATCCAAAGCTGCGGCGAAATCGGTGGAAGCCCACATGCCGCTGAACTCACCGCCGTTAATGGCGACAGAGCCTTGCTCGTCCGGATCCTCGATATACAGGAAATCGTTACTCGTACTTGAGAAAGTGCCGTCTTCGATGGTGAGCTTAGCGGAGCCGCTGACATGAAGCGTTTCTGAGTCACTTTTACCAACGAAGCCCTTGTCGATAGTCACCTTGCCTGCGCTCGCCTTAACCGCGGTGTAAACATCCTGGATGGTGAGGTCTTTAAGAGTCACGTCCGCATCGGCATCCGTAACGGAAATTCCGTCCGAGTCAACGTCCTCGCTGGAGATGGTGCCGTTTTCAATCGAGAGCGTGGCGGGGCCGCTCACCGTGATAACCGCCTCGGAATCCTTTGCGTTCAAAGTCTTGCCGTTAAGATCGAGCGTGAAGTCGCCCTTGCTCACGGTGACGTTTTCCGTAAGGTCCTTAAGAATCTTGATTTCGCTTGCCTTAGCGGAGCCATCTTCGATGGCGTCCACCGCACCCTGCAAGCTGGTGAACTTCTTATCGCCTACCTGAGCAACGTAATCGTTCCAAACAGCGGTGAGGGTTGTGGCCTCGTAGAGCTCGTCGTATTCATACTTGTTGCCATCGGCTTTAGCCCAATGGCTGAACACGCCGTCGTCCTTTTGAGGGGTTTCGGCCTTTTCAGGGGAAGTGCCGTAGAAGACCTTCTGGGTGGTGGAAGCGGGTGTGCCGCCTTCAGCCTTGAAGGTAACGTCAAACCAAGCATCCTGAACGCCCGACACAACGCTTTCGCCGTAAGTATCCTTGAACTTGTTGGCATCGTCTTTGGTCGCAAAGTAAATGGGATAGGTCTGAGCGCCTTCTTTGTACTCAAGGATGTAGTTCGCATCTTTTTCAAACGAGCTTACCGACTTTACCTCGAACTTGCCCTCGCTGTTGCAGAAGAAGCCGTTCTTAGAGCCATAGAGGGAACCTTCGGGGAACGAAGAGTACGTGCCGCCATAGAGTTGATATTCATACCTATTCTCGCCCGTGATAGACGTGCCCTCAAAGCTACCGCCGTGAACTTCGATAGTGCCGCTGGTGGAGCAGCGCAAAACACTTGTAGAGCCGGTCGTGGAGAAAGTCCCGTTACCTTCATTAATATTGACCCGACCGTTTTGAACGTCGATGCACTGATGGTCAGCGGAGCTAGCGCTCATGTTGATCAAGGCTACATCGGGGCTAGAGCCACCGTTGGAGTCGACGCGCAAGGCTGCATTCGAAGCATTCGTTTGGACTAGAGCGCCATTTTTAATCGTGACATCAGTCTGAAGGTTACCGATCACATGAACGCATGAATGATCGTCACTATTGGAAATGGTCTTGCCTTTCAGATCGATTTCCACACTGGTAAGCGACAAACCATCTTTGCCAACATTGATGCCGGTGCAGTTATCGGTATCCAACTCGTAATCGCCTGCCTTGGTGATGGTGTAGACCCCATCCACAAGGTCGTCATCGGTGATCTTGACGGTGTCCGCATGCGCGATGGCGGGCAAAGCCAAAAGAGCTGCCGCGAAAACCGCGGTTGCCATAAGCATGAACCTTTTCTTAATAGCCAAAACTAATCCCCTTATAAACGAGCGAAGATGCAGTTCGCAAGCGCCTTGCATCTTGCGGCAGACAAGCTTTGAACTCGCCGCAAACAAACTTCGCCTTCTTTATTCAGCTTTAATCTGACTTATTCTAGCCTAAAGAAACGCCGATTTGCTCGACGTTGCCCAACAAGCCAAGGAAAGGGCGCCCCCTAGCGCGCCCTCCCCTAACGCAACGCGCGGCGGGCGGGGCGCCTGGAGGGCGTCGCTCTGAAAGCCATGAAGAGGATTCCGAAGGAATCCGCATAAATTTGCTGAAGCAGTGAGCGCAT
>CAVHFE010000069.1:0-3477 GCA_963635145.1 Oscillospiraceae bacterium
CCGCCCTCATGGGCTCCATGGCGCAGGCCAGCGGCGGCGCCGTGTCGCCGCTCCATCCCGCAACCGGCGCGCTGGCCATCGCGCTCATGCTCTTCCACGCGGCCTGGGCCACCTTCGTCGTGCTCCGCGGCAGTGACGCTCAGCAGCGCGGCTTCCACCGCCTGAGCGTCGCGGTGTGGCTCGCGTGGCTCGTGCCGTACCTGATCGGCATGCTCGTCGGCATACCAGCGTTGGGACTGTCCGACCTCGCCGCGCTGGCCATCGCCGCAGTCGCGGTCACCGTGCTCGCCGTCCTGCTGCTCCCGAGGGAGAGCGTGGGCGATGCCAGGTAGCCTTATCCCGCATATAGCCTGCTCAGACGGCTGTGCAAGAGACGCTTGCGGGCGGGCGCCTAGACGATGGGCGCCCTCGCCGACCGGCACCTCGACACGCAGACCGCCGACACTCCCGTGATGCTCTACGACCTGCTGGCGGAGTGCGGGAGACGGCCTGCTCGGCCCCTTTGAGTTTGTATTATTGTCCCCGAGGGTTTGGCAAACTCGAAAACGCGTTTCCGCAGGTCATCGCTTTGTCGAAGTTTGTCTGACAAATCCAACTCATGAGCTACCAGGGGTTTTGCTTGCTGGCTGTTCGTTAGCCTTCTGCCGGCTATGGAGACTCAAGCTGTCGATGCTAGTGGGCTAATCGCTTTTTTAGTATGTTTTCGAGCTTTAGATACGGTTTCCTTCTGTGCCGATTATCTATGCCATCAAGGATATCTGCAACATCAGCTGCATCCTCCTCAGTCATTTCTATAGCGACAATCAGTTGAAATTTTGCCCTAGAAGCGCCGGTATAGAAAAGCAAGCCAGGAGGAGCCTGGTATTTATGGTCTTGTTCCCAGACGGATCTGTCGACGTCTACAAGGAACACCACGTCCGCCTCCAGGCCCTTAAACTCTCGGCACGTGTACACCGGAACTTTCGAACTACCCCATGTTTTTCTCTTTGGATCTAACCGCGTAGAGCTAAGCTTGCTTATATGCCTCGTATTTTTCATGGTCGAACAAGTCAACACGACCATATTTTCTGCGGGTATTCCTCTCTCTTTGGCAGTTTTGATCATTTCGTCTATCTGAGATTCGACTTTCTCAGAACTTGTTTCGAAGAGAAATCTTGGCGGTTCGCCCGAAACGGCCTCATCGCGAAGCCTGTGTCTCACTTTTCGGTTGAGTCCGTTTATTGAGCAATCTGAGATGCTTTTCGTGTTTCTGCAGTTCACATATAGGGTCATCTTGCAATCGGCTTCGCGGATCAAATCGGGCAAATCAACACCCTGAATCAGCTGTCTTTCGTCGTAAAAAACGTAAAAGGAACCATCGTCAACGCCCTCATTTAGAAGGTAAAGGCTTTCAAGCACTTCTGCGTCTGCGATTGCTTGCATGCCAAAATCCTGGCCTTCATCGATGATGATATGTTTGAAATCGGGTTCAGAGGGATTTGACAAGAGCCGTTTTGAAAGTCCCTGATAGTCGTCGTAACTGCCCGTCTCGGCATACGCTAATCCAGAAACCGTTTTGACATCGACGAACTCCGATATGCCCTTTTCTTTGATCCGCCTGGCAACGTCGTCTTTTAAAAGCCTGTTCACGCACAGGTACAGAGAGTGCTCGCCCTCTGCGGCAAGCTGAGCTGCACGCTCTATTGCCAGCAATGTTTTGCCGGTACCCGCTGCGCCGTTGATGACTGCGCTCCGTTGGTCAACGAGAAAATCGAGGATTCTTGCTTGAGAATCGAGGAGCTGAAGAAACTTTCTTTCAATCTTGTCGAACCTCACGGTCAGCATCTCGACTATGTTGAAACTCGGAAGCAGAACTTTGTCGAGAATCTCCTTGTCCTCACGATCGGATAGGGCAGATGGTTCGGAGGGGATGTAGTCGTGACGGTACGAATTCCACCTGCCTTGAGACTTTGCCTGGAAGACCTCTCGAATTTTTCTATCGGGGTCTAATGTGTCCTCGTACGTAAACGTGAAGTCGGCAAGGGCATGTGCGGGCAAGTTCAGGCTTCTGAGCTGAGAACGGCTCATGTCCGGGAACCACACCGCCGATAGGATGCTGCATTCGGCTATCTTCAAACTGCCATCGCGGTTCGCCGTTATGCGCTCTCTTAGCTTGTACATCGCATCAGCGGCCTGGTCATATGGGTCGTGATTGAATTTTCTGCTTCCGCCGCTGTAGAACCACTGGGAGTCTCGATAGACGATGTTGCTGCCAGCTTTTGCTTCGATGCACAGTATCCCGAGCTGCTTGTTGTATATAACAAAGTCGCTCTCGCGCTCGACGAATCCCCGACAAGTTCTATTTCTATACTTGAACGAATGGATAACCACGTATTCTTCTGAAAGCCTGTCGCGCAAAGCGTTGTAGATGACGTCCTCGTGGCTCGAAGGGTCAAACTCGCGTGGGCCGTCGGTTGGATAAATCCTCGATGTCATTTGCGCTCTCCTTCGAGCACTCCCAATACTTCTTCAAGCGTGACTTCGTCGGCAACCAGCAGGGACCAACCCGAGAGAAGCGGTGCGTCAACGTGAAGCACGCTCGAAAGATGCTCGTATTCGCCTCGCTCAATAACGGCGACATGCGGCTCTTCCCAGGCGAGAAGAGCCACGAACTCGTCATCGGCCACACCGAACACGACATTCGGTTCAGGGAAAGAGGGCAGCCGCTCTTCGTCGAGCTCTTTGAGCTGCTCTATTATTCGAGTGCCGGATTCGGTGTCAGCCCTAGCATCTTCACCGATTCTCTTCAGCCCGGAAGAGGAGTAGTCGACATGGGTGAATTCGGGATAAACAGGCACGCTGGCTTTAAGATCCGATGCGGTTTCGGCCTGGCGTTCGAAGCGGTTGTCGGGGCTCGGGATGCCTATATTTTCGCCTTCGGAGACGCCCAGCAGCTTTTCGAAGATTCCCTTTGCCGCACCGCGAGAGAGCTCGGCCTGCTTCGGCTGGTTGTAGTAATTCGCAATGCAACCGTAGCAACATGTTTCCGGACCGCATCCGCAATGGCCGTCCACGGTTTCGTAGGCGGCTTTGATCAGCTCTTCGACCATTCCGCTGAGCTGTTGCGCATGACCGGCGCCTCCGGGAACATCGTCGTATATGAGAAGAGACATTCCGCCGTGGTCGTTACCGTATAATGTGCCGCCCAACTCCGTTTGCGGGATATCAAGAATCCTCGCCGCTGCGGTGAAAATCGCCCACATAACGGACTCCCATTGGCTTTCGTTTGTCATCGGATGGCCATCAAGGGAAAGAACCAGCTCTAGAACATCGCTGGTAAACGATGTCCCCAAAGCATCAATTCTTGTGAATGTCGGAGCCGGGTTGTTTTTCCGGCAGTACGCTTCATGGGCGACATCATTTTTGAAGCCAGCTGCCGCACCGCAGTAATTGCAGATCGAGAACCCAGCGGTGCCGTTGGTGTTCGCAACGCACAAC
>CAVHFE010000069.1:3518-9704 GCA_963635145.1 Oscillospiraceae bacterium
GCCTCCGGGGAAGGCGAAGCTAGAAGGGACTACCTCGTTAAGGGAATGCTGGACGAAATAGATTTTCGAATGACCCGTTGCTCGTGGCTTCCTGACGCCGATGCCTTTCTTGACCTTAACCCCCTCGAAGCCTAGCGAGGGAATCAGCATGATCTTCTTGAGCTCTATGGAACTATGGCACACAGGGCATTCGCCCTTGTCGCTTAGGTCGTCAATCGGCCAAACAAATGCGCCGCATTGGCATTTGCCGAAGTTGCGCTTGATCAGCTCGTGCCCTTTTTGCTTTCGGATTCCCGTCGAGCGCCACAGCTCTCCTCCGGCAACGATCTCCGACCCAGGGGCGTATTCGGTGATTGCCTGCCTAAGCCCCCTTTGAAGCTGGAGCCTCTCCTCCTTCTTGCGGTGATCGAGCTCCCTGAGGTGGAGTTCGACGAGATCGGTTGGGAAACCGTATTTGGGAAGTATTCCGTTTTCCGCCAAGACCGAAATGGTCTGCTCTGCTTCCAGCGCCCCCTTTGACTTCTCGAGCTTGCTGCGCTCATTTGAGTTCTGGGAGCAGCTCAGCGCCTCGTTGATTCTGTCGTAGTCAGACTTCTTGATGCCGTGAGCCGCAGTCAGGCGCCCTTCTTCGGGAGAAACAAGCTTATCGACCCAGCTCCAGTCATCTATGCCGAGTTCGGTGCGTATCTCGGAATCAGGCGAGAACACCACCTCGAGCTGTTGCGAGACTGCATCTGGGCGACTCCTCAAAAACCCCGCAAGGCGCTCGAGGCCCTCCGGATTCTTCTCCCTCAATGACATGAAGTCATTGTATGTATGAGAGTAGTCCTGGTGGGAGTGCTCGCTTTCGTGCCGGAAGAACTCGGACAGAGCGACAGCGAATACATGCCGGATGGCGATAACGCTGTTTTCCATATAGCAAAAGGGAACCTTCGTTTCACCGGCTATGATCCTCCGCGGGTCTTCGAAATGGGCGATATCATGAGGCCGAAGCCTGCAGAACGTTAGGGCGTATCCGGGCATCCCCGCACGTCGGCCGACGCGCCCCGCCCTCTGCGTGTAGTTCGCCGTGGAGGGCGGAACGTTGCGCATAAATATAGCGCGTAGGTCTCCTACGTCGACGCCTAGCTCGAAGGTGGTTGTGCATGAAAGGACATTGACATCGCCTTTGATGAACCTGCTCTGGATCAGCCGTGCGCGCTCGGACGAAAGTTGAGCGGTATGCTCCTCGACCTCTATCGGCAAAGCTTCTTGGCAATAGAGGTCTTTGTAGTACCTGTCCTTAGTTTTGGCGGTATCGAAGGTCAGCTCCTTGAGGGTGCCTTCGCACTTGTTGGTGGTGCATACGCCGTTCGTGTCAATGTGGGACTCGCATCCGCACGAATCGCAGCGATATACTGTGTCGTCGTCGCTGTGGGGGTACATCTTCCAGATGTCCTTGTTCAGCCGGAATCTATCAGAATTGCCCTTTAAGTAGCCGTAGCCTACGAAGTAATCACGTAGGTATTCCACGAGAAACCCGTAGAGGCTCTTCAGCAAATCGCGAACGTGATTTCGAGCGATTTCCTCTCCGTAGACCTTCCGAGCGTATTTCCTTATAAAAGCGGCGCGCTTGTTGTCGACCGTCGAGTTCGGGTTTCCGACGAAGTTAACGTCGCTCTTTTCGGAGTCGCTTTCCCCAAGCACGACCTCGCCTGGCTCCGTCGAATGATTGGTCCGCCAATCTTCAACGCCGACTGAAATCTCTATCGCGCCGCGCTCGCGAAGGGTCTCGAGGCAGATTCTGAGAAAAAGGACGTAGTCTGAGGCAGAGAGCCAAGGTAGAGCTCCCTTCAGATCGTCCACCTCTTCCTCTATGGCGCTGGAAACGCCTTCCTCTTTCAGCCCGTTGATGAAATCCGTGGGCTCAATCCTCACGATACCAAGCCCTTCAAGGCTGTTCCTTGAATCCTCCGCTGTAAGCTCGTCTACGATCCACGCCTCGGCCTGCTCCTCTTTTTCGCCTGGTTCCATAAAACCCGAATAGCGCTTGAAGCCCGTATTGGCGATCCATCTGATGACTTGGCTTGGGGTGCACCCTTCGCCGTCGACGGACTTTGCCTCTACGGCCTCTCTTATGAGCTGTCGGACGGTGATTTTCCCGTACGAGCGTTTCATGACGGGGGCGAAGAAAGCGGCGTCCTGACGCCTGTCGGAGAAACAGATGACGTTGCCTCCGCGTTTCTTCTCTGTCTTGGATTTTGAAAATCGGCTTTTTGGCGCATCGTCGTCGGTTGTTTTAAAGGCGGGGATGTCTCGTACGAGGTCGTAGCACACAACGGTGCCCGCAGATTCCGGCGAGATCCTCATAGGGTGAATCGCGATCTGGCTCCTGTACCCACAATGGTTGCATCTCGCGTCGCTCTCGGTCGATTGGTTCCAGGCGACGGCAATCCTCTTTATCTTGTCGTGCTCGAAGCAATGTATATGCTCGTCCTCGCTTGACGCGAGGGATCCGCAAGTCGGGCAAAGCCATTGGACGGTTTCGCTAGGATCGGGCTCTTCTCCTTCGGGGATGAGACGGTAATAGACCCTCGGAATGAATTCATCGTCTGCATTGGTTCCCGAATGCTTCGGATTCAGCCATGAATGTGGGTTGCTGTCCGATATGGATTGCTCTTTCCCGAGAATGTACGCTTGGCCACAGTGCCTGCAAACCGAAGTCTCGTAAACAGGGATCTTATAACCTTCTTGCGAGATCTCCAATGTTGACTTGTGCTCAATGAGCCGCATATCTCTAAGATTGATGAAGATGCCTTCGGGCGCGCGAAGGAAAGAGTGATACCTGCTGGTCAGTATGGGGACATCTTCCGCGCGCTGCGCCCAAGAGAGCACCTCGACCATTGCCGTAAGCACTTCGATGCCATCGTCCGAGCCTCTTAGGCCGCGGATGCCGATCTCGTCCATCTTGTCGATGTTGGTGAGATCGAGCAATCCTTCCGACATCTTCTTTACGAGGGCGATCGTTGACTCCTCTCCAAGGAGGATGCGCCCCAGCGCGAGCAGCGTGTCTCTGCCTTCTACGAAGGCTAGGGCTAAGCCGTTTGGGATATTGGGGGCAAGCAACTCGGCGATGCTCGCCTTCGATTCCTTGGGATCGGTTCCCACGAATTCACGAAGCTTCTTCCAAGTATCAAGCGGCAAGGCACCCCATGAGGTTTTGGCCAGCGCGTCTACCGGGGAATCTGTCTCGCTGGTTATTACGCCCGGATCATCCGAATCTGACGCAAACGGCTCGCCGAAGAGCCCCTGTGCAAAATTGGCGACCTCGGGCATGTCCTTGTCGGAGCCTATTGTCGCAGAGGTCGCATAGCACTGGAGGGCGGGCGGGGCTCCGACTTCCGATGCGATTCTCCCTTTTAGCCTGCGTATCAAATAGGCAATTTCAGTCCCAAGGGCACCAGTGTATACATGGGCCTCGTCAATCGCGATATGCCTCCACTTTGATCCGAACGCGCTGCCGAACAAGGAGGCGTCTTCGGGCCTTAGGAGCAGGTATTCCAGCATGGAGTAATTCGTCAAGAGTATATTGGGCGGGTTTTCCCGGATCTCCTCTCGGGAGATGATCTCGTTAGGAAGCTTGTTTTGCCCAGGGTTCTCGGCCTGCCATTTCCTCAAGGCTTTTCCTCGCTTTGTTTCAGTGTCTCCGGTGTACCTTCCGAAGGTTATATCGGTTCCCTCGAGAAGCACTCTCAGTCTTTTCAGCTGATCATTGGCAAGCGCGTTCATGGGATAGAGGATCATTGCCCTGATGCCGCTGGACTGACCTTCGTTCTCGAACTCTGAAAGTATGTCATTGACTATGGGAAGGAGGAATGACTCGGTTTTGCCGGAGCCCGTGCCTGTCACTACGACGTAGTTCTCTTTTTTAGCGGCTTTCCTTACGGCCCTTTCCTGATGCTCGTAGAGAGGCCTATCGACATCGAAGCCACCCAGTTCCAGCATGCCCTTGCAGAGAACCCCCTCATCTACAAGCGCCCTGACGCTCGAGGCTGGCTTGTAGGGTGGTGCCGCCTCAAGAAAGGGGCCTTTCGCGAGGAACCTGCGTTTACGCAGGATGGCTTCAAGCTGCGATTGCAGGCCTTTGTCATCGAAATGAATGGTCGTTGCAATGTACTCGCGATAAAGGTTCTCTACCGTTCTCGCCGTTTGTATAGGGTTGAAGCGTTTCTGCTGAGACATACCTATCCTTTCAGGAAAACCTCGAACGAGAATTCGTCCAGCGCCTTGCCCATTCTTCCCTTAGGGGAGAATCGGGCGGCTACCATATTGCCCGCCTGTATCCACTGGCTCACTTCGAGGGGTAGGGCAAATTCCATAGACCCCTTTGAGACGCGAACTCTCTCCTCGCCTAATGTCCTGGTACTTCCGACATCCTTGAAGGAGACCTCCGCATTGCACAGTATCGGCTTATCGAAAGAAACGAACCAACCTTCGCTTTTCGTTGCGATGTACGCAGTTTTGAACCCCAGGCCCTCTCTCATCCGGAGCGCCTCTACGTCAGTTAAGGCCATCACCGTTTTCCCGGATTTCGTGTCCTCTTCGTCGCCATAGCCGATGGAGATGATCATGTTCAGGTCGCGCGGCTCTGAGTTCCTCTGCGGCACAAACATCTTTGCCCTGTTTAGCAGATTCAAAGTTATTTCCGTGGGCTGTTTCAACTCTTTAACGCAGAGCATGTTGTAACCCGCCATCGCATATACGCCCCTGTTATGGCGCCACCCGAGAGCCTTTATGGTGATTTCCCCCTTGCGGACCCCCATGGCAATCGCATCGGCCAGGCATATGGGCCTTTTACGCGAGAGGCTGGTAAGCTCCCCGGGTATCCTAACCTCTATCGCCACCAAGGCCAGCTTTGCCTTAACGGAAAACTGGCCGTCTTCCGAAGCGATGGTTATCGGGAGGAACTCGTCTTTCAGAAGCATCCTTTTGCTATACCACTCGTGCGCATGGACTTCCTTTTTGAGGCCGTTGAAGTCTGTGACTTCGATATTGGCCTTGGCTTGGAATGAGTAATCAGCCACTATGCAGCCGTTCTCGACATGCGCTTCTCCAAGCTTGAAGTTCTTGATGGGGATGACCGCAAAACGGTACCTGAAGACCACTTTGCCCTTATTTGAAATCTGTCTTGCGGTTATCTCGACGACCTCCGAAAGCCGGTCTATCCACGTTCGGTTAAGCGCAAGCGCGATTTGGGATGATCCGTGGCCATCAAGGCTGTCTTCCCAAACAACCTCTTTGGGCACGCTAACGGATTTTCCGTTGCAAAGGCAAGTGACATCAAGATCTCTAAACGCTGCCGATCCGTCGGCCGCTTCAATCGTTATCGTCGGCAATCCAACGTTGACCCCGCCTTCGCCATCAACGAATCCGAAAAGGTCAAGCCCTCCGAGCGTCTCGCCGATTACATGCTGCTTGTGGATATGCGCACGATAAGACTCTTGCCAAACCGCGACCTCCTCCTCGGATCCATCGCTCGTTGTCATGCGTATAGAGCCGGAAGCACCGGGGTTCACTTCGAAGACGAACGCAGACGATCCGCTCCACGCCTCACCCGATTCGTAAACCGCGATTAAAGTCATACCTGCATCTGGCTCCACACGGAATCCTCTTTTCATCACGTAGGCGATCTGCCTGGTGCGAGAGATCCTGTCCTTGCGCTCTCTAAGGCGGAATGTTCCATCCAATCCGCGGATGAACTCGAAGCATCCAGGCTTGCTTCGCTCGAAGGATTGCTCATGGGAGCTGATGGCCTCAAATTTGTCGCTGTCTTGTTCTGAGCGCCTCATAAGACGGAGCTCTATATCGTAACGGGGCCGTGGGGCTATCTCGATGTCCACGTCTTCGAGAACGCATTTGTTTAGCCTGGACGCGAAATTCTGCTCATGGCGCTTTTCGCCGTCTACATAAAAATCCAAGCGGCACCCAAGGAAAGAATGGGGGTACTGCCTTCCCGACCATTTGATCGAAACAACGCCACGGTCGAGATCGAGACAGAGATCGGCCATAGGGAGGCTTACGATCTGCTTTTGAGAGGTTCTGCGGGTTTTGCCTGAAGTGCGTCTTGAAGTCGGGTTGTGCCCAGACGACCCTCCGACAACATCATGGAGAGCTGTCAATGACGCCTCCGGGAGCTCAAAGCTATCC